>CAYFNI010000088.1:0-9333 GCA_964344495.1 uncultured Methylococcus sp.
TGGATGTGGGTGCTCAGAAGCCCCGGCTCGTCGGATACACCGAGAACCACTGCACCGGCACCGTCTCCGAACAGAACACAGGTGGAGCGATCGCTCCAGTCCACCAGTCTGGAATTCATTTCGCTGCCCACCACGAGGACATGGCGGGCAGTGCCGGCGCGGATGTACTGGTCGGCAATGCTGAGGGCGAATACAAATCCGGAACAGGCGGCCTGTACGTCAAACGCAGCACAGTTGCGAATGCCAAGCCGATGCTGCAAGAGACAGGCAGTACTGGGGAACACGCGGTCGGGCGTGCCGGTACCAACAATGATCAGATCCAGTGCGTCCGCGGTCATGCCGGCCGCCTCAAGCGCCCGCCGGGCAGCCATCTCGGCCATGCTGGAGGCACTCTCATCGCGACCCGCGATGCGGCGCTCGTGAATGCCGGTGCGTTCGACAATCCACTCATGTGTGGTGTCGACGGTTTTTGAAATCTGCTCGTTGGTCAGAACCGTGTCCGGCAGATAGCTCCCGGTGCCCAGCAGTCGCGCATACCGTGTCACCCGGCGTCCCTCGAGGCAAAAACTTCGGCGACCCGCTTGCCGATGCGGTCCGGCACGCCCTTTTCGACTTCAAGGACGGCCACACGAATGGCATTGGCAATCGAGGTACGGTCGGCGTTGCCGTGACTTTTCACGACAATGCCGCGCAAGCCCACCAGACTGGCACCGTTATAGCGGCGCGGATCAAACCGGGCACGAAATGCCCGCAGCACCGGCAACGCCAGCACGCCAAGCATTTTGGTAAAGACGTTGCGGGTAAATTCGGCCTTGAGCGAGCCGCCCAGCAGTTTGGCGAAGCCCTCAATGGCCTTCAGGGCCACATTGCCGGTAAACCCGTCGGTCACGACCACATCCACATTGCCGGCAAAAATATCGTTTCCTTCGACAAAGCCGACAAAATTGATATGTGTATCGGCCAGCAGTTTGGCGGCCTGCTTGACTTGCTCGTTACCCTTGATTTCCTCTTCGCCAATGTTGAGCAGACCCACGCTCGGATGCTCACGATCCTCGACCGCCTTGACCAGTTCGTAGCCCATGACCGCGAACTGACAGAGATGTTCGGCGGTGCAATCGACATTGGCACCCAGATCCAGTACATGCGTATGACCCGTCTTTGACGGCAACATGGCGATGATGGCGGGCCGATCCACCCCGGGGATGGTCTTGAGCACGAACTTGGCGATGGCCATCAGCGCGCCCGTATTCCCGGCACTGACACAGGCGTCCGCCACGCCCTCCTTGACCAGGTTGATGGACACCCGCATGGAGGAATCTTTCTTGCCGCGCAAGGCCTTGGACGGTGTCTCGTGCATCTCGACCACTTCGGAGGCGTGGTGAATGCGGATACGACCGTTGAATTTGGCTTCGCGCCCCCGCAGCACCTGTCCCAGTCGCTCCTGATCCCCGACCAGCAGCAAATGCAGGTCCGGGTAACGGGCAGCACTGTCCAGCGCCGCGGGCACGATCACATCCGGACCGTGATCACCGCCCATGGCGTCAAGCGCAATCGTCAGCTTTCGCGACATAGGCTCCTGATGCAGCGAG
Source organism: uncultured Methylococcus sp. (assembly GCA_964344495.1). Lineage (GTDB taxonomy): Bacteria > Pseudomonadota > Gammaproteobacteria > Methylococcales > Methylococcaceae > UBA6136. The sequence goes on from CAYFNI010000088.1 coordinate 1,590, forward strand.
GCAAGGGTTAACGTGATGGAAAAAAGAGGCCCCGGAGAGAGCGACCGCCAGGCTTATTCTTCGCTGGCAGCCTCGGCTTTGCGGGCAATGACCTGACGGCCACGATAGAAACCGTCAGCACTGACATGGTGACGACGATGGGTTTCACCCGTCGTCGGTTCGATGGACAGCGCCGTAGCGGTCAGCGCATCGTGCGAACGGCGCATATCGCGTTTGGAACGGGTTTTACGGTTTTGTTGAACGGCCATTTTAGCTCCTAGGACGATGTATTTTTCTTCAGCTGAGCCAGCTCAGCAAAGGGGTTGGGGCGGGTCGAATCCTGCCGGTTCAGGTTAACGGGGCGACAATCGGGATGCTGCGGTATCGTGGGCAGGGCCAGCAATAGCTCATCCTGCACGATATCTGCGGTCAACACCTCGCCACCGGTCTCGACCATCAGGGCTTCCATCGAATCCGGCAGCAGCAGGGCTTCCTCGATCGAGCTCACTACCCCCAGATTGAGATCGCTTTCCACCCGCCAGTTCAAGGGCTCCATGCAGCACTGGCATTGCAAAACCAGCTCCGCAGCAACCCTGCCGGTGATCGTGACCTGTCGGCCCGACTTCCCGAACTGCAGGTCAAGGCGTACCTTGCCAGCACGATCCACCAAACGATCAGCCAGCCTGTCCAGGCCGTCCAATCCGATCTCACCCACAAGGTGAACTCGCTTGTCAGCAAAGCTGATGGGATCGATTACGTCCGGCAAACGGTCAGGCATAATCGGCGAATATTATCTGCAAAGACCGAAACCTGTCAAAAACAAGCGATCCACCATGATGATCCCAGACGTGAATCCGCAACTCATCCTGGCCTCCACTTCAGCCTATCGGCGAACACTGCTGGAAAAACTGGGCCTGCCCTTCCTCACTGTGGCGCCGGCGGTCGATGAAACACCGCTGGCAGATGAGACACCGGATGCCCTGGTGCGGCGGCTTGCCCTGTCCAAGGCGGAGGCCGTCGCGCAGCGCACCGGTAAGGGCCTAGTAATCGGCTCGGACCAAGTCGCCACGCTGGATGGGCAGATCATCGGCAAACCGGGCACCCGCTCCGCAGCCATCGCGCAATTGCGTCTCGCCTCCGGCAAGACCGTGGCGTTCCATACCGCGCTGACCGTCATCCAGGCCGAAACCGGAATCGCGTGCTCAGCTCTGGATCTTTGCCGCGTCAGTTTTCGCGAACTTACGCTTGCCGAGATCGAACGCTACGTTGATCGAGAGCAGCCACTGGACTGCGCCGGCAGTTTCAAGTCGGAGGGCTTGGGCATTGCATTGCTCAGCCGCATTGAAGGCGATGATCCCAACGCCCTGATCGGGCTACCCCTGATTCAGCTCACCGGCATCCTTAGCCGCTTTGGCGTGACCGTTGTCTGATACTGACCAAAGGGGCGCGCGAGGCTCAAATTCAGTTTAGGCGATAGTAATAATCCAGCACCTTGGAGACGTAGTTGCGCGTTTCCTCGAAGGGCGGAATCTGGTACCCATATTTCATGACATTGCGCTCGCCGGCGTTATAGGCCGCGACCGCTAGCCGTACGTCGGACCGGAACATGCCCAGCAGGTCTCGCAAATAGCGCGCCCCGCCTGAGATGTTGTCCTCCGGATCATAGGGATCCCGCACGCCGTAGCGCGAGGCAGTACCCGGCATCAACTGCATCAGACCCATCGCCCCCTTGTGGGAAACGGCGACGGGGTTGTAGGACGATTCCGCTTGAATCACAGCGTGTAACAAGGCCGGATCAAGACCGTGCCGGAAGGCTGCCTGCTCAATCAGCAAAGCATACTGGGAGCGCCGAACATCCAGCGGCAGTCCGGTCGCTGCCGAATTTGGCCAACCCGAGGCCACAACATTCGGGCGGTTTGGGGCCGTAGCAGTCTCGTTCAACTTTCGGCCTGCGCCGAGCGAGAGGGTCACGGGCTTGGTCTCGCGCAGCGGCGACTTGATGACCAGCCGGTAGCCATTGTGTGGCGGGGCGTCGGTGTACGTAACCTGCCCGTTCTTGCCCACAAACTTGTAGACGTCAGCGCCGGCTTCAGGCGACATGATCCCGATCAGGGCAACCGCCGGAATAAGCACCACACTGGACCACAGACACTTCATGCGCTTGGAAATCAATCCGGTTAGCCAATCACCGGCCGGAGTTTTACACGGATTGCACCCAAATGAAAACCGTACCCTTCCCTCCTGAAACGCCGCTGACTCACTCTGGAGCCGACACGCGAACTGACCGGGCGGCCTGCCGGGCGCGGACACGGGCTTCGTCTACATCCGCCGCCACCGCCAGCGCGACACCCATCCGCCGATGCTCGTACGCCACCGGCTTGCCGAACAGCCGCAGTTCCACGCCCGGCTCCGACAAGGCCTGATCCAGTCCATCGAACAGCACGCCCTCGGCATCGATACCGCCATAGACCACGGCACTCGCGCCGGGCTCGCGCAGTGCCGTCGAAACGGGCAGGCCCAGAATCGCGCGGGCGTGCAGCTCAAACTCGCTCTGCGCCTGCGTAATCATGGTCACCATGCCTGTGTCGTGCGGGCGTGGGCTGACCTCGCTGAACCAGACCTGATCACCACGCACGAACAGCTCCACCCCGAACAGACCGCGCCCGCCCAGGTTGTCGACCACGGCGCGGGCTATCCGTCGCGCCTCGGCCAGCGCACGCGCGGACATCGGTTGTGGTTGCCAGCTCTCGACATAATCGCCCTGTTGTTGCAGATGCCCGATCGGCTCGCAGAACTGCGTCTCCACGTCGCCCCGGCCATTGAGGGAACGCACCGTCAGCAAGGTGATTTCAAAATCGAACTCCACCTTGCCCTCGACAATGATGCGCGCATTCTGAACCCGCCCCGCCGTCTGCGCATGCGCCCAGGCAGCATCGACATCGGCCGGCGAACGCAGCATCGACTGGCCCTTGCCAGACGACGACATGATCGGCTTGACGAAACAGGGGTAACCGACCCGTTCAGCCGCTGCGCGCAGGCCCTCCAACGAATCGGTGAAGACGTAGGGCGATGTCGGCAGGCCCAGTTCCTCAGCGGCCAGGCGGCGGATGCCCTCCCGGTTCATGGTCAGCTGCACCGCTCGCGCCGTCGGAATCACGGTCGCCAGACCCTCCCGCTCGATCTCGGCCAGCGCGTCGGTCGCAATCGCTTCGATCTCCGGCACGATAATGTGAGGACGCTCCGCTTCGACCAACTGGCGGACGGCGGCGGCATCCGTCATGTCGACCACATGGCTACGATGCGCCACCTGCTGGGCCGGCGCACCGGCATAGCGATCCACGGCGATAACCTCGATGCCATAGCGTTGCAGGCTGATGACCACCTCCTTGCCCAGCTCGCCGCTGCCGAAAAACATCACGCGCGTTGCGCCGGGAGTCAGTGCCGTGCCGATTTTCATGATTCACGTCCGAAGTAACACCAAGGCAGGCAGTTTAAACGCATTCGCCCTCAATCTCGCCTCTCGGGGCCCAGCATGCGGTTGACGGCGCTGCCGATCTGCCGGAAACTCGCCCGCCTGCAACCCCGCCCCGGGGACTCGGAACCCGCGATCTGATTTCCCTTAACCGACTGCCACCCATTCGACATGAGCCTCACCGCACGTTTCATCAAACTCGCCATCCGCTGGACACCCAAATGCCTGGTGATCGGCGTCGGCAACCTCGTCACCAAGGGCATCGCCCGCATGGCGGACTACCATTTCGACCTTGATGCCCGCCGGATCTACGTTTGCACGACCCTGTATGGCGAATCAGAACCGATTGAAATCTGGCTGGATGATTTTGCCCTGATCCAGCAGGATGAAAGCCTGCACTTCATCCTGCGCCAGGCGCGCTCGAACAAACTCTGGCTCAACAATGCAATGGCGCACATCACCGGCAAAACCTGGAAAATACCGGACCTGCCCCAGTTGCGGCCCTATCGCGGTCTGATGCTGGAACTGGTCGGCGACCGCCCCAAGCTGCTGACCCACTGATCCCGACCCGGCCCGTTCGCCAACAGCGATCAGGCCGTGGAATCGCAGTTAGGCGGAGCGAGCGGCAATGCCTCCGCCAACAGCGCCATAACGTCCACATCACACGCTCCGCAACCGGAACAGGCGCCGGTCGCCCGCGAAATACTGTCCAGATCCCTATCGCCCTGCTCGATTCGCAGGCGGACTTTTTCGATGGTCGTGCCACTGCAGCGACAGATGACATCGGAAGGGTTCGGATTCATGACCATGGGTTCAAGCTGACGGATCGATCGAGTGTGAACGGTAGCGGGCGATCAGAGCCCGGCTCATATAGGCGACGATGCCCAGGTTGATGACCAGCATCGCCCCCTTCAACAGCGTCACGCTGTGCGTCAGCTCATAGAGTTCAAACGGCACGTAGACTCCGCCACTGAGCGCGGCGAACCACTCCGCCCAGAGCCGGGCAAACCACAGCCCATAGGCCTCGATGAAGCGAATACCGGCATAGCCGAACGCGAGGCAGGCAAGCAGGAACAATCGGCCATCCGTCAACCGGCCGGCGAAGTCGAGAAAAATACGTGGCGTGCGGCTGGCCGGATTCAGATGCAAATGTCCCACCAGCTGCTCGGCCAGTTGCTGCAGATCCGCATGTACCAGCGACAGCAACCCGAAACCGGCCAGAATCGTGATCAACCCTTTGCTTGCCTCAAGACCGGCGATCGCCCGCATCGCTGCCGGGGTAGTGTGTTCCGTCATCCATCAATCTCCGTGGTGTCTAATGCCCCAAAACGCGGATTCAAACGCATCGGTTTTAACCCTCGCCCAGGCCACTGTGCCGCAGGTCGCGCAGGGCTTCCGGACGGTTGCCATGGACGAGCATCAGGCCGGGCTGGAGCGGTGCAGAGGTCACGTGCAGGTCTCGGTGCGTGGGGCGGTTCGAGTAACAGGCCTTCAGGCCATCGCCGGCGGTGAACGGCAATGTGTGCATTTTTCACTGTTGAGGCAATGGGAGCAATCACCCGGTCGATGCGGTGTTGCCTCCGGGCGGTTCAGATCGGCGGCGTCGTCAGGTATAGTCCGGCCGCACAATTTATCGGAGCTTCCCTTATGATTCGCTTTCACTCACGTCCCGTCCTTGCCGCGCTGATGGCGGCTGTGCTGTCGTTACCGGCACTCTCTGTCCAGGCCATGAATGGCGGTCCCGATGGCCCCTGGGACGGGTTTCCCAGAACCCAGCCGACGCCCCGCTACGAGAACGATCCCGGATCGGACATGAGCTATCACTTTGGCGTCACCAAGGCCTTCTCGCCTTATGTGGATCCCGATAAATCCGAGGCGAACGCGCTGCCGAATCCGCTCGATGATCCGGATTTCGACAGCTATAACCTGATCGTGGTGATCAGCAAGAGCGATGACGCTTTCTGGGGACGTGAGCAGACTCTGCGCGTCTATCAACGTGGCACGGGCTTGCTGTACTACTGGCTGGTGTCGACGGGTATGCAGGGGCACGATACGGCCTCCGGGTATTTCACGCCCAAGACCTTTTCCTCGCGTCACTGGTCACACGAATATGACGCACCGATGCTGTGGGCGGTGTTTTTTCACGGCGGCATGGCATTGCATTCGTCGCTGGACCGCGCATCAATTCGCGACATGGGCAAAGCGGCCGAATCACATGGCTGTGTGCACGAGGAAGACTACCGTGCCGAGGAGATGTTTCATCTGATCGGCCACAGCGGCTATGGCCCGGTCGATCAGATCGACGAACGCAGCGGACGAAGGACCGGCCGGGTCGTGTCTGCCTACAAAACCCTCATCATCATCGGCCCGAACATGCCGTGGACGCAGGTCAATCGCCCGGCCGCGGCGCGGTTGATCTACCGTGATGATCCCAACCCGACGCCCACCCGATCAACCGATACCGATGACAGCACTGGCGCGACTCCACCCGCGCCTGCCACCCTGCCGGCCTCCTCCACGGCCGACCCAAACGCCATCTGGCCGGACGATCAGGATCAGAACTAGGCCATACACAACTTTATTTGTAGCCATCGACGCGAATCGCGGAACTTTTTGCGCTGCCGTCATCCAACTGTCTTCGTTGGGGATGTGCTTGAACGTTTGCCTTGATGCAGACCTCAGGCAGTGCGCTGACCGAGCAAGCCTCGAGAGTCGAACCGGGGCCGCCACACCGGGTCTGCTGCCCGCATCGCTGACGTTCAACAATAATCACATTGAGGGTCACCTAAATGGCTACACATATCGACAACCGAGGAGAAGCCGCAGGGAAAGCCGTACAGAATCTGCTCGCCACGCTTAAATCCAATCCCAAGCTCCTGGCAGGCCTGGTGGGCGGCATCGCGATCGGGGGACTGGCTTTGAATTTGATGGGAGGCTCCGACAGCCGGCCGATCGTCAACGCAGCGATGGCCAGCGGCCAATCCGTTACGATCGAAAATCCGAACGGCGGTCTGTCACATATTACGGCCGCGCCCGGGATGATGAGCGCTTCAGTGTCCGAGGAAGATGTCGACCAGAGCATCTGCACGGCTCGCCCCGGCACGCATGGCGTTGTCGAGGAAGTTCAGGTCATCGACCTGTTGCAGTATGTGAAAGTCAAGATTACCGACGGCGATTGCGCTGGCAAGACAGGCTGGACTACCCGTACCAACCTGCAAGGCGGTTCCTGAGCCAAGGGCACCCGACCCGTGGCGGACACAAGCGTCCGCCACGGGTTTTTTGTGCCCCACGATCTTAGACCACAGCAAAATCCGGCGCAGAGGCACCGCATCTGGCATGATGCGGGCCACTCCTTGTGACTTATCGCCGATGTTGCTGCCCGCGTCAGATGCCTCCGACCTGATCGATGACCTTTCCGGCATCCGCCTGATTCATGCCGATCAGGGTTTGATCGTCGCCGACAAACCGGCGGGGTTGCTGTGCCAGCCGGGGCTCGGTGCTAATCAGGCCGACTCGCTCTTGAGCCGTTTACGTCACCACTGGCCAAGCCTGCAACTGGTCCATCGACTGGATCGCGATACCTCCGGCCTGCTGTTGCTCAGCACGAATGCCGACCTGCATCGCGCCCTGAGCCGACTGTTTGCCGAGCGGCGCGTGCTCAAGATCTATCGAGCCGATGTGGCCGGCCAGCCTGCCACGCCATCGGGCAGTATCACGCTGGCGCTGAGCAAACGCAGCCATCAACCACCGTTGTACGGACCTGATCCCGGCGGCAAACCCTGCCGCAGCGACTGGCGCCTGCTTGAACACCGGGCGGGCTGGAGCCGTCTGGAACTGGTCCCACACACCGGCCGATCACACCAGTTGCGGGTACATCTGGCCGCCATCGGCCATCCGATTCTGGGCGATCCGCTCTACGGTGCGCCGCATGCGCCGGCCTCGGATCGACTGAAACTGCACGCCAGTCGGCTGGCTTTCGAGCATCCATTCACCGCTGAGCCAATGTGCTTTGAATCCCCCTGCCCATTTTGATCAGGCTTCAGGGGCATGTCGATTTGACGAGGCTTGGACGGATGTCTAAGGTGCCGCTGTGTTTGCAGAAAGCTCCCTGAAAAGCGCGGTCATGCGGTCGATAGGCCTGTGGTCAGTGTTACTCGCCTGCCTGTGCCTGCTTGCAGGCTGCTCCAGAACACCCGAGCGCTTGCGGGGTGTCCGGGACTCCTGCGCCTGCAGCTATCCGCGGTCTTCGGACTGAGAACACCCAGTCTGGGCACGTCCACGCCAGGTCCGCCA
>CAYFNI010000089.1:0-8015 GCA_964344495.1 uncultured Methylococcus sp.
CATCCCGGGTAACCACACCTGTATGGACTATGAGCCCTTCCAGGTTGAGTACACTGCTGGCCAGCCGTACGTTGGTGCAACGCTGAACATCTACCCCGCCAAGATCAACGTCAAAACCGGCGACAAGGAAGAGAAGCTGCACATGGGCTCCTTCACCGCATGGGATCCGGCGACCGGCAAGATCGCATGGCAGATCGATGAGCCGTTCTCCCTGTGGAGCGGCATGGTGTCTACTGCCAGTGATCTGGTCATCTACGGTACCCTCGAAGGCTATCTGAAGGTCCGTGACGCCAACACCGGTGCTGAGCTTTACAAGTTCAAGACCCCGTCTGGCATCATTGGCAACGTCAGCACCTGGATGCACAACGGCAAGCAGTACATCGGCGTGCTGTCCGGTATCGGCGGTTGGGCGGGTGTCGGTATGGCCGCTGGTCTTGAAGGCGATAGCGAAGGTCTTGGCGCCGTCGGTGCTTACAAGAGCCTGAGCGCTCACACCAAGCTGGGTGGCGTCTTCACGGTCTTCGCCCTGCCCAACTAAGGTCGGACGAAGGGTCGCTGAGACCCACTCGCAAGAAAACCCCGACTGACGTGTCAGTCGGGGTTTTCTGCGTTCAGGGCATCCGATTCTGGTCGGACCCATCCCTCCCGCCTTCTGAACCCCCGCCGAGGTTGTGGGTCAGAGCGGCTGGAATGCTACAACAAGGGAGACGTGAATGACGTATGCAAAAACGCGCACACTGGGGCGGTATGGCTTGGCGATGATGTTGCTGGGACTCTCGTCAGTTTTGGTGGCAGCCGAGCCAAAAGCGTTTAAGGTCTGTGCAGATCCGAACAACCCGCCGCTCTCCTCCAGCGACGGGAAGGGCTATGAGAACGAGATCGCGGCGCTCTTTGCCCAGCAGTTGGGGCAGAAGCTCGAATACACCTGGTTTCCCCAGCGTCTGGGGTTCATTCGCAACACGCTGAAAGCCAAACAGGCCGAGGATTCTCCGGACTACAAATGCGACGTGGTCATGGGAGTGCCTGCCGGCTTTGAAATGGCCGCGACGACCCAACCCTACTATCGCTCGACCTATGTGATGGTATTCAAGAAGGCCGGACCCTTGGCAGCGGTGAACGCACCGGGGGATATCGATCAGTTGTCTCCAGACGCAAAGTCCCGGTTGCGCATCGCCATGTTCGACGGTGCCCCCGGCACGACCTGGATTCTGAATCATGGGCTGGTGGGGCAAGGGATCCCCTATCAGACGATGACCGGGGATGTGAGCCAAAATACCGCTCAGGTGCTGGCCAAGGATTTTGCGGACGACAAGATCGATATGGTCATCATCTGGGGGCCCATCGCGGGCTATCTGGCCAGTCAGTCGCCCAACGAATTTGTTCTGTTGCCAATGAAATCCGAACCTGGGCTCAAGTTCGATTTCGCCATGTCGATGGGCGTTCGAATGCCGGACAAGGAGCGCAAAAAACTGCTCGATGAGCTGATCGAGAAAAATGCAGACAAAATCCGGGCGATCCTGCAGGCACACCAAGTGGTGCTGCTCGACAAGGACGGTAACCGTTTGCCGGCGTCTGACTAAGGTGGACGACAGTCGGCTGGCGGTGACCGATGATCACTGCCAGCCGCGACGGTAACGGGCTTAGCTTTCCCGCCGCATGTGCGGGAAAAGGATGACATCGCGAATAGACGGCGAATCGGTGAAGAACATCACCAGTCGATCGATCCCGATGCCCTCGCCAGCAGTGGGCGCCATACCGTACTCCAGCGCGCGGATGTAGTCGGCATCGAAATGCATGGCTTCTTCATCCCCTGCATCCTTGTCTTCCACCTGTTTGCGGAAACGCTCGGCCTGATCTTCAGGGTCATTGAGTTCGGAGAAGCCGTTCGCCAGTTCGCGTCCGCCAACGAAGAACTCGAAGCGGTCGGTAATGAACGGGTTGTCATCATTGCGTCGAGCCAGCGGTGAGACTTCTGCCGGGTAGGCCGTGATGAAAGTCGGCTCGAATAGCTTGTCTTCGACCGTTTTCTCAAAGATTTCGGTCTGAATTTTGCCTAGCCCATCGCCCGACTCTACCTTGATGCCTAGCCGTCGGGCTACGGCAGCCGCCGATTCACGCTCAGCCAGCTCAGCCGCCGTGATGTCTGTGTTGTAGTGCAGGATCGACTCCAGCACGGTCATGCGGCGGAAGGGCTTGCCCAGATCATAGGCGGTTCCCTGGTAGACGATCTCGCTACCGCCCAGCAACCTGAGGGCCATGCCCCGCATCAGCTCTTCCGTGAGGTCCATCAGGTCGCGGTAATCCGCATAGGCCTGGTAGAACTCGATCATGGTGAATTCCGGGTTGTGCTTGGTGGACAGGCCTTCGTTGCGGAAACTGCGGTTGATTTCAAACACCTTTTCAAACCCGCCCACCACCAGCCGCTTGAGATACAGCTCCGGCGCGATGCGCAGGTAGAGATCCATATCCAGCGCGTTATGGTGCGTAATGAACGGCTTGGCCCGGGCGCCGCCGGGAATGACCTGCATCATCGGGGTTTCGACTTCCAGAAATCCCTTTCCGGACAGGAATTCGCGTATGTAATGAACGATGGCGCTGCGCAGCAGGAACACGCGTCGCGAATCCTCGTTCATGATCAGATCGAGATAGCGTTGCCGGTAACAGGTTTCGGCATCGGTCAGGCCATGAAACTTTTCGGGCAGGGGGCGCAGAGATTTGGTCAGCAAGCGTGCCCGTTCAACCTTGACCGATAGCTCGCCGGTCTTGGTCTTGAACAGGTGCCCTTCGATGGCGATGATGTCGCCCAGGTCCCAGCCCTTGAATTCCTCGTACAGGCCCTCCGGCAAGCTGTCGCGCTGCAGGAACACCTGCATGCGGCCCGACATGTCCTGGATGTGGGCAAAGGAGGCCTTGCCCATGATGCGCTTGGTCATCAGTCGCCCGGCAAGTTTTACCGGAACGGATTGGGATTCGAGCACCTCGGCGCTGGCTTCGCCGTGCTCGCGATGCACGTCAGCGGCGAGCGCGTCGCGCCGGAAGTCATTCGGAAAGGCCACATTACGCTGTTCACGCAGCGCGGCCAGTTTGTCTCGGCGCTGGGCGGTCAACTTGTTTTCGTCGTGCAGGTCGCTCATATCGTTATAAACCGCTCTTCAGGCTGGCTTCGATGAACATGTCCAGGTCGCCGTCCAGGACGGGCTGGGGGTTACTGGTTTCGACATTGGTGCGCAGGTCCTTGATGCGGGACTGATCCAGCACGTAGGAGCGTATCTGGCTGCCCCAGCCAATATCCGATTTGGAATCTTCCAGCTTCTGTTTTTCGCTGTTGCGCTTTTGGATTTCGAGCTCGTACAGCTTGGCGCGCAATTGCTTCATGCACCAGTCGCGGTTGGCATGCTGGGAGCGTTGGCTTTGGCACTGCACCACCACGCCCGAGGGGATGTGGGTGATGCGCACTGCCGACTCGGTGCGGTTCACGTGCTGCCCGCCGGCGCCACTGGCCCGATAGACATCGGTGCGCAGGTCGGCAGGGTTGATGTCGATGTCAATGTTGTCATCGACTTCGGGTGAAACGAACACGGATGAAAACGAGGTATGACGGCGATTGCCGGAATCGAACGGCGATTTGCGGACCAGTCGGTGGACACCGGTTTCCGTGCGCAGCCAGCCGTAGGCATATTCCCCTTCAAAGCGGATGGTGGCGCTTTTGATGCCGGCGACATCGCCGGCGGATTCTTCCACCAATTCGGTCTTGAAGCCGCGCCGCTCGCCCCAGCGCAGGTACATCCGCTCCAGCATCGCCGCCCAATCCTGGGCTTCCGTGCCACCGGAGCCGGCCTGAATGTCGAGGAACGCATTGTTGGGGTCCATCTCCCCGGAAAACATGCGGCGGAATTCCAGTTCAGCGATGGTCGCCTCGTAGCTGTCGAGGTCGGTTGCGACCGACTCCACACTGTCCTCGTCGTTTTCCTCAACGGCGAGTTCCAGTAACTCCTCGGCGTCGAGGATGCCCTGATGAATGCGGGTCAGGTTATGGACCACGCTTTCCAATTGCGTCCGCTCCCGACCGAGGGCCTGGGCCTGTTCGGGGTTGTCCCAGATTTTCGGATCTTCCAGTTCGCGCAGGACTTCCGTCAGGCGTTCCTGTTTGGTTTCGAAGTCAAAGATACCCCCTAAGGGACTCTTGGCGGCCCTTGAGGTCTTTGATCTGGTTGTAGAGGGGGTTGAGTTCGCGCATCAGGTATTCCGGTGCAAAGAGCCGGAATTATACAGGCATCGGCGGGTGTTGAGCGGGGACTGGATTGTGTTTCGGAGCACCCGTATTGCGTCGTCAGCGGCCGGGCCGAGGTGACCGCTTATGGCAGCGTGCCAACCTGAATCCGGCCCTCGTGAACCCGCACCGGATAGCTGGCGATGTCCGCGTATGCCGGTGCGGACAGCACCTTGCCGGTCTTGAGGCAGAAACGTGCGCCGTGACGGGGGCAGACGATCTCGCCGTTACGCACGGCACCACTGGCGATTTCGGCGCCGTCATGGCTGCAGGTGTCCTCAATGGCGTAGAGGGCCCCGTCGATGTTGAACAGGGCCACAGTGATGCCATCAACATCCAGAGTCAGGTGTTCGCCTGGCGCCAGGGCGCCATCGCGGGCGGCGTCAATCCATTCAGTCATGGGGCTCGGCTCCGGTGTGTGGGGTTATTCTGTACTGATGGTGGCGCCTTCATTCTTAAGCGCTGCCTGCAGCGAGTGCCAGGCCAGTGTCGCGCACTTGACGCGGGCCGGGTAGGCCCTGACGCCGGCCAGCACGGCCAGCTTGCCGATGCCCTCGAGATTGATGGCATCGCCATCCTTGCCGGTGGTGATGCGGTGGAATAGTTCGAACAGGTGTTCGGCCTCGGCTTCGGTCTGTCCCTTGACGATCTCTGTCATCAGCGAGGCGGACGCGGTTGAGATGGCGCAGCCGGAGCCCTGAAAGCTGACATCTTCGATCACGCCTTCGTTGACCTTGACGTACAGGGTGATGCGGTCGCCGCAGAGGGGGTTGAAGCCCTCAATGGTGCGATTGGCATCCGCCATGACGCGAAAATTACGCGGGTTGCGGTTGTGGTCGAAGACGACCTCCTGATACAGGTCTCGGATCTGATCCAGCATGGTATGGCGGTGTTGGTTGCTTGGATGTGGCGCTAAAGGGGCCGGCGAGCGTGGGCTAGCCGAACAGTTTGATGACCTGGCGGAGGCCGTCCATCAGCAGGTCGACTTCTTCAAAGGTATTGTACAGGCCGAAGGATGCCCGGGCTGTGGCTGGCACGTCGAAGAAATCCATGACCGGCATGGCGCAATGATGTCCGGCGCGAATGGCGATGCCCAGATGGTCGAGCAGGGTGCCGATATCATGCGGATGAATCCGGTCAAGGGTAAAAGACAGGATGCCCCCCTTTCGGGCGGCTGTGCCGATGATCCGCAGCCCGGGAATGTCCAGGGCCTGTTCGGTGGCGTAGGCGAGCAGATGATGTTCGTGTTCGGCAATGGCATCAAGGCCGATGGCGTTGACATAATCCAGTGCTGCGCCCAGGGCGATCGTGTCGGCAATGCTCGGGGTGCCGGCTTCAAACTTGTAAGGTAGATCGTTGTATTCGGTTTTTTCAAACGTGACCCGCCGGATCATGTCGCCACCGCCTTGATAAGGCGGCATCGCCTTCAGAAGGCTTTCCTTGCCGTAGAGCACGCCGATCCCGGAGGGACCGTACAGCTTGTGGCCGGAAAAGGCGTAAAAATCGCAGTCCAGCGCCTGCACATCGACAGTCAGATGCGGAGCGGACTGTGCGCCATCGACCAGTACCGGCACACCTCGGGCATGTGCAAGGGCAATGATCGCCTCGACCGGGTTGATGGTGCCCAGTGCGTTTGACATGTGGGTGACCGACACCAGCCGGGTCCGCTCGGATAGCAGGGCTTCGAAGTCCTCCAGGCGCAGTTCGCCGGTCTCGGACATCGGCGCGACCTTGAGGACGGCGCCGGTCTGCTCGCAGAGCATCTGCCACGGCACGATGTTGGAGTGATGCTCCATCGCGGTGATCAGGATTTCATCGCCGACGCCCACATTCTGCCGACCATACGTCTGTGCGACCAGGTTGATGGCTTCGGTGGTGCCGCGCACGAAGATGATTTCGTGCCCATGGCGGGCATTCAGGAAAGCCTGAACTTTTTCCCGAGCTGATTCATAGCGGTCCGTGCAGCGCTGGCTGAGCGTGTGGACGCCGCGGTGGATATTGGCGTAATCCGCCTCGTACACCTGTCGGAGGCTGTCGATGACTGCCTGTGGCTTCTGGGTGGAGGCGGCGTTATCCAGATAGACCAGCGGATGCTGGTTGATGGTCTGCGCCAGAATGGGGAAGTCTGCGCGGACGCGGGGCAGATCAAAGCGAGGTGCAGGGTGTGTCATAGCCACTCTCCACGAATGTCTGCCTGCGGCAGATGGGCTAGCAGCTGGTCGCGCACCTGCTGTTGGTGGCCCGGGTGGCGGATTTTTTCCACCAGTTCGTTGGCGAAGGCGAAAGTGAGCATGTTGCGCGCGGAGGTTTCGTCGATGCCCCGCGATTGCAGGTAGAACACCGACTCCGGACTCAGTTGCCCCACCGTCACGCCGTGCGCGCATTTGACGTCATCGGCGTGAATTTCCAGCTGCGGTTTGCTGTCGATTTCGGCGTCCTCGGACAGCAACAGGTTGCGGTTATTCATTTCGGCATCGGTTTTCTGGGCGTCCTTCTCGACCACGATGCGCCCGGAGAAGACGCCGCGCCCGCGATCGGAAGCAATACCCCGGTAGCTTTCCCGGCTGATGGCGTGAGCGCCGCGGTGGCGGAGCAGGGTATGGGTATCCAGATGGCGGCGGTTCGAGGCGAGAAAAAGTCCATCCAGGCTGCATTCAGCCGCAGGGCCAAGATCAGCGTGGATTTCGGTGCGTGCCAGTAGTCCGCCAAACGCGGCATGGTGCTGGTGCAGGCGCGCATGGCGTTCCTGGGTCGCGTAGAGCCCCCCGAAGTGGACGCTTTTATCGCCCTCGGCTTGCAGTTTGTAATGGTTCAGGCTGGCATCGGCCGCCAGGTACAGTTCACTCACCGAGGCCGTCAGCGCGGCCATATCCTGAGCGCCGGCATAGGTTTCGATCACACTGGCCTGTGCCTGCGGGCCGAGGTTGATCAGGTGACGCAGGACCGACAACCCTTCCGGTTGGGTTGTCAGATGTAGAAGCTGGATGGGCTGCTCCAGCACGACGCCTTCGGGAATGTCGATCAAGGCACCGTCCTGAAAATAGGCCGTGGTGAAGGCGATGAAACCATGCTGTTCCGGGCGGGCAGCCTGGTGCAGGAGAGCCTGAACCCGCTGCGGATCGCTTGCAAGCGTTGCCGCTACCGAGCCGATCCGGCACGCGCTTGGCGTGCCTTCGAGGCGCGAGAGGTCGGGCGCGTAGCGCCCGTCAATGAAGACCAGCGACCAGGCCCCGGCAAGGCGGTATCGCTGGAGCAGATCACTGTCGATCCGGACCTGCGGGGCGTTGCTGGTCGGTTTGAACAGGGTCTTCTCGATCGGCGTGACTGGGGTATAGCGCCATTCCTCTTCGCGTTGGGAGGGAAAGCCGCGGGTCGAGAAGGTCTGCTCAGCTTCGGCACGCAGTGCCTGCAGCCAGGGCAGCTGTTGTCCCGGCAGGTGGGTGGCAACGGTTCGGTAATGCTCGGCGTAGTGCATGGCGTGCGGCTCCTTCAGGTGCTGGCGCTCTGGTCGATCCAGCCGTAGCCTTTTTCTTCCAGCTCGTGCGCCAGTTCCGGTCCACCGGATTTGACGATGCGGCCATGAGCGAGCACATGCACGAAGTCGGGCTTGATGTAATCCAGCAGGCGCTGGTAATGGGTCACCATGATGAAGGCACGCTCGGGCGAGCGGAGGGCATTCACGCCATCCGCAACGACCTTGAGTGCGTCGATGTCGAGGCCGGAATCGGTCTCGTCGAGGATGCAC
>CAYFNI010000089.1:8025-8352 GCA_964344495.1 uncultured Methylococcus sp.
AGACTGGGCTCCAGAATTGCCATCTGCAAGATTTCATTGCGCTTTTTTTCACCCCCCGAGAAGCCTTCGTTGACGCCGCGGTAGAGGAACTGTTCATCCAGATCGAGCGATTTGATCTTGGACTTGACCAGTTGCAGGAAGTCCATGGCATCGACTTCGTTCTCGCCCCGATGGCGGCGGATGGCATTCAGGGCCGCCTTGAGCAGGTAGATGTTGCTGACGCCGGGAATCTCGACCGGATACTGGAAGGCGAGAAACACGCCGCGCGCGGCGCGCTCGTTCGGCTCCAGATCGAGAATATTTTCGCCGTCGAGCAGCACCTCGCCC
>CAYFNI010000089.1:8362-8981 GCA_964344495.1 uncultured Methylococcus sp.
TCGACCGGATACTGGAAGGCAAGGAAGACGCCTTCTCGCGCGCGTTCTTCGGGTTTCATTTCCAGGAGGTCCAGCCCTTTGAAGGTCACGCTGCCACCGCTGACCTCATAGCCGGAACGTCCGGCCAGAACATGGGACAGGGTGCTTTTCCCGGAGCCGTTGGGGCCCATGATGGCGTGAACTTCGCCGGGATTGATGTCCAGCTGGATGCCCTTGAGGATGGCTTTGTCATCGACGCGAGCGTGCAGGTTGTTGATGCTTAACATGGCGTTGCAATAATCGTGGGTTTGATTGACGCAGATCGTTAACCGACACTGCCTTCCAGACTGATGCCCAGCAGGGCCTGGGCTTCCACGGCGAATTCCATCGGCAGTTCCTTGAAGACCTGCTTGCAGAAGCCGTTGACGATCATGGAGACGGCGTCTTCAGCTGACAGGCCGCGCTGCTGGCAGAAGAACAGTTGGTCTTCGCTGATTTTCGAGGTCGTGGCTTCATGCTCCAGACGTGCCGAAGGTTGCTTGACCTCAATGTAAGGGAAGGTATGTGCCCCGCAGCGGTCTCCGATCAGGAGGGAGTCGCACTGGGTGTAGTTGCGGGCGTTCTCGGCGCTCTTCAGGAT
>CAYFNI010000089.1:8991-9233 GCA_964344495.1 uncultured Methylococcus sp.
TGCTGCGGGTGTTTTTGCCGATATGGATCATCTTGGTGCCGGTATCGGCCTGCTGGCGGAAGTTGGTGACGGCGACCGAGTAGAACTCGCCGACCGAGTCGTCACCGCGCAGGATGCAACTCGGGTATTTCCAGGTGATGGCCGAGCCGGTCTCGACCTGGGTCCAGGAGATCTTCGAGCGGCGGCCTCGGCAATCGCCCCGCTTGGTGACAAAATTGTAGATGCCGCCCTTGCCTTCCGCG
>CAYFNI010000090.1:0-9122 GCA_964344495.1 uncultured Methylococcus sp.
ACGACCTTTGCCTTCGGAGGGCAACACTCTATCCAACTGAGCTACGGGCGCGTGGGGCGCGAGTATAGCGGAATCAGGAATCTTTTAACAGATTGCGGAGTTGGGCCAGTGAGGCTTGCCCGCGTTCTTTCCGCACATCAGGGTCGAGCGCCTTGCGTGCAGCCCATTCGAGATCGGCTTCCGGCAATTCGTCCAGAAATCGGCTGGGTTGGCGGCTTTCCAGTTCTCCGCGGCGTTTGCGGTGGGTGCAATAACTGAGTGTCAGGTGCTGCTGCGCACGGGTGATACCGACGTAGGCCAGCCGGCGCTCCTCCTCGATGCCGTTTTCCTCGATGCTGGCTTCGTGCGGCAACAGGTTTTCTTCCATCCCCACCAGATAGACGTAGGGAAATTCCAGTCCCTTGGCGGCATGGAGGGTCATCAGGTTGACCCGATCACCCGCCTGTTCTTCCTGATTTCGGTCCAGCACGTCCAGCAGCATGATCTTGGCGACGACCTCCGCGAGGCTTTTTTCCTGCTGCTCATCCTCACTGGAAATGCGCTTGAGCCAGTCCAGCAGCTCCCGCACATGCCCCATCTTGCGGCGGGCGGCTTCCTCGCTGCTGGCGGTTTCGCGCAGCCAGCCCTCATAGTCGAGCGCCAGGATGAACGCATCGATGACAGCGAAGGTGTCGCCGCGCTGGCAGCGGTCTGCCACCTCGTTGATACGGTCGCAGAAGTGCAGCAGCCGCTGGCGCGCCGAGTCGGCCAGTACGCTGTGCAGTCCCATCTCATGGCAGGCGGCAAACAGGCTGATGTGACGGCCATTGGCATAGGCGCCAAGCTTTTCCAGAGTCGTCGGCCCGATTTCCCGACGTGGGACATTGACGATGCGCAGGAAAGCGGCATCGTCGTCCGGGTTCACCAGCAGGCGCAGGTAGGCGAGGATGTCCTTGACTTCGGTGTAACCGAAAAACGATTGTCCGCCACTGATGAAGTAGGGAATGCTGGCCTCGTGCAGGGCGGTCTCGAAGACCCGCGCCTGATGATTGCCGCGGTACAGAATGGCGTAATCCTGAAACCGGGAACCGTGCCGGAACTTGTGATGGATCAGGTCCGAGGCAATCTGCCGGGCCTCCAGTGTCTCGTCCTTGTGATGCAGTACACGCAACGGGTCGCCGGGGGCCAGGGAGCTCCACAGCCGTTTCTCGAACACATGCGGGTTATGGGCGATCAGCGCGTTGGCAACACCCAGGATGCGGCGGGTCGAGCGGTAATTCTGCTCCAGCTTGATGACTTCCAGCCGTGGGAAATCCCGCTGCAACTGCGCCAGGTTTTCCGGTTGGGCGCCGCGCCAGGAATAGATCGACTGATCGTCGTCCCCGACCACGGTGAAGCGGCCCAGCCGGCCCGCCAGCAGCTTGACCATCTGGTATTGGGTCAGGTTGGTGTCCTGATACTCATCCACCAGCAAATAGCGCAGTTTGTTGCGCCAGGCTTCAAGAATCTCCGGCTGCTGCTGGAACAGCAGGACGGGCTGCAGAATCAGGTCGTCGAAATCCACGGCGTTGTACGCTTTCATCTGCCGCAGGTACTGGGCGTAGAGCTCGGTCATGCCCGGCAGGCCTGATTCGCCCGCGTCGCCGACCGCCTCCGGCAACAAAAACAGATTCTTCCAACGGCTGATCTGCCCGCTGATGCGCTCGGCCTGATCCAGATCCCATTCCGGCCGGCCATGCTTGATCAATTCCTTGATCAACACCAGGCGATCGTGCTCATCGAAGATCGAGAGGGCCTGCTTGAATCCCAGCGCCTTGTGCTCCCGGCGAATGATCTCCAGCCCCAGCGCATGGAAGGTCGAGACCGTCAGCCCGCGCACGGCCCGGTCATCTACGATCCGTCCAACGCGGCTCTTCATCTCCCGTGCCGCCTTGTTGGTGAAGGTGACGGCAGCGATGTTGCGGGCCGGCAGCCCCTGCCGGATCAGGTGCGCGATTTTCTCGGTAATGACCCGGGTCTTGCCGCTGCCGGCGCCGGCCAGCACCAGCAGCGGCTTATCCACCTCGATGACGGCGGCATGCTGTTGGGGATTGAGTTGCGGCACGGGGCGTGGAGCTGTCTGACGGTTCAGGGACGGCTGCCCGGCGCAGCGCGGTCCAGCCGCCGGTAGCCGATGGCTTCACTCAGATGCGGCAAGGCGATGTCATTCGCACCGGCCAGGTCGGCAATGGTACGTGCCAGCTTCAGGATGCGATGGTAGGCGCGATGTGAGAGGCCAAGTTTATCCACGGCCTGTTCCAGCAGCCGGTGGCCGCTATCCTCCAGTACGCAGTCGCGCTTGACTTGCGGCGCCGACAGGCGCGCGTTCGGGCGGCCGGCACGGGCCAGCGCGCGCTGCCGGGCCGCCAGGACGCGGGCGCGGATCAGCGCGCTGCACTCCTCGCCGCCGGCTGCACCGCGGCGCAACACATCCTGGGCGACCCGGGGAACTTCGATGTGCATGTCGATGCGGTCGATCAGCGGGCCGGAAATGCGTCCCCGATAGCGCAGAATCTGATCCGGGGTGCAGCGGCAGCGGCCTGAACTATCGCCCAGATAGCCGCACGGGCATGGGTTCATGGCAGCGACCAACTGGAACTGGGCCGGAAAATCCACCTGACGGCTGGCGCGGGAAATGGTGATGCTGCCGGTTTCCAGCGGTTCGCGCAGCACCTCCAGCACCTTGCGGTCGAACTCCGGCAGTTCGTCGAGAAACAGTACGCCGTGGGTGGCCAGCGAGGCCTCGCCCGGCTTGGGATTGCCACCACCGCCGACCAGTGCCGGCGCCGAGGCGGTGTGATGCGGCGCCCGGAACGGGGGCTGGCGCCAGCGGCGCGGATCGAACGGGGTATCGCTGATCGAGGCGATGGCTGCGCTTTCCAGAGCCTGCTCATCCGACAACGGTGGCAAAATGCCCGGCAAGCGGGCAGCCAGCATCGACTTGCCGGTGCCGGGCGGCCCCAGCATTAACAGGTTGTGGCCGCCGGCGGCGGCGATTTCCAAAGCTCGCTTGGCCTGAAAATGCCCATGTACATCGGCAAAATCTGCCAGACCCTCGCCGTCGGTGGCCGGTTGGGTGGTCGGTGCCGGGGTCAGGGGCCGCTGGCCGTTCAAGTGGGCGCAGACCTCCAGCAGGTGGCGTGCCGGCAGGATGGTGGCGCGTTCGACCAGGGCCGCTTCCTCGGCATTGGCGGTCGGGATGATCAGCGCCCGGCCCGCCTCGCGGGCTCGCAGGGCCACCGGCAGGGTGCCGGCGACCGGCCGCAAATCGCCGCCGAGGGAGAGTTCGCCGAGACATTCGACGCCGGTCAGGGCAGCCGCCGGGATCTGGCCCGAGGCCGCCAGAATGCCCAACGCGATCGGCAGGTCAAACCGGCCGCCT
Organism: uncultured Methylococcus sp.; assembly: GCA_964344495.1. Lineage (GTDB taxonomy): Bacteria > Pseudomonadota > Gammaproteobacteria > Methylococcales > Methylococcaceae > UBA6136. The sequence continues at coordinate 3,401 of CAYFNI010000090.1, forward strand.
TCCTTGGGAATATCGGCCGGGGCCATGTTGACCGTGACCCGCTGCAGGGGGAACTCGAACTGGCAGTTCAGCAGGGCGCCCCGTACCCGGTCCTTGCTCTCCTTGACCGCCGCTTCAGGCAGACCGACGATGTTGAGGGCTGGCAGGCCGTTTGAGATGTGCACCTCGACAGTCACCAGCGGCGCGTCGATGCCTTGTCGACCTCGAGTATGGACGATGGCGAGCGACACGGCTGACGGTCAGGCGTCCAGCAGCTGCTTTTCCAGTTCGGCTACGCGCGCCTCCAGCGCTTCGAGCTGTTCACGGGTCCGCGCCAGCACGCCGCGTTGCACGTCGAATTCTTCCCGGCTGACCAGGTTCATGCGGCTGAACGACGCTTGCAGAATGCCCTGAAAGGTATTTTCAAGGTCGCCCTTGAGCAATTGCAGGTCGCCCGGTACGGCGCCCGCCAGTCGTTTGGCCAGTTCGGTGAGGAGAGGGGCTTCAAACATGGGTGTGTTCCTGCTGCAAGAGGGGGGGTGTTGGCGGGCGAGGTTCGCCGCCCTGAAAGGATAGCAAGGGCCGCCTACCGGCGTCCAAAGACATCGGGCGCTTGGGGTACACTGATCGACCTTTCCATCTGCGATCGGTGCTGCGAATGTCCGTTCCCCCTCGTCAACCGGCCGCCGAGGCGCCCTGGTACCGCATTGATCTCTCCGCCGACGCTTACGCGGGGGGCGAAGCTGACGTGCTGGAAAGTGCCTTTCGGCAGATCTACATCGCGTCGAATGGGCCGGAGGGTATGGCCATGCTCGGTGAGCGCCGTGATGACGGCTACAGCGTCTTTTTTACCCCCGCGTCCAGGGCCTATGCGCGCGCGCTGATTCAGGCCTATGCGGCAGTCCCCGTCGCGCGACCCACCGGCGGCCGGTTTGAGTTGCGGGTGGGCGATGCCGCGCTGGCATTGGGCTTCGCCCGGGCATTCTGAGGCTTTCCACATACCCGCCGCAGGGAGGCGGCTGACCGGCCTGAAAGCGAGGGCAGCTTCAGTGTCCCTGAGCATTGACAGTGGGGGGTTGCCGCTCAAGCTCTCTCGGGAAAGGTATCTGGGTGGCGTTGGCTGGCCATTCGGGCCGAAACAGCGAATCCGGCAAGCGGGTCAGAAAATCCCAGTCGCTGAGGGTGGCCCGGTATTGAGGGGCATTCGGCTGGTTTTTGTAGGTGATGACCAGTTGCCGCAGCAGCGGTACTCGTCCCGCCTCGATCCAGATTTGCCAGTCCACCTGCGGGGTGACGAAGGCGAGCTGGGTGCATGGCGTGCCATCGACAAGGCTTTGCCCGACCAGAGCGCCGCGGGTATCCGGACGGATCAGCGCCCGGGCTACATCCAGATACAGCAGATCGGCCAGCGGCGGCGTGAAGTGCAGCGTGTGGCTCAGATAGTCGAGGGCCTTGTCGGTATGGCCGGAGAGTTTTTCCACGGCGTAGCTGTTGCGGCCCGGATCCAGCAGAGCGAGTTGCTGGCCGTCGAACCACAGCCGTTGCGTGCCCATGTCCCCAACCTGTTGGACATGCAGGCCATTGGGGCGGCGCAGGCTGATCTCGGCGAGGGCGGAACGCAAAATTTTCTGGCCGTCGGGCTGGCTGTCGTCGAACTGGATACGGGCCTTGAAGCTAAAGGACTTGGCCGCCTTCAGGTAGTCGCTCATGTCCTGCAGCAGGCGTTTGGCCTGGGCTTCAATTGGGGGCGGTGGAGCGGGCGCAGCCTGTGCCGGGTCCGCCTGAAAATTCAGGCCGAGCCCCAGGGTCAACAGTGCGCCGGCGCGGAGTAGCGTAAACATCCTGGATCTCCCGTGACGGTACGGTCCGGTTGGCCGGGCCGGGGTCAAATGAAACGCAGTATAAGGAAGTTTTCGGGGGCGGGAAGCGGCGGCGATCGCCAGAGCCGGTCTTGAGGCGTGGCCTGTGGCATCCGTTTAGGTGTCGCTGCGGTACACTCGCCCCGTTCGGCGGCATCGCCGCAATCCCTTTGTTGCTCTCTCATCGGCTGGGCCACTATGAAAACTCACCTCCAAACCGCTGTTCTGGCAGCGTTTTTTCTTCTGCTGCTGTGCGGTGCAGGCGTGGGTCGGCCGGCCCTGGCAAACGATCTGAATCCTCTGGAACCGGCCGATACCACCAGCCCGCGCTCAACCTTGCAGGGGTTTCTTGAGATCATGAACAAGCGGTTTGAGGACACGCTTGGCCCCAACGGCCTGGTGACTCAGTATATGGCGTCCGACCGCCTGTTCCCGACCGAAAGCGAATACGAACAAGCGATCACCATGATGAACCGGCAACGGGGCATTACGGCCAAGTTCATGGATCTGAGCGCCCTGCCACAGGCGTCGATCGACCAGACCGCCTGGCGATTGACGATCCAGTTGAAGGAGATTCTGGACCGGATCGAGCTTCCACCGATGGAGAGCGTGCCGGATGCCGCGATGATGATTGCCCTCAATCGCAAGAAGTGGACGGTACCCGATTCGGAGTTGCGCATTGCCTTGGTCGAGTCGGGCCCGCATGAGGGCGAATACCTGTTTACCCAGGATACGGTGCGCCAGATTCCGGATTTTTATAGCCGGATCAAACGCCAACCCTACCGGCCCGGGGGGTCGCCCGGCATGTACGATTTTGTCTTCCATGCGCCCTCGGGCGTCGCCATGGCGCTGAATGCAATCATCCCGCCGCGCTGGCTCTTTGATATCCCGGACGTTGCCAAAGTACTGATTCTCGATCAGCCGCTGTGGCGTTGGTTCGGCATCGTGCTGGTGCTGGGGCTGATGCTGGGCTTCTTCTGGCTCTGCATCCGGATTTTAAGGCACAAGCGGAGTACCACCCACCTGCATTCGACCCTATGGGAACTGTTGCCGCCCGCCAGTCTGTTGCTCAGCGCGCCGGTGGCCTATGTGGTCATGGGCGAGGTACTGCGGGTGTCGCCCAACCTGTATGAGGGGCTGACGCTGTCCCTGTGGACGGTGTTTTATCTGTCGATGACCTGGCTGGTCTGGACCACCGGGAGCGTGTTGGCGGAATGGCTGATCGGTTTCGAGCGGATGCAGTCCAGCAGCACCGATAGCCAGTTGATCCGGCTGGCGTTGCGGTTGGTATCGACCCTGCTTGCCATTGCCATTCTGATTGAGGGCGCAAACCGGGTCGGATTGCCGTCCTATTCGGTCATTGCCGGTCTGGGTATCGGCGGTTTGGCGGCCGCTCTGGCTGGACAGCAGGCGTTGGCCAATCTGTTCGGCTCCCTGATCATCATGTTCGAGAAGCCGTTTCGCATCGGTCACCGGATCAAGGCGGAAGGCATCGAAGGCACGGTCGAGGACATCGGTTTTCGCTGCACCCGGCTGCGCACGCCGGAGAATACCCTGGTCAGCCTGCCGAGTAGCGAAGTGGTCAATCACACCATCGAGAACCTGACCCTGCGCCAGTACTGGCGGGTCGAGCGTACCCTGCATGTGGGGTTTGAAACGCCCGTCGCGGCGTTGCGGGGATTCGAAGCCGATCTGTACCGGTCGCTGCAGCAGCGGTCCGATGTCCGCCAGGACACGCTGCGGGTGGCGCTGACCGATATCGGTTTGCACGGGTATGAAATTCGGGTGGATTTCTCGGTTCGGGCCGGTGACGAGACCGAACACCTGCAGCAATGCGACGGAATTTTCCTGGCCTTCGCCGAGGCAGCCGAACAGCATCAGATAAGCTTTCAGCGGGCCGAATAGGGGCGTCATGCCCGTGTGTCGAGTCGGCTATTTCCGCTGCAGCCGCAGTGAGTTGACGACCACAGAGATCGAGCTCAGGGCCATGGCTATCGAGGCGACCATCGGATTGAGCTTGCCGACGGCGGCAATCGGGATGGCCAGCGTGTTGTAGCCGAACGCCCAGGCCAGGTTCTGCTTGATGACCTGCAGTGTTTCGGTGCTGATTTCCAGCGCATCGGCGACCTTGGTGATGTCGCCATTCACCAGAGTAAGATCGGCCGTCTCGATGGCCACGTCGGTCCCGGTGCCGACCGCAAAGCCGACATCGGCCGCCGCCAGGGCGGGAGCGTCGTTGATGCCGTCGCCAATCATGCCCACCCGCCGTCCCTGGGCCTGCAGTTCACGCACGAGGGCCAGCTTGTGCTCCGGTCGGGCCTGGGCTATCACGTCATCGATGCCGACCTGCGCCGCGACGAAGCGGGCGGCGGCTTCGACATCGCCGGTCACCATGAGGGTCCGGATACCGCGCTCGTGCAGGCGGGCAATGGCTTCGACGGCCTGTTGACGGGGTTTGTCGGCGATGCCGAACAGCCCGGCGGGTTGTGCGTTGATCACGCAAAAGACCGGCGTCTTGCCCTCAGCCGCCAGTGATTCATGTTGTTGCTTGAAGGCCGTCAGGGTGATGCCCGTTTCTTCCATCCAGACCTGGTTGCCGATGACGACCGACTGCCCTTTCACCGTAGCCTTGAGGCCGCGGCCGGGGAAGGCTTCAAATGTGTCCGGATTGACCAGTTCGCAGCCGCGCTGCCGCGCATACTCGACCAGCGCCTTGCCGAGAAAATGCTCGGACCGGACCTCGGCCGAGCCGACCAGACAGGCGAGGTCGTCATCACTCCATGTTGAGAGATTGAACAGATCCGTGACGTAGGGTTTGCCTTCGGTGATGGTGCCGGTCTTGTCGAACAGAATGGTATCGAGGTGGGTTGCGGTTTCCAGGCTCTCGCCGTTGCGGATGTAGATGCCGCGCTGTGCGGCCTGTCCGGTGCCGACCATGATGGCGGCGGGCGTGGCGAGTCCCAGCGCGCAGGGGCAGGCGATCAGCAGAACCGTGATGCCGGTTGCAAATGCGGTAGTGAACCCGGCGCCGGCCAGCAGCCAGCCGGTAAAGGTCAGGCCGCCGATGGCCATGACGCTGGGGACGAATACGGCAGAGATGCGGTCAACGGTTTTCTGGATCGGGAGCTTGGACGATTGCGCCTGATCCACCATGTGGATGATGCCGGCCAGCACGGTATCTGCCCCAATCGCCGTGACCCGGACTTGCAGGGCACCGTTGCCGTTGATGCAGCCGCCTACGACCTCATGACCGGGCGTCTTGATGACCGGGAGGCTCTCGCCGGTCAGCATCGCTTCGTCCACCGTCGACACACCCTCGGTGACGCAGCCGTCGGTCGGGATCTTCTCGCCCGGACGGATCAGGATCAGGTCGTCGACAGCCAGATCATCGACCGCGACGGTGACGATTTCACCGTCGCGAATCAGGTGGGCGGTGGGCGGCTGCAGATCCAGCAGGCGGCGAATCGCAGCATGCGCCCGACCCTTGGCCTTTTCCTCGAGATAGCGGCCCAGCAGCACGAAGCAGATGATGCCGGACGCGGCATCGAAATACAGGTACGGCCGCCGGAAGAACAGGGCGGCGGTACTGTAGACATAGGCCGCACCGACCCCCAGCACGATGAGGCTGTCCATGTTCGCCGATCGTTGACGTGCCAGCTTGATGGCCTTGTCCATGAACGGCTTGCCGGACCAGAACACGATCGGTGTGCTGAGCAGGAACTGCGTCCAGCGCCAGAGGGTGCCAGGCCATTCGGCCATCGCAATCACGGTGACGGGCAAGCTTAACGCGGCCGCGATCAGTGCTCGGCGGCGCGATTCATGCAGTCGTTGTTCCTCGCGCTCCATGAGCAGCTTGCGCTGGGTGACGGTATCCAGCGGCAGGG
>CAYFNI010000091.1:0-7899 GCA_964344495.1 uncultured Methylococcus sp.
AGCAGCGGTCTCCAAAACCGCAGGTTGGGGGTTCGAGACCCTCCTGGCCTGCCACTTTTCCCTCAGTCACATCTAATACAGCAAGGATCACCCAATGAGTGCAAGGGTAGACTCGTCCACGTCAGGCGTAGATATATTCAAGCTTGTGGTGGCCATCGCTGTGCTGTTGGCTGGCATCATCGGCTTCTATTTTTACGCCGAAAAAGCGCTGGCCTACCGCGTCATCGGTGTATTGCTTTCGGTTGGTCTGTCGGCCGGGCTCCTGTTGACCACGGCAATGGGCCGGTTATTCGCCGGTTTCCTCCATGATTCGCGGGTCGAAGTCCGAAAGATGGTCTGGCCTACGCGGCAGGAGACAACGCAATCCACGCTGATGGTTGTGGCGCTGGTCATACTGGTTGGATTGATTCTCTGGACCTTGGATGCGGCCTTGTTCTGGGGTGTCAGTCTGCTGACCGGCCAGGGGAAATAAGCCCATGTCATTCCGATGGTATGTGGTTCATGCCTATTCGAATTATGAGAATCAGGTAAAGCGGTCGCTGGAAGAGCGCATCAAACGCTCCGGTCTTGATGAATATTTTGGTCAAATTCTCGTGCCGACCGAAGAGGTGGTCGAGATGCGGTCAGGGCAGCAGCGTAAAAGCGAGCGCAAATTCTTCCCGGGATACGTGCTGGTCCAGATGGAGTTGAACGAAGAAACGTGGCATCTGGTCAAGGAAGTGCCGAGGGTGCTCGGGTTTATCGGTGGGACCTCCGACAGGCCGGCTCCTATTACCGACAAGGAAGCAGAATTAATCCTGGGTCGCATGGAAGAGGGTTCGGTAAAGCCGAAGCCCAAGATTCTGTTCGAAGTGGGCGAAGTGGTCCGGGTGAACGAGGGGCCATTCAAAGACTTCAACGGCGTGGTCGAGGAAGTCAATTATGAAAAAAGCCGCCTGAGGGTTTCGGTCCTGATATTCGGTCGATCGACTCCGGTGGAACTCGATTTTGGTCAGGTAGAGAAAGGCTGAAGCCGTTCTTGGCTGATCACGACAAGCCCGCAGGTCTCTGCGGATGGTAAATACGGGGAGCCTTGATCGGCGTTTGACCCGCAGGAGTAAAAATGGCTAAAAAAATTACCGGCTACATCAAGCTGCAAGTAAAGGCTGGCGAAGCCAATCCCAGCCCACCCATCGGTCCGGCGCTCGGTCAGCGTGGCGTGAACATCATGGAGTTCTGTAAAGCTTTCAATGCGGCTACGCAGAATGTCGAGAAGGGGCTGCCCCTCCCTGTTGTGATCACGGTGTATGCGGACAAAAGCTTTACCTTCATCACCAAGACCCCCCCTGCCACTGTGCTGATCAAGAAGGCGATTGGGCTGGCCAAGGGCAGCAGCAATCCCAATACAACGAAAGTCGGCAAGATCAGCCGTGCACAGTTGCTGGATATCGCCAAGCAGAAGGAGCCTGATTTGACTGCCGCGGATGAAGAGGCAGCGATCAGGACGATTGCCGGCAGTGCCCGGAGCATGGGCTTGGATGTGGAGGGTATGTAAATGGCCAAGTTGACCAAACGCGCAAAGCTCATTAATTCAAAGGTTGAAGCTGGTAAAGCTTATGCAGCTGAAGAAGCATTCGAGCTGTTGAAGTCCGTCTGCAGTACCAAGTTTGTGGAAGCGGTTGATGTGGCCGTGATTCTCGGCGTCGACCCCAGAAAATCCGATCAGGCGGTTCGCGGGGCAACGGTTCTGCCAAATGGCACCGGAAAGTCAGCCCGCGTCGCGGTATTTGCGCAGGGCGTCAATGCTGATGCAGCGAGAGAGGCCGGCGCAGACATCGTCGGGATGGATGATCTGGCGGCCCAGGTAAAGGCTGGTGAAATGAATTTTGACGTAGTGATCGCCACCCCGGACGCCATGCGCGTCGTCGGGCAGCTGGGTCAGGTGCTGGGTCCGCGCGGCCTGATGCCGAACCCCAAGGTGGGTACGGTCACGGCCGACGTTGCAACGGCAGTCAAGAATGCCAAGGCCGGCCAGGTACGCTATCGCACCGATAAGAAGGGCATCATTCACTGCACCATCGGCAAGGTCAGTTTTGAGCCGTCGGCACTGAAGGAAAATCTTGAGGCCCTCCTGGCTGATTTGAGGAAGGCCAAGCCATCGACGTCCAAGGGTGTTTACCTGAAGAAGATCACGGTTTCCAGCACCATGGGGCCGGGGCTTACTTTGGATCAAGGCAGTCTGGCGGCATAAAGACTTTGGGTTGCCAGCTGTAGGCTGGCGACCGTCAAAGACCGCAGGTGCACTAGGTGCTTAATGAATGCCTGCGCAGACGGTGCACTTGAGTCGGATTCCGACGAAAGGAGCCGTGTAATCACGTTCGCCGACCGGGCGAGCGTTGTTATGGCTCTGAATGGTTCAACCCTATTCAGATTTATTGGAGAAATAGTGTGGCACTGAGACTAGGTGACAAGGTTGCTGTCGTCGAAGAGGTTTCCGCTATTGCTGCAAAAGCGCACTCGGCAGTCGCCGCGGAATACCGTGGTCTGACTGTTGAGCAGCTGACTGCACTGCGTAAAACGGCGCGGTCGTCCGGCGTTTACCTGCGCGTGGTGAAGAACACCCTGGCGCGGAGGGCGGTGGAAGGTACCGAGTTCGAATGTATGCGGGAAGGTCTGGTGGGCCCCCTGATCCTGGCGTTCTCGCTGGAAGATCCGGGTGCGGCCGGTCGCGTGGTGGCTGATTTCATCCGACAGAACGACAAACTGGTCGTGAAGCAGGTGGCAATCGGTGGCAAACAGTACGGACCTGCCGAGCTTGAGCGCTTGTCGAAACTGCCGACGAAGGATCAGGCAATTGCCATCCTGATGGGCACCATGAAGGCCCCGGTAGAGAAATTCGTTCGCACTCTGGCCGAGCCGCATGCCAAGCTGGCTCGTACCATTGCAGCAATTCGTGATCAAAAACAGGCAGCGTAAGACCCCTTACGTTGCGAACACATCATTTTCGGAGAAATTCGATGGCAGTATCAAAAGAAGACATTCTGGACGCTATCTCTAACATGTCGGTGATGGAGGTCGTTGACCTGATTTCCGCAATGGAAGAGAAGTTTGGCGTATCTGCAGCCGCTGCGGTGGCTGTTGCTCCGGCTGCCGCTGCGGGCGCTGCCGCTGCGGTGGAAGAAAAGACCGAGTTCGACGTTGTCATGACCGGCTTTGGCGACAACAAGGTCAACGTGATCAAGGTCATCCGCGCAGTTACCGGTCTGGGCCTGAAGGAAGCCAAGGACATGGTTGAAGGCGTACCGGCGACCGTCAAGGAAGGCGTCAGCAAGGCTGAAGCCGAAGACGTCAAGAAGCAACTGGTAGAGGCCGGCGCAACGGTCGATATCAAGTAACTTTGTCTGCAACCGTAGACTAAAGTTGGCTACAAAGGCTGGCAGCTCAAGCTGCCGGCCTTTTGGCGCTGTAACGGCATAAAAAGCCGTTGGCCGGCATTCCGTCCACTGGCCTCTGGTACCCCGGTGGGGGATGGCTGGCATAACGAATTCATCCGGCGCACAACGCCGCTGATTCTGTTTAACCTTGTTTGAACCGTCAGGTAAGGAATCATCATGGTTTATTCTTTCACTGAAAAGAAACGCATCCGTAAAAGTTTTGGCCAGCGTCGGGATGTTCTCGACGTTCCCTACCTCCTGACGACTCAGGTCGATTCCTACAAACGGTTTCTTCAGTCTGGCGTGGTCCTGAATGACCGTGCCGACGAAGGCTTGCATGCCGCCCTCAAATCCGTCTTTCCGATCACCAGCCATTCTGGCCACGCGGTGCTCGAATACGTGGACTACTGGTTGGGTGAACCGACCTTCGACGTGAAGGAATGCCAGCAGCGAGGCGCCAACTATGCTGCGCCCCTGCGCGTCCTCGTGCAGCTGATCCTCTACGATCGTGAATCGCCCGCGTCTGCCAAGATCGTTAAAGAGGTGAAGCGTCAGGAAATCTACATGGGCGAGATTCCGCTCATGACGGATACCGGTACCTTCGTCATCAACGGTACTGAACGCGTCATCGTTTCCCAGTTGCATCGTTCCCCGGGCGTGTTTTTCGACCATGACCGCGGCAAGACGCATTCTTCCGGAAAGCTGCTGTTCAACGCGCGCATCATCCCGTATCGCGGTTCGTGGCTGGATTTCGAGTTTGACCACAAGGATTGCGTCTACGTGCGTATCGATCGTCGCCGCAAGCTGCCGGCCACGGTGTTGCTGCGCGCACTCGGATACGACAATGAACAAATCACTGATTTCTTCTTTGAAACCAATCGTTTCAATATCAAGGGCGAGCAGATTCTGCTGGAGCTGATTCCGGATCGTCTGCGCGGCGATATCGCCAGCTTCGACATTTTTGTGGACGGCAAGGTGCTGGTGGAGAAAGGCCACCGGATTACGGCACGCCACATCCGCCAGCTCGAAAAAGCGGGCGTCAACGAACTGGAAGTGCACCGCGATTACCTGCAGGGCAAGATTCTTGCGCGCAACATCGTGTCCACCGATACCGGGGAGTTACTGGCCAAGGTCAATGACGAACTGAGCGATGACATGATCGGACGTCTGATCGAGGCGGGTGTCGGCACCATCGACACCTTGTTCGTGAATGACCTGGATCGGGGTCCCTATATTTCCAATGCCATGCGGATCGACTCGACCGAGACCCAGCTGGATGCGCTGGTCGAGATCTACCGCATGATGCGTCCCGGCGAGCCGCCGGCCAAGGAAGCGGCTCATGCCCTGTTCGAGAACCTGTTCTTCTCGGCGGATCGATACGATCTGTCGGCGGTCGGTCGGATGAAATTCAACCGCCGTCTGGGGCGCTCCGAGGTGACCGGCAGTGGCGTACTGACCAACGAGGACATCATTGATGTCCTGCGAGAGTTGATCAATATCCGTAACGGCCATGGCACGGTCGATGACATCGACCATCTGGGCAACCGTCGCGTGCGCTCTGTTGGCGAAATGGTCGAGAACCAGTTCCGCCTGGGTCTGGTGCGCGTCGAACGCGCGGTCAAGGAGCGCCTCTCGCTGGCCGACTCCGAAAACCTGATGCCGCAGGAAATCATCAACGCCAAGCCAGTGGCGGCATCGATCAAGGAATTCTTCGGCTCCAGCCAGCTGTCGCAGTTCATGGATCAGAACAATCCGCTGTCGGAAGTCACGCACAAGCGCCGTGTATCGGCCCTGGGCCCGGGCGGTCTGGCGCGTGAGCGGGCCGGGTTTGAGGTTCGTGACGTACACACCACCCACTATGGGCGCGTATGTCCGATCGAAACGCCTGAAGGCCCGAACATCGGTCTGATCAATTCGCTGTCGGTCTATGCCCGCACCAACCAGTACGGCTTCCTCGAGACGCCTTACCGCAAGGTGGTCGAGGGTCGCGTGACGGACGAAATCGAGTATCTGTCTGCCATCGAAGAGGGCAAGTATTTCATCGCCCAGGCCAGTGCCAAGGTGGATGCCCACGGCAAACTGGTCGATGACCTGGTCTCCTGCCGTCATAAGGACGAGTTCACCCTCTCCAGCGCAGACCAGATCAACTTCATGGACGTATCGTCCAAGCAGATCGTATCGGTCGCGGCGTCGCTGATTCCGTTCCTTGAACATGATGACGCCAACCGCGCACTCATGGGATCAAACATGCAGCGGCAGGCGGTGCCGACACTGCGGACCGAAAAGCCGTTGGTTGGAACCGGCATGGAGCGCATCGTGGCGCGTGATTCGGGTGTGACCGTGGTGGCCAAGCGTGGCGGCACCATCGAGTTCCTTGATGCCAGCCGCATTGTGGTCCGGGTGAACGACGAAGAAACCGAAGCCGGCGTTCCGGGTGTCGACATCTACAACCTGACCAAATACACCCGCTCCAACCAGAACACCTGTATCAACCAGAAACCGCTGGTCAAGCCGGGCGACAGGGTGGCCAAGGGCGATATCCTGGCCGATGGCCCATCGACCGACATGGGCGAACTGGCCCTGGGGCAGAACCTGCTGGTCGCGTTCATGCCTTGGAACGGCTACAACTTCGAAGACTCGATTCTGATTTCCGAGCGCGTGGTGCAGGAAGACCGTTTCACCACCATCCACATCGAAGAAAAATCGTGTGTGGCCCGTGACACCAAGCTGGGGCCGGAAGAAATCACGGCCGACATTCCAAATGTCGGCGAGGCCGCACTGGCCAAGCTGGATGAGTCCGGCATCGTGTACATCGGTGCCGAGGTCAAGGCGGGTGACATTCTGGTCGGCAAGGTCACGCCCAAGGGTGAGACCCAGCTGACGCCGGAAGAAAAGCTGCTGCGCGCCATCTTCGGCGAAAAGGCTTCGGACGTGAAGGATACCTCCCTGCGCGTGCCGTCGGGGATGGACGGGACCGTCATCGATGTTCAGGTATTCACCCGCGATGGCGTCAAGAAAGATGAACGGGCCAAGCAGATCGAGCAGGCCGAGATCGAACGCGTCAAGAAAGACCTCAACGATCAGCTCAAGATCATCGAACAGGACTTCTACCAGCGCGTTGAAGCCATGGTGATCGGCAAGGTCGCCCAGTCGGGTCCGGCCAAGCTGAAGTCAGGTACCGCCGTAACGGGCGACTATCTGGCGGGCATCAAGCAGTCGCAGTGGCTGGAGATCCGGCTCAAGGATGACGACATCAACCTGCAGCTGGAAAAGATCGCCGAGCAGATTGCCCAGCAGCGCGAGGAAATGAACAAGCGGCTGGAGGAGAAGAAGCGCAAGATCGCAATCGGCGATGACTTGCCGCCGGGCGTCTTGAAGATGGTCAAGGTCTATCTGGCCGTCAAGCGCCGCATCCAGCCGGGCGACAAGATGGCCGGACGGCACGGCAACAAGGGTGTGATTTCGCAGATTGTGCCGGTTGAAGACATGCCGTTCTCCGCTGATGGCACCCCGGTCGATATCGTCCTGAATCCGCTGGGTGTACCCTCCCGAATGAATGTCGGTCAGGTGTTGGAAACGCATCTGGGGTGGGCGGCACGCGGGTTGGGCCTGAAGATCGGACGCATGTTGGACGCGAAGTCCAAGGTGGACGATCTACGCAAGTTCCTGCACGAGGTCTACAACGTCAACGGGCGGCCGGAAGATATCGGTCAGTTGAGCGACGAGGACGTCATCGAACTGGCCGGCAATTTGCGTCGCGGTGTACCGATGGCCACGCCGGTCTTCGACGGCGCCAGCGAAAAGGACATCAAGGCCATGCTGCGCCTTGCTGATCTGCCGGAAAGCGGGCAGACCCGCCTGTACGACGGTCGCACCGGCGAGGCCTTCGAGCGCGATGTCACCGTCGGCTGCATGTACATGCTGAAGCTCAACCATCTGGTTGATGACAAGATGCATGCGCGGTCGACCGGCCCCTATAGCCTGGTCACGCAGCAGCCGCTGGGCGGCAAGGCGCAGTTTGGCGGACAGCGTTTTGGTGAGATGGAGGTCTGGGCCCTGCAGGCCTATGGCGCCGCCTATACCTTGCAGGAAATGCTCACCGTCAAGTCGGATGACGTCACCGGTCGTACGAAGATCTACAAGAACATCGTCGACGGGGATCACCGGATGGAAGCGGCCATGCCGGAATCATTCAACGTGCTGATCAAGGAAATCCGCTCCTTGGGGATCAATATCGAGTTGGAACAGGAATAGGCGCTGCGCGCGCCGTCGGGCACGTTGCCCGAGAGCCCTGTGTGTCCAGATTAGGAGATGACCAGTGAAAGATTTAATTAGTTATTTGAAGCGTCAGAATCAGGTCGAGGATTTCGACAACATTCGTATCAGTCTGGCATCGCCCGACATGATTCGCTCCTGGTCCTATGGTGAAGTCAAAAAACCGGAAACCATCAACTACCGGACCTTCAAGCCGGAGCGCGACGGCCTG
>CAYFNI010000091.1:7909-8902 GCA_964344495.1 uncultured Methylococcus sp.
ATTACGAGTGCCTGTGTGGCAAGTACAAACGGCTCAAGCACCGCGGCGTCATCTGCGAGAAGTGTGGCGTCGAAGTCACCCTGTCCAAGGTCCGGCGTGAGCGCATGGGGCATATCGAGCTGGCCAGCCCGGTGGCGCACATCTGGTTCCTGAAGTCGCTCCCCTCCCGTATCGCCCTGCTGCTCGACATGACCCTGCGGGAAATCGAGCGTGTGCTTTACTTTGAATCCTACGTGATCATCGATCCGATGCAGACCCCGCTGGAGCGCGGCAAGCTGCTGAACGAAGACGAGTTCTACGAGGCCAGCCAGCAGTATGGCGACGACTTCGTGGCCAAGATGGGTGCCGAAGCGATCCATGAATTGTTGCGGACGATGGATCTGCCGAACGAAATCGAACTGCTGCGCGAGGGGATCGAGGGGACCAATTCGGAAACCAAAATCAAGAAGTACACCAAGCGCCTCAAGGCGATCGAGTCCCTGATTTCATCCCACAACAAACCTGAATGGATGATCCTCACGGTGCTGCCGGTCCTGCCGCCGGAACTGCGCCCGCTGGTCCCGCTGGATGGCGGCCGGTTTGCGACCTCGGATCTGAACGACCTGTACCGCCGCGTCATCAACCGAAACAACCGTCTGAAGCGCCTGCTCGACCTCAATGCGCCGGACATCATCGTGCGCAATGAAAAGCGCATGTTGCAGGAATCCGTTGATGCGCTGCTCGACAACGGCCGTCGCGGCCGGGCCATCACCGGCTCCAACAAGCGCCCGCTGAAGTCGCTGGCCGACATGATCAAAGGCAAGCAGGGCCGCTTCCGTCAGAATCTGCTTGGCAAGCGCGTGGACTACTCCGGTCGTTCCGTGATCGTGGTTGGTCCGACGCTCAAACTGCATCAGTGCGGTCTGCCGAAAAAGATGGCGCTGGAGCTGTTCAAGCCGTTTATCTTCAGCAAGCTGCAATTCCGCGGCCTCGCGACGACCATCAAGGCGGCCA
>CAYFNI010000092.1:0-8682 GCA_964344495.1 uncultured Methylococcus sp.
ACCTCCGCCCAATGGCGATCGAAATCGGCCGACCGGGTGGAAAACGGCACACCGTGCGACCAGTGGCCGTCTTCCGCAACACGGGCCCATTTTAGCCGTGAATTGCCGACATCGACCAACAGCACCGCCCCGCTCATGGCGCGCTCACCCTGAGCCGCACGTCACCGGACGCAAAACGTCGCAGCTCGCCGGTCTGGTCGCGCAGCAACAGAAACCCCTCGTCGCTGATATCGACGATCGTGCCCGCCACGCACTGCTCGCCCAGCTGCAGGGTTGCAGCCTGCCCAGCGAATGCATGGGCCGCGCGCCACTCGGCCAGATAGGGCGATAGCCCGGTCTCGGCGTAGGCGGAAAGAACCCGGAACAGTTCGATCAATACTCGCGCGACCAAGGCGTTGCGCGGTGGCGAGGCGCCGCTGATCCGCGTCAGATCGGTCCAGGCCTGATCAATGCCGGCGGCCGCGGCGGCAGGCAGATAACGGTTCAGGCCGATACCTACCACGACCGCGCAGCCGCCGTGCGCTTCGCCCGCCACATCCAGCAGGATGCCACCCAGCTTGGCCCTGCCGACCAGAATGTCGTTGGGCCACTTCAGTGCCAGTCCGCTGATGCCCAGAGCGGTCAGCGCCCGCAGCAGGGCGACGCCAACCGCCAGGCTCAGCCCACCGACTTGAGCCGGATCCTCAAAGCGCCACAGCAGGGACAGGTAGATATTGGCGCCGAAGGGTGACACCCAGTCGCGGCCGATTCGCCCCCGGCCAGCCTGCTGGTATTCGGCCAGGCAGACGCTACCGGTCTCGGCACCCTGCCGGGCAGCGCGGAGGAGATGACTGTTGGTCGAATCGAGCGCATCGTGAATCTCCAGCCGGAACGGGGTGGGGCAGTCGCCCAGCGCCTCCCGAATCCGGGCTTCATCGAGCCAGTCGACCGGCGACAGGAGCCGGTAACCCCGCCCGGGAATCGCTGTCAGCTCGAGTCCCAGTCGCTCCAGCGAGCGGATGTGCTTCCAGATGGCCGCCCGGCTGATGCCCAGCTGCTCGGCCAATTCGGTCCCGGAGTGAAACTCACCGTCCCCCAGCAGCCGAATCAGGGTTTTGTGGGCAGCCTCCAGCGCCATCGGCTTACTGCCCCTCGTCCAGCGCCCGCAACCGGGCGAGTTTTTCCGCAATCTTGATTTCCAGACCGCGCGGCACCGGGCGGTAATAGTCACGCGGCGCCATGCCGTCCGGAAAATAGTGCTCGCCCGCCGCGTAGGCCTCGGGCTCATCGTGGGCGTAGCGATAGGCCTTGCCGTAATCGAGCTGGCGCATCAGGCCGGTCGGCGCATTGCGCAGGTGCAGCGGCACCTCCAGGCTGCCGGTGGCGGCGGCATCGGCACGGGCCGCCTTGTAGGCGACGTACACGGCGTTGCTCTTGGGCGCGCAGGCCAGATAGACCAGCGCTTGCGCCATCGCCAGCTCCCCTTCGGGGCTGCCCAGTCGCTCCTGCACGTCCCAGGCATTGAGCGCCAGCTCCAGCCCGCGTGGGTCGGCATTGCCGATGTCCTCGCTGGCAATACGAACGATGCGCCGCGCCAGATAGAGGGGGTCGATGCCACCATCCAGCATGCGGCAGAACCAGTACAGCGCCGCATCCGGCGCACTGCCCCGAACCGATTTGTGCAGGGCGGAAATCTGGTTGTAGAAGTCTTCACCCTGCTTGTCGAAGCGGCGCGGCGTGCCGCCGGCCAGCACGTCCCGAGCCAGGTTTTCGGTCACTTCGTCGTCATCGCCGTCCAGCAGGTCGACGGTCATTTCCAGCAGATTGAGCAGCTTGCGGGCATCACCGTCGGCCGCCTGAACGAACCACTGGCGAATCGGCGCGCTGATGTGCAGCGGCCGCCGGCCATAGCCGCGCTCGGAATCCGCCAGCGCCTGTGCCAGCACCGCCAGCAGGTCGTCGGGCGTCAACGCGCGCAGGACGTAGACTCGGGCGCGTGAGAGCAAAGCGTTGTTGAGTTCGAACGAGGGATTTTCGGTGGTCGCCCCAATGAAGCAGACCGTGCCATCCTCGACATGCGGCAGGAAGGCATCCTGCTGGGATTTGTTGAAGCGATGCACTTCATCGACGAACAGCAAGGTACGCCGGCCGGAGGCCGCCTGCAGCGTGGCGAAATGGGCATCGGCATGGTGGGCAACGATGCGGGCCAGGGTCGTCTTGCCGGTTCCGGGCGGTCCCCAGAAAATCATCGAGTGCAGCCGCCCGCCGCGAATGGCCTGATACAGCGGCTTGCCGGGCGCGATCAGGTGCTTCTGGCCGATGTATTCGTCCAGCGAGCGGGGCCGCATGCGATCGGCCAGCGGGTGCAGGGTGAGGTCGTTCATGCGCTGCGGCGTGCGGACTCAGGCCCGGTCCCGGGGACCCGCCGACCTATGGGTCCTCGAAGACATCCACACCCGCCGGGGGCTTGAAGGCAAACAGCGCCGGATCGATCCGCACGCCGGTCTTGAGGTGGTTGAAATAGATACGGGTCAGCTGGCCGAAGTTGTCGCTCAGCTCCATGCCGACCAACACCTCGTTCTCCAGCCCGATCTGAACATATTTGAAACCGCTGTCTTCGGATTTGGGGATCAGCTTGAGGATCGCGATGCCCTCCTCGTCCGACTGGCTTTCGAGGGTGAAATTCTTTTCCAGCGGCACATCGCCGGTCAGCAGCAGGGCCGGGGTGGAGCCGATGGCCTGATCCAGCTTCTTGGCCGTGACCTGTGCCAGATCCTTGTCATAGAACCAGACCTTGCCGGCTCCGGAAACGATTTCCTGCTGATAGGGCTGGGTGTAGTTCCAGCGGAACTTGCCGGGGCGCTGGAGATAGAACATTCCGGAGCTGCGCTTGCCAGACTGGCCCTTTTCATCGACCTGCACTTGCACGAACTCGGCTTGCAGGGTGCTGGCCTTGGCCAGGAATTGCTTGAGCCGCTGTTCCGGAGTCGGCGCCGCCTGCGTCGGCCAGCCGGCGGCGAGCAGGAGCATGAGAGCCAGAGATTTGAGTAGGGTGTTAGACATGGGTCGTGGGGTGTAGTCAGTCGAGAGTCAGTTCACGCGCCAGACGGGCGGCGTAGCCGGTGTACGTGCGGGGGCTCAGGTCCAGCAGCGGCTGCTTGGCGGCAGCGGGAATCGCCAGCGTATCAATAAAGCGGGCCAGCGAGGCACTGTCGATCCGCTGGCCGCGAGTCAGGTCCTTGAGCTTTTCGTAGGGCTTTTCGATGCCATAGCGGCGCATGACGGTCTGGATCGGCTCGGCCAGCACTTCGGGATTGGCGGCGAGATCCGCCTCGAGTGCGTCGGCGTTGAGGTCCAGCTTGCCGATGCCCTTCAGTGTCGCCTGCAGGGCGATCAGGCTGTGCGCCAGACCGACGCCGATGTTGCGCAGCACGGTCGAGTCGGTGAGATCGCGCTGCCAGCGCGAAATCGGCAGCTTTTCGGCCAGATGGGCAAAGACCGCGTTCGCCAGCCCCAGATTACCCTCGGAGTTTTCGAAGTCGATCGGGTTGACCTTATGTGGCATGGTCGATGAACCGACTTCGCCGGCCACGGTTTTCTGCTTGAAAAAGCCGAGCGAGATATAGCCCCAGACATCGCGGTCGAAATCCATCAGCACGGTATTGAAGCGTGTCAGGGCGTGAAAGAGTTCCGCCAGATAGTCGTGCGGCTCAATCTGGGTGGTGTAGGGGTTGAATACCAACCCGAGTGATTCGACAAAGCGGCGGCCGAAGGCGGGCCAATCGACCTCCGGGTAGGCAACCTGATGGGCGTTGTAGTTGCCGACCGCACCGTTGATCTTGCCCAGAATCTCCACCGCACCGGCCTGCCGTGCCTGCCGCGCCAGACGCACGGCGACGTTGGCGAATTCCTTGCCCATGGTCGAAGGCGTGGCCGGCTGACCATGGGTGCGCGACAGCATCGGCTGCTCGGCATAGTCATGGGCTTTCTGGCCGATGGCGGCGATGACCTTCTGCATGTCCGGCAACAGCACGACATCGCGCGCCTCACGAACCATGAGGCCGTAGGCCAGATTGTTGATGTCCTCGGAGGTACAGGCAAAATGGATGAACTCGCTCACAGCCTCCAGTTCGGCACAGCCGGCGATCTTCTCCTTAAGGAAGTATTCGACCGCCTTCACGTCGTGATTGGTGGTGCGTTCGATGGTCTTGACCCGCTCGCCATCCTCCAGGCTGAAGCCGCTGACGATAGACTCCAGCACCTGCTGCGCCGCCGCGCTCAAGGCCGGCACCTCGGCAATCAGCGGCTCGGCCGCCAGTGCCTGCAGCCAGCGGACTTCGACCAGCACCCGGTAACGGATCAGACCGAATTCGCTGAGAATGGCGCGCAGAGGCTCGACCTTGTCGGCATAGCGACCGTCGATGGGGGATAGATGTGTCAATGCCATGAATCTGTCATCCGAAAAAGTGAGGGGCGGACAGGGCCGCCCTGAAACGTGCATTCTACCCGCACCCGTCGGGTGATTCGCTGGGTGTGCCGGGGCTAGCCGGCCATCAGGATGCCCTGCGGGGCGCCGGTCCGGATCAGCCCGGTCGGCTGTCCCTGGAAATGTGCGACCTCGATGATGCCGCCGCCGAGGCAGTCTTCACCCTGATAAAACACCACCGACTGACCCGGAGTCAGCGCCCGCTGGGGTTCGTCGAAACGGACCCGGCAACGACCCGCCGCCAGGGGTTCGATCACGCAGGCCTGATCGGGCTGACGGTAGCGGGTCTTGGCGGCACAGCGCAGCGGAGCGTCCAGTCGGCGGTCCTGACACCAGTCCAGTGTCCCGGCCTCCAGGCTGTCCGAGAGCAGCAGAGGATGGCCATGTCCCTGCCCGACGATGAGGACATTGCGTTCGAGATCCTTCGCCAGCACGTACCACGCCTCCTGGTCGGCTCCCTGGATGCCGCCGATCCCGAACCCGCGTCGCTGGCCGAGGGTGTAGTACATCAGGCCGTCATGACGGCCGAGCCGCTGGCCATCCGGTGTTTCGATGTCGCCCGGCTGGGCCGGCAGGTAGCGCTGCAGAAAGTCTTTAAAGCGGCGCTCGCCGATGAAGCAGATACCGGTGCTGTCGCGCTTGCGGGCGTTCTCGAAGCCGGCCTCGCGGGCGATCCGTCGTACCTCGGATTTCTCCAGTCCACCAATCGGAAACAGGGTTTTCGCCAGTTGCGCCTGACCCAGCGTGTAGATGAAGTAGGTCTGGTCCTTGTTGGCATCAACGCCTTTCAGCAGGTGGAACCCATCGGCATCGGCCCGAATGCGGGCATAGTGGCCGGTGGCGATCAGGTCGGCGCCAAGATCCCGGGCGTAGTCGAGAAAAGCCTTGAACTTGATTTCCTTGTTGCAGAGGATATCCGGATTGGGCGTGCGGCCGGCGGCATATTCCTGCAAGAACACCTCAAACACGTGATCCCAGTACTCGGCTGCGAAATTGACCGTCTGCAGGGGCATGCCAAGCCGGTCACAGACGTGCTGGGCATCGGCCAGATCTTCCTTGGCGGTGCAGTAGTCAGTGCCGTCATCTTCGTCCCAGTTCTTCATGAACAGGCCGGTGACGTCATAGCCCTGCTCCAGCAGCAGCAGGGCCGTCACCGAGGAATCAACGCCGCCGGACATGCCGACGATGACTTTTTGCGGCATCGGTTCAGGACAGCAGGGTTTTCAGCGCGGCCAGCGGGTAGCTTTCGCCGGAGCGGTGATCATCGACGCAGCGCAGGACCAGTTCGCTGCGATGGCGCTCGCGGCAGGCTGCCAGTTCGTCACGGGTCAGCCATACGGCCCGCACGATGCCATCGTCCAGCGGCGCGGCCGGGTCATGGCGCAGACCCCGGGCCGCAAGGGCTACACGCAGATAGCTCACATCGCGCTCGGGCTTGCCCCAGAGGTATACGCCGACCAGTGCGATCGGCTCGACCTGCCAGCCGGTCTCTTCCAGCGCTTCGCGAACCAGCGCCTCCGGCACCGACTCGCCGGCTTCGAGATGGCCGGCCGGCTGGTTCAGCACCAACTGGCCATCGGCGTCGTATTCCTCAACCAGCAGGTAGCGACCGTCCTGTTCGACGATCGCCGCTACGGTAACGCGCGGGCGGCTCTTTTCGGGGGTTACTGCATGCATGATAAGCGGGGTGCTGGGTCAGACGGACCGGACGGAAACGAAGACGCGGCAGCCCTCTTGCCAGAGCGTCAGCGTCAAAAGGGGTATTTTCCGGGTAAACAGTGGACGGTGCAATTGAGGGAGCCACGATCAGCGATCCTCCCCGTGGCCGGGAGCGGCTGTTCTGTCATGCAATCATCGCGGAACCGTTTTAGAAGCGAATCTCGGACTGGACGTAGAAGTAATTGACATTGCTGTGATCCAGCGGCGCGCCGGGGGCATTCTTGGCGAAGTCACCCTTGATCAGGCTAGTCCAGCCGGCTTCAAGCGCGAGGTTGTCGTAGGCGTCCCAGCGAGTGGCAAACTCCACCGTCTGCCCCAGAAAATCGCCCGATTGCCCGGTTGGATCGACCAGTCCGGCCGGCTGCCAGGCCGCCTTGTCATCTGCCATCCACCAGGCCCGATAGGCGAGAAAAGTGGTCAGATCCCGCTGCGGCACCACAAACAGACGGGTGCCGGGGGAGTTGATGTTGTTGCGACTGAAGGGGCCGAAAATGCCGGTAGGTCCATACTCCCAGCGACGGGCGCCAAACAGGGTATCGAAGGAGTGGCTGGTGCCGTTCTCGGTGCCGCCGCTGGCGTAGTCGTACTGCAGCAGAAGCCGCGGGTCCCAGGGCAAATCGAAGGTGTAACCGGCCTGAATGTGTTCAAAGTAGGACGCGACATTCAGCGTCTGGACGGCGGTTTCGGTCGGCTTGGCGGTACCGGTCTGGCCAATGGTTTCGCCTTCAAAATCGAATTCGCCCTTGGTGGGACTCCGATAGAGACGCAACCCGGGCGTGATCAGTTGACGATTCAGTTTGCTGTCCGCGTTTTCGCCCAGGTAATACAGGTAGAGTTCGCTCTTGATCGCCCACGGCAGGGCCTCCGACTCGCCAATGGCGCCGGCGAACACCGCACCCGGCTGTTCGTCGTCCCATGCCCAATCGTTGTTCAGCAACTGCGCCTTGTCCTTGGGAAGCCGCTGCACCGGCTGGTTGGCAAACATCTGCAACTGCCACTTGCTGTCCGGATCACGGAACCGGAACAGTAATCCGGTAAAGGCATTGGTGGTATTGCGGTACACGTTGCGGGCCACCAGCCGGCGGCTGCCGAGATCCAGCGTCATGCGGCCGGCCTTGGCTTCCATCCCGACCGACGAGTCGCCGAGCCGCGTCGTCGACCAGGCGCCGTATATCTGGGTAAAGTTGCCCACGTTCACCATGGTGTTGTTGAGCGGGTCTGTCTTGCTGGCACCGAACTGGCGAGCATCCCAGAATTCGAAGCCAGCCCGAAATCCGTTCCTGTGCGCTTCCAGCCACAGGACCGTCTGCAGCGGAATCTGATCCTGCGCCCCGGTCTGGCCCTTTTGCCAGGGCGTGTCGAAGGTTTCATAACGGGTCCGTTGCTCCAGCGTGCCATCCAGCCATTCGGGCATCCCCAGTAGCTGCCGGGCGTTGATATGCTCATGGAGTTCGAACCGGTTCTTACCGGTCAGCCAGTCGTGCCGCTGACTGCCGCCAGCGGTAAGGCCCCAGCGATTGGGCCGTTTGTACTCAGGCGGCGTCTGGCCTTTCTTGTCCAGGGCCGGAGTGGGTGCGTCTTTGTCTGCCTTGACATCCGGTACAGGCGCGACATTCTCCGTCCTGTCGGTTTTTAGCCTGACCGGCGCGGTGCTTGCCCGACCGGCGGGCGATGACACCCCCGCTCCTGAATGCGTCTGTTCCTGACCGGCGCCCGCCGCTTGAAGCGGAACCAGAGCCGCGATAAGGGCAAACGATCTTCTGTGTTGCCTTGACGTCACGATTAAACCCACCCACTCCAATGAACGACACGCTATTACCCTTCGGTAACATCATAACTAACCCACAACAAAACCCATAAGTATCTGGATCGAAAAGATTCTGTGCCCGAAAATGAAACAAAAGACCAGGCATGACCAGACGCTGTTCAATAACTACATAGCACCTCAGCGACGGTTCCGCGAACGATTACCGCGGCAAAAGCCATCGCAACTGCCCGTTGGGACAGCCGAAAACAGCGGTGGTATATTTGGACCCAGACCAAACGCTGACTCATCCATTGCTCACCATGTCTCAAAAGCCGGATCACCAACCCGAGGACGGGCTCGCCGTACAGGAGGCGAAGCCGCGACTCAAGCGGCCGCCGCTGTTCAAGGTTTTTTTGCTGAATGACGACTTCACGCCCATGGAATTTGTAGTCGACATCCTCAAGCTGTTTTTCGGCATGGACGAAGAGAAGGCAACACAAGTGATGTTGCATGTGCACACCCGCGGCATGGGTGTCTGCGGCATCTACTCGCGGGACATCGCCGAAACCAAGGTGCGTCAGGTCAATGACTATGCCCGGGAGCACCAGCACCCGCTGTTGTGCGAAATGGAAGAAACCTGACTTGAGCGTGAGCCCCATGGCCCCACATCATTGCCAGGCCCGGCTTCCAATCCATCCGCCCGTTCAGGGATCCATTAGTGTCGCCAAGGAGTCCGAACATGTTGAGCAAA
>CAYFNI010000093.1:0-8591 GCA_964344495.1 uncultured Methylococcus sp.
TCGCCTCACATGTACCTGAAACATGCGTGTCTACCAATTTCACCACCTCGGCATCGAGGTGCCGCGCTAGGCGGCCTTGGGAAGCGCGTATTCTGGTGATTCGACATTCGCTTGTCAATAGTTGAAAATCGAGCACCATTAACGTTACCTCCAACAGTAGAGTTTTGCGGTGTCGGCGGCTACTTGGGCGTACGCAATCACGGCAGCGTCTCGGCACGGAGACCCTGCTTTTCGGCTGCGCTGATGTCTAGCGGGGTGTTGGCTTCTCCATGCCTCATTCCACCCAGTCGCGGCACGGTCACTGCTGCCTGGCAACGAGTCACATACTCACATTCATAGAGAGATCGAATTGGCTAACAAGTCACCCAAGAAGATTGGTTTGAAGGATCCTTTTGCGCAGCGGGAGGCAGAGAAATACGCCCGTCCCATTCCCAGTCGCGAGCTGATTCTGGAGGTATTTGGTCAGCAGGGCGTCCCCTTGAGCGGTGATGAACTGGCAGAACTGATTGGCGTGCTCGATGAAGAGGATCGTGAATCCCTGCGCCGACGGCTGAATGCCATGGAGCGTGACGGCCAGTTACTGCGCAATCGGCGTGATCGTTACTGCATCGTCAATCAGACCGATCTGATTGCCGGTCGCGTGATTGCCCATCCAGACGGTTTTGGTTTCCTGCGGCCGGACGAGGGCGGCGAGGATCTGTATCTCTCTTCAAAGGAGATGCGCGCCCTGATGCACGATGACCGGGCATTGGTGTGCGTGCGCGGCGTTGACCGTCGCGGCCGGCGTGAGGGCAGCGTGGTGCAGGTTCTGGAGCGCAAGACCCACCGAGTGGTTGGGCGCTTGCACGAGGAGCGTGGCATCTATTTTGTGGTGCCCGATAGCAAATACATCACCCATGATTTTCTGATACCGAGCGAGTCCCTTGCCTCAGCGGTACCGGGCCAGATTGTGGTGGTGGAGGTGATCGAGCAACCGAGTCGCAAGCGCGATCCGATTGGGCGCATCGCGCATATCCTCGGGGAGCATATGGCGCCCGGGATGGAAATCGAGGTCGCCATACACAGTTACGATCTTCCCTGTGAGTGGCCGGCGGATGTGGAGACTGAAATTGCCGGCTTGGGGGAGGAGATTCCCGAGGCCGCGCGAGCAGGGCGTGAAGACATCCGGCATCTGCCGTTGGTGACCATCGACGGCGAGGACGCGCGCGACTTCGATGACGCCGTGTACTGCGAGCCCACCGGCAAGGGCTGGAAGCTCTATGTTGCCATTGCGGACGTCTCCTCCTATGTCGAGCCCGATACCGCCCTGGATGCCGAAGCGCTGCGCCGCGGGACATCGGTGTACTTTCCGGACCGGGTCATTCCGATGTTACCGGAAGTGCTTTCCAATGGTCTCTGCTCCTTGAATCCGCGCACGGACCGGCTGTGCATGGTCTGTGAAATGACCATCAGCCGGGATGGCGTGCTGCAGAAATTCAATTTTTTCCAGGGCGTGATGAATTCGCACGCCCGCTTCACGTACACCGAAGTGGCGGCGATTCTGGCCGGAGACAAGGCGCTAAGGCGGACCCATCGGGCGCTGATTCCGCATCTTGAGGAGTTGCATGCCCTGTATCGCGCCCTGCGTCGGGCCCGGGAGGACCGGGCGGCGATTGACTTCGAAACCCAGGAGTCCCGAATCGTTTTCGGCGAGGGAAAGAAAATCGACCGCATCGTGCCGGTCGTCCGCAACGATGCCCACAAACTGATCGAGGAGTGCATGTTGGCGGCCAACGCGGCCGCGGCCCGCTTCCTTGAGAAACACAAGCTACCGCATCTGGTGCGCATTCATGAGGGTCCGGGCGCTGAAAAGCTGGCCGATCTGCGAACCTTGCTGGGCCGGTTGGGGCTGAGCCTTGGCGGTGACGAGAAGCCCGAGCCCAAGGACTATTGCCACTTGATTGATGAAATTGCCGGCCGCCCCGATGAGCACCTGATCCAGACCGTTCTGCTGCGATCCATGGCTCAGGCGGTATACAGTCCCGAGCAGAAAGGGCATTTCGGCCTTGCGCTCGACATGTACACGCATTTCACGTCCCCGATCCGACGTTATCCCGACCTGCTGGTCCACCGCGCCATTCGCCATGCCATCCGTGGCCAGAAACGGGCAGCCTTCCGTTACAGCCCGACCGACATGGTTCACTTCGGCGAACACTGCTCCTTCACCGAGCGGCGCGCCGACGAAGCCACCCGCAATGTTGTGGCCTGGCTGAAATGCGAATACATGCTCGACAAACTGGGCGAAGAATTTGATGGCGTGATCTCAGCCGTGACGGCGTTTGGTCTGTTCGTGGAACTGAAGGACATCTTCATCGAAGGGCTGGTCCATGTGTCCAGCCTTGATCGGGATTTTTTCCATTACGATCCGGCCGGACTCATGCTCAAAGGCGAGCGCACCGGCAAAACCTATCGCCTGGGTGATGTGGTCCGGGTGATCGTGGCGCGGGTCAATCTGGATGACCGCAAGATCGACCTCGACATGGTCAAGGCGCCAGAGCCGCAAAAGGCCGAGGCCAAGCCGCGCAAGAAAAAGACGCGTCGGAAGGCATGAAGGCGCGTCGCCGGGTTGCCGGCCTGCATGCGATCGAGTCGGTACTCAGGCACAGCCCCGACAAAATTGTGGCCGCCTGGGTGGATGCTGGGCGGGCCGATGCGCGCTTGTCGAGTCTGGTCGAGCAGTTGGGGCACTTTGGTATCAAGCCTCAGCCGGCCGGCCGGCAGCGGCTGGAGTCGCTGTCAGAGGGCCAGCAGCATCAGGGGCTGGTGATCGAGGTGGCCGTCACGACCGAGCTGGGTGAAAACGACTTATGGACAGCGGTCGAGGCCACTGGAGAACCGCCTTTTTACTTGGTGCTCGATCATGTTCAGGATCCCCATAATTTCGGCGCCTGCCTGCGGACGGCGGATGCGGCCGGCGTGCAGGGCGTGATTCTGACCAAGGACCAGTCAGCCGGCATGACACCGGTGGTCGCGAAAGTTGCCAGCGGCGCGGCCGAGACCATGCGGATTTACCGCGTCACAAACCTGGCCCGTACGCTCGCGAAGCTGAAGGAGGCCGGCCTTTGGATTGTGGGGGCGGCCGGTGAAGCCCGACATACGGCGTACGAAACGGATCTGAACGTGCCGTTGGCGCTGGTGATGGGGGCCGAGGGCAAGGGACTGCGGCGCCTGACCCGCGAACACTGTGATGTGCTGGTGAAGATTCCGATGGCGGGTACGGTGGAAAGTCTCAACGTGTCGGTGGCCACCGGGGTGCTGCTGTTCGAGGCCGTCCGGCAACGGACGCTGATTACTCCCCCGCCACGTCGCCAGGGTAAAGGTCTTTGCTGAGATGGATTTCCCGGCTTGGCATATCGGGCATGAAACCGCGCTGGATGATGGCCCGGTTGAGTGCGAACAGCGGCAGCAGAATCAACACCGACAGTAACAGGAATCGCCCCAGGGTTTTCAGGACATGCCCGGGATGCAGGTGCATCCAGCTCCAGACATAGAGTTCCAACATCATTGCCGCCTCCTTCCCACGTTTTCCCGTTTATAGCCTGTCCAGACCATTCTACAATGACCGGTTCTGACCGACGGTGTGGAGCTCGGTTCCTCCATGTCCGATCAGGCCGGATGTGATGCACAGTAAGAGAGGGTGACGATGAGCATGAATGATTCGGTGCGTGCCCTGCAGTGGGTGGATGAGGGACTGAGGCTGCTGGATCAGCGGCGCCTGCCCGACGCGTTGGTCTATGAAACCTGCCGGACGGCCCGCGAGGTGGCGGCGGCGATCACCGCCATGAAAGTGCGCGGGGCGCCTGCCATCGGCATTGCGGCGGCTTACGGCATGGTGCTCGCAGGGCGCGAGCATCAGGCTCTGACAGGCGCGGACTGGCAAGCCGCCATGGCGGCCGAGCGGGAAATGCTGGCGCGCTCCCGGCCGACGGCGGTCAACCTGTTCTGGGCGCTGGAGCGCATGGAGCGGACCATTGCCGCCCTCTCCACCGATCCGGTGGCGCAGTTGCTTCGGGCGGCGCAGGCAATTCATGACGAGGACATCGCCGCCAACAGGGCCATGGGCGCCTTTGGGGCGGACTATCTCAGGGACGCCACCGGTGTGCTGACCCATTGCAATACCGGATCGCTGGCGACTGGGGGTTACGGTACGGCGCTGGGTGTGATTCGCAGCGCCTGCCAGCAGGGCCTTAGCACGGTGTTTGCCACTGAAACCCGCCCTTGGGCGCAGGGCGCCCGCCTGACCATCTGGGAGCTGAATCAGGATCGCATCCCGGCGACGCTGATTGCGGATTCTGCAGCCGCCCTGCTGATGCGGTCGGGCAGGGTGCAATGGGTGATCGTCGGCGCGGATCGGATCGCCGCCAATGGCGATACCGCCAACAAGATCGGGACCTACGCGCTAGCGGTGGCAGCCCGGTACCATGGGGTGCGCTTCATGGTGGTGGCGCCAATGTCGACCATCGACTGGCAGACGCCCGAAGGGCGTGCGATCGAGATCGAGGAGCGCGATCCTTGTGAGTTATTGCCAGTGGCCTTGGCCGGGACCGACAGCGTCATCCGTGCATGGAATCCGGTCTTCGATGTCACGCCGGCCGAGTTGATCGATGTGATCGTCACCGAGCGTGGCGTGGTCGAGAAACCTTCTGCGGAAACGCTGCGGCAGTTGCTGGGGTGAGCCCCGGCGAGGTGGGGCGGATTTTCATGTGTGCTCGCCCGACACGTTAATTCAATGAACTATCAGGATTTTCAATGCTAGATTCCAAACTCGTACGGGCTGAACTGGAGCAGGTGGAAGCCCAGTTGGCAAGACGCGCGTTCAGACTGGATACGGCGGCCTTCCGGGCGCTGGAGGAACGGCGCCGTGAGGTGCAGTCGAAAACCCAGTCACTGCAGAGCGAACGCAACAGTCGCTCCAAGCTGGTGGGGCAGGCCAAGGCGCGGGGCGAGGACATTCAGCCGCTGTTGGCAGACATGCAGCACATGGGCGATGAGTTGAAGCGGATGGAGTCCGAGCTGGATGTGATTCAGGCCCAACTCGAGGATCTGCTGCTGGGCGTGCCCAATCTGCTGGATGCCGATGTGCCGGAAGGGCGCACCGATGCCGATAACCGGGAAATCCACCGTTGGGGGGAGCCGCGCACGTTCGATTTTGAGGCCAAGGATCACGTCGCCCTCGGGGCGGAACTCGGTCTGATGGATTTTGAGGCGGCGGCCAAGATAGCCGGGGCGCGATTTGTGGCCCTGCATGGTCCGCTGTGCCGTTTGCAGCGCGCGCTGGCTCAGTTCATGCTCGATTTGCATACCGGCGAGCATGGCTATACCGAGACCTACGTGCCGTTCATGGTCAATGCCGACAGCCTGCGCGGTACCGGCCAGTTGCCCAAGTTTGAGGCCGACTTGTTCAAACTGACCAGCGAACCGCCGTATTACCTGATTCCAACTGCCGAAGTTCCGGTGACCAATCTGGTGCGGGACGCGATCATCGATGCCGCTGCCCTGCCGGTCAAATATGTGTGCCACACACCGTGCTTCCGTAGCGAGGCCGGTTCCTACGGCAAGGATACGCGCGGCATGATCCGTCAGCATCAGTTCGAGAAAGTTGAGCTGGTCCAGATAACGTCGCCTGAGGCTTCGGCCGAGGCCCACGAGGCGTTGACGGCGCATGCCGAGGAAGTGTTGAAGCGGTTGGGCCTGCCCTTCCGTCGTATGCTGCTGTGTGCCGGTGATACCGGGTTTTCGTCCGCTAAAACCTATGATCTGGAGGTCTGGCTGCCGGGCCAGGCGGCGTATCGGGAAATTTCCTCGTGCAGCAATTTCAGGGATTTTCAGGCCCGGCGCTTGCGGGCCCGCTGGCGCAACCCGGAGACCGGCAAGCCCGAACTGGTGCATACGCTGAATGGGTCGGGATTGGCCGTTGGCCGGACATTGATCGCCATTCTCGAAAACTATCAGGATGCTGACGGCCGCATTGAAGTGCCGGAAGTGCTCAGGCCCTACATGGGAGGCCTCGAGTGGATTGGTTGATTCGGGCCGGCGAAAGCGCCGAGGCCGCGCTTGAGATCCTGACCCCTCACCCCGCTCTGGCTGGACTGGTGAGCCAGCTCGGTTTTGAGTTGGAGGGCGTTACAGCGGCGTTGGACGATGACCCGGAACGCCATCGGCGCATGCGTGATCGCGATGAAGCACTGACGCGTCAACAGCAGGTTCACCTGGAAAAGGTCTTGGTGGCAGCCAACCGCCGCCTGTCCGCGGATAAGCAGGCGGGGCAGTCGGAGACTGCCCTTGATCAGGGTTGGTTGATGCGGTTTTGTGCGGGGGCCGAAGCGGCCGCGACGGACATCGAACAGGCCGTCTGGGCCGGCTTGCTGGTTGCCGAAATGAGGGCGTCAGGCTCCATCGGGCGGCGCACCTTGTCATTCGTTCGCGACATGGAGACTTGGGAACTGGAGTCGTTCACGGAGTATGGCGCCTTTGCCTTTGAGTTTGAGAGCGGCTGGCGATTCATGTTCGAGGAGGATCTGGCTCGGCGGGAAATGTGGACCTACGGGCGCGAGATCGATTTGACGTCGCATTGGATTGCGATCGGCCTGTTGGCGGGTGAGGCTCTGACGTTCGACGCGGCGGCCGTGCGCGGCCTGAAGGTTCGCTATCGCCAGCGGGAATGGGAGTTGGGGCCGTGGGATGGGGAGCAGCAGGCCATGTCCCTGTGCTGTTACCGGAAGTTCACCCCGGTTGGTCAGCAGTTGGCGAGTGCGATGAAAACCAAATCGTTCAATGGGTTCGCACGCAATGTGATTCAGGCACTGAACGCAGACCGAGGCATGGGTTTCCGGGAGGTCCCGGCTGAGGCGAATTCTTGATCAAAATACCGGGAAAATTGATAATCCAGGCTGCGACTGACATCAGGGTGATCTGAATGAGTGAAGAAAACATCAAGTTTACGGACAGTGCCGCCGCCAAGGTGGGTGAGTTGATTGCGGAAGAGGACAATCAGAACCTCAAACTGCGCGTCTATGTGTCGGGAGGCGGTTGCTCCGGCTTTCAGTATGGCTTCACCTTCGACGAAGAGGTGAATGATGACGATACGCTGATCGTCAAAAATGGGGTGACGGTGCTGATCGATTCGATGAGCATCGAGTACCTGACCGGGGCTGAAATCGACTACACCGAGGGACTGTCGGGTTCCCAGTTCGTGATCCGAAACCCGAATGCGGCCACGACTTGTGGTTGCGGCTCCTCCTTTTCGGTGTGACGCGCTCCAACGAATAAGCGTTCTTGGTTCGAATGACACAGCCCGGTGGCGCATGCTGACCGGGCTTTTTCTTGACTTCTCAATTCAATACAAGCCCGTGGTCGGGCGGGCAGATAGGTAAATTTCCATGACAGTTAAGGCATCGGTTGACGAAGCGTTGGAGATCATCAAGCGTGGGGCTTCGGAGGTGATTCCTGAGGATGCACTCCGGAAACGGCTGACGGAAGGGCGCCCATTGCGGATCAAGGCGGGCTTCGACCCAACCGCACCCGACCTGCATCTGGGGCATACGGTGCTGCTGAACAAAATGAAGCAGTTTCAGGATTTGGGGCATGAGGCGCTGTTTCTGATCGGAGATTTCACCGGCATGATTGGCGACCCTACAGGGAAGAATGTGACGCGCAAACCTTTGAGTCGGGATGAGGTGATCGACAATGCGCGTACCTACGAGGAGCAGATCTTCAAGATTCTCGACCCCGAAAAGACGCTGGTCATGTTTAACAGCAGCTGGATGAACGCGATGAGTCCGAGCGACCTGATCAGCTTGGCGGCGAAACACACGGTCGCCCGAATGCTGGAGCGGGAGGACTTCAATAATCGCTATAAAGGAGGGCAGCCGATCGCAATCCATGAGTTCCTCTATCCGCTGATACAGGGTTATGACTCAGTGGCCATGAGGGCGGACGTCGAGCTGGGGGGAACCGACCAGAAGTTCAATCTACTGGTGGGACGGCAACTGCAGGAGGCCTATGGGCAGGCACCGCAGGTGGTGCTGACGATGCCGATCCTTGAAGGGCTGGATGGAGTCCAGAAGATGTCCAAGTCGCTGGGCAACTATATTGGTATTGCCGAGGCGCCGGGCGAGATCTTTGGCAAGCTTATGTCCATTTCAGATGACCTGATGTGGCGGTACATGGAGCTCTTGAGCTTTGAGCCCATGACCCAGATCACGGCTTGGCGTCGTGAATGCGAGGCGGGTGCCAATCCCAGGGATTACAAGGTACGGTTTGCCCAAGAGATTGTTGCTCGTTTCCATAGTCGAGCAGAGGCGGAGAAGGCGCTTGAACAGTTTGAGTCAAGATTCAGGGAGGGGGCGATACCGGATGATCTCGAGGAACTGGCCGTTCTCGTGCCACCGGAAGGGGTGGCCCTCCCGAATTTGCTCAAGGATATTGGGTTGACGGCCAGTACGTCAGAATCCATTCGCCTGATTCGCCAGGGGGGGGTCAAGATCGGTGGGGAAAAGGTAGAGGATCCGAAGCTGCTGCTGACTACAGGGGCCGAGTTCATTGTCCAGGTC
>CAYFNI010000094.1:0-8562 GCA_964344495.1 uncultured Methylococcus sp.
CGTTCCTGTATACCTCGCCTACCAATTCGACTCCGACCGACCAGTATTCCGATTTTGGCCTCCAGGGTATCAAGGGCGGGGACACCGCCGGCACCTACCTCATTACCGGCACGACCAACTATAACGGCGTGACACACGGCGCCGTCTACAGTGGCCCGATCAACCATGGCTTCAGCGGCTATGGGAGCGGCACCGGCACCTGGACGATCATGGACGTTCCCGTGTCGAATTCAACCGGAACCAGTGTCTATGGAGTCGATAATCTGGGTAATGGCACTGTGAATCTAGTCGGGTCGTATATCGACACCACCAATAACCAACGTGTCGGTTTTTACTATGCTGGCCCGCTGACGTCATCCCCCTCCAGCAGCAGTTTCATCTATTACTCGGGCCAGAATCAGGCCGGCAAAACCGCGACGTTCACCTACATCCACAGCGTTTCTGGCGGCCTCGCGGTCGGGAACTATGACTTTCTGGGGGATGGCAACCCGGCTGGCAATGCGTTCATCTTTGCGCCCTACGCGACGCAGCAGCAGATCAATATCATCTACCCGGATACCGACAAGACCCATACCGCCTATGGCATCTGGTACAACGGCGGCACCAGCTACACCATCGCTGGCGGTGTCGGACTCTCCTCGGCAACGATCGACAATGGCTACGGTGAACCCCTGGGGCAGGCCTATCTGATCGACTACGACAGTTCCCAGACCGGTGAGGCCGCGTTCAGCAATTACCAGACTTTCAGCTACAAGGCCTCGGGTGCTCTGAAGAAACGCTTCAAGCATAAGACCCTGGTCACCCATTTCGAAGGAATCTGGACCAACGGGAACGGCTTGTACAAAATGCCCGCGACCGTCACGGCGCTGGACGATACCACGCTGGCGGTTGGGGTAACTGCTCAGGTCAGACGCAACAAGGCCAGTGGCAAGTTTGCCAAAAAGGCCACCTGGACCCCGATCAATGTGCCCAATGGCGGTTTCTGGACCAGCGATTCGATCTACGATACGGCGAGTGTCGGCCTGGTCACCTACCCGGCGGCCAACGGTGCGCCGAGTTTCATGTCGGATTATGCGGTGATCCCGGTTCAGACTCAGTAATCCGGAACGACTGGGGATCATCGATTGAGGTTGGGCGACCGGTCAGAATCACCCCTGCTAGAGCCCTCTCATTACGAGCCACAGGCCGCTCCCGATTGATTCGGGCGCGGCCTTTTCGTGCTTAATGCCCGTTTTCGGCGTCATGTTGCAAGAGAATCCGTCGGACCTCCTCAATCGCCAGCGGGTGTCCTTGGGCCGAATGTCCACTGCGCACCACGAATTCGGACTCCACGCCGTCCAGATGGGCACTGCTGTATTCGACGACACCGTCGTTACCGGTCTTTACATCGGTACCGGGTAACACGGCAATGATGGAATGACCCTTCACTCCCGTTGCCAGGGGCAGTTTGACAAGCGCCTTCATCACCGGGCTATCGGCCGACATGCCGTCGACACTGGTGGGCATCTTGTCGCGCAGGCTTTCCGGCAGTTTGAGCTGGGCCGATACCTGCTTGAATTTTTCCGCCCCCCCCTGAATCAGGGTAACCGGGAGAGTCAACGTACTGCGGGCGAGTTCACGTACCCAGTCCTTGGTTAGAAAACTGCCCCGGTGCGGGGTCGAAATGAAGACGACCCGCTTCACGAAAGGCAACGGCTTGAAGAACATGGCCCGTTGCAAGCCGGTCTTGATCAGGGGGTCTGCCTCAAGCCGCTCGAATGGCTGATCGCTGATCGATTCCCAAAGCGCATTGCCCGGATTCACCGCCATGAAATGCGTCAGCAGTCCCCCCTGACTGTGGCCAATGACGACCATTTGATCCATCGCTGCATCCTTGTGCTGAGGATCCAGCTGATTGACCATGGCCGTCAGCGTCTCCCGCAGGTCGGCGGCCGAGGCGGGCACCGGCAGATTGCTGGTGTACTCGTAGAACCAGAACTGGTACCGGTTGCGAATCACGGGGTCATTCTTGAGCGTGTTGACCATCTCGGCCCACCAGACCGGGCTGCTGCCGGTGCCGTGCACAAGCACAACCGGGATGCGCCCGGGTTGATAGGGCTGGATGAACAGCATGTGCTTTTGTACGGTTTCACCCGAGAAGAAGCGCTTCAGGCCAACATTCCAGAGTGCCGGATCGTTCAGACGATAGGCCAAAGGTGCGGTCGTGTCGGACTGCAGGGGAATCGACGTACCGTTCACGTCCACCGAGTGGTCGTCGTAGCTGGAGTAGAGCTCGATGTCCGCGGCACCCTGTCCGGCCTGTATCTCACGCAAGCCACCCTTGACGCGGAGGAACGCCGTGACCGGCATGGCGCCGCCGTTGGGCGCTTCATTGGTTTTGCGGGTCACCGCAATGATGGGAAGACCCAATCCCGGGGTCCGGTTGTGAGTCGTGAAGCCGAAGACCTCGTAGGCATCGGCCGGATAGAAACTGGAAAAGTCCTGTGTTCGCCAACCCAGTGAATCGGCCGACAGGGTCAGTGGCAGCTTGCCCAGTGGCAGTTGTCTTGAACCCGAGGCCAGTCGCAGGTTGTCACCGCTCACATTGGTGAAGCCGAGCCCCAGGGCCCGGTTATAGATCTCGCAGGCCTCGCGGAAGCGGTTGTCATAGGGGCTGGGGAGCGGCTCCTTGCCAGGATCAAGCAGGTAGAGATAGGCATAGACTGCCGACTGCAGGAAGGCATCGGAGGCAGCTGGCGTCCCCTTGGTCAGCGATGTGGCTGGCAGGGTGTTCGCCCAGTCATAACTGAGTTCGGCCAGTGCGAACAAAATGTCGCGCCGCTCGTCTTCCAGCGCGATGCGGTGAAGCTGGAACAGGGCGGCCTGAGGATTCGACTCGTAGACTTCAAGCAGGTTATATCGATGCAGTACCGTAGTCGCATCGTTGCTGAGTCCCTCGTTCATCAGCGGGCTTTTGGTGGCCAGCTGATAGGCCTCGTGGGGTTTGACCTTGGTCAGCCCGATCGGTTGGGAGCAAGCGGACAGCATGGCTGCCGCCATGATCAGGGCGGTACTGCGAAAATAGGATTTCATGGGCACACCGGGGAGCGGGTTGTGACGGGTTGAGGCGCGCGAGGCAGGCAACAAGCGAGTGAGTGAGTCGGCGGGCCGGTTCATCAGTCGGTCCGCTGGTAGGTATTCAGCCATTCGTCCTGAATCACGCGCGCGATGCCGCTGGCCTCCAGCACCAGATCGTCATCCGGTGTCCGGGTCTGGTAAGTCCAGCCCTCCGGCAGATCGAGTGAGGCACCGAGGCCCGGCAGACTCTCAAGGGTCAGCTCCGGGCGGAGCTGTTGCGAATATGACTGCATGATATAGCGGTGGCCGTCGGGGGATTGCAGTTCGAAGATCGGCCGTCCCTTTTTGAAGACGAAGCGGGTGGTGCGTTTGACCTTGTTTTCCCGGTAGGGCACAGACCGCCCATTCAGGACCGCGCGCAGGGAGAGGTCCACATCGGCCATATGGCGCGCATCCATCGTACCGAACCGCGCAATGCCGCCCGGGTTGGCCAGGCTGCTTTCGTCCATCAGGAAGTGACGCGGTCCGTTCAGAATGACCGTGTGTGCATCGTGTTGCTCAGCCAGTTGTCGGGTATTCAGCATTTCCCAAGCCGATGGGGGGCAGTCGTTCAGACCCAGGGTGTTATAGACCTGGGCGACAAACGACAGCGGCCCACCGGAAATCACCAACATTTCGCAATAGCGCGTATCGCGCAGATTGTTGCGGTTGGCCATCGCCGCTTCGCCTGCCGTCAGCGCGGACGGGGCCGACCAAAGTGAGAGCGCCAGACAGGAAAGTCCGGCGCACGTAAAGAGTCGATTGAGCATGCGTGTGAGTGTTTGAGAGGCGATCGTTCGAAATAAGGGAGTTCTAGTCTCAGAAAATACGCCACTCACGTCCGGTTTAACAGCCTCATTTAAAAAAACACGCCGGCGATTCACCCCGTCCGCCGCTCCTGAGACAGCATCCGCCGCAGGAGGTCGGACGGGCGGTCTGC
The DNA here is from genome assembly GCA_964344495.1 of uncultured Methylococcus sp. Taxonomy (GTDB): domain Bacteria; phylum Pseudomonadota; class Gammaproteobacteria; order Methylococcales; family Methylococcaceae; genus UBA6136. The sequence goes on from CAYFNI010000094.1 coordinate 4,037, forward strand.
TTCGACATCCGGTCGGCGTGCGGCACGACTGCACTCCAGCAGGGCGTCCGCCGCGTTCAGTAGCCCGCGTCGCCGGGTTTCCAGACGTTCCAGCTCCTGCTGGATGTTGTCTTCATGCGCGGACAACGCCTCATGCACACCGGCCCGGAGACCGCGCAGGGCGCTGGTTTCGATGGAAGGCTTGAGCCGGGTGTAGGCGAACCACGGCAGCAGCCAGGCCAGTGCAATCAGCAACAGGCTGTGAACGGCAAAATCGGTACCGAGATAGTCCAGATGGCGGGTAGCGCTGTCGTAATATCCCTTGACCACCTGAACGCTGGCCCAGCCAAGGGCACCCAGTGGCAGAACGACCGAGAGAAAACCCATGCACTTCAGGGTCAGCCGCTGCAGACTGTTCCCCGGGAGGGCCAGAGCCTGCCGGAGCAGGAGCTGGCCGCGGTTGAGTACCTGCCGGCCCAACGCGTCGGTGGCCTGGGCCAGGCTGTGCTTCAGTGGTAATGGCGGCAAGCCGCGGTTGCCGGCATCCAGTACCAGCTGGCTGACAGCATCCGCTACGCGGCCATCCGCCCACGCATCCCAGAGGGTGGGTGGGGTGGAGTGGCTCGGAGATTCTGATGCCGGAGCCGCGAGATCAAGCGGTCGGCTCAGCGGGTTGGCGTCGCGTCCGGCAAAGGTGGCCGCCGTGATTCGCATGGGCCACTCGAGCCCGTTCATCAGGTCCGATTGGGCCGCAGTCCAAAGGGCATTCCACGATGGAACCAGGTCCAGATAACCACCACCGTCGCCCAGCCGTGCCATCACCCGTTGCAGGCTGTCCTCAAACGCAGCAAATCGGCTTTGCGCCACCCGGCTTTCCAGTTGGCGCATGAGGTGAACGGCCGATACCTCCTGCAGCAGATTCTGAAGCACGGAAAAATCATCCGTCCCGCGTGTGTCGGCCGGCTCCCGACAATCGGTGCGCAGCACGATCGGATCGACAAACCCTCCGGCGCTGAGCAACTGCCGGAAGTCATCGTACTGGACCTCAAGCCCGCGGTCCCACTGATTCAGCACAAACACCCACGCATGATCCCTGCCGTGGGTTCGCAGCAGCTGCCAGCCCAGATCGTCGCGGTAGCGTTCCGGACTGACCACGTACACCAGCACATCGATATGGGGCAACCAGTCCAGCACGAGCGCGCGGTTTGCTTGGGCCACGCTATCGATGTCGGGCATGTCCACCCACATGATCTGCCGGCGGGCGTCATCGGGATGCTGTGCGATGCGCACCTGATCCATGGGGAAATCCTGGGGCAGGTTGGCGATCCGGATGCTCTCATGCAGGTAGACGGAGACCTCGCGCGAGGTGGGACGTTCTACGCCGGTCCGTGCAACCGCGCGACCGGCAAGCCGGTTGAGCAAGCTGCTCTTGCCAACGCCGGTACCGCCAAAAAAGGCCGCGACCAGGGGACGGTGGGTGCCCGGCTCAAACAGTGTTGAGGGACTGGCGGCTTCGAGGGCATCGAGTGGTGCCGGATCCTGGGGATTCAGCCAGTCCTCGGCAACGGCACGGTGAGCCCAGTGGCGGGCATCCTGCAGGACTTGCTCGTAAAGGGAAGTCATAGATCGAACTGTCGTGGGTGAATGTCGCTACCAAGTGACGATCAGTGCAACTGACGGGCTGCCTGCTCCAGAATCTCGCGCGGGATGTCGAGCCGCTGGCTGTCATTCAGGCTGTCGGGTAAAGCGATCAACGGCTGCCGGAGAGTCTGCTGGAGCAGATGCTCGACCGCCGTGCGCTGGCGCTGCTTCAGTTGGGCGGCGGCCTTGTTCATGTAGCGTCCCAGCGCACTCTCCGTCAGCAGACTGGTCACGGAGAGCATGGCCGGCGCGATGATCAGGTCATGAACGCCTATTCCGCCGGTGTGCAGGGCAACTGCCAGTGCGGCAGCGTCCGTGGTGACGCGGGTGGCTCTGAGACTGTTCAGAACCATGGGGTGTGCCTGCAAATGGACATAGAGACCGTGAGCGGTTTTTTCGATTTCGGGCTGAAAATCGACACGATAGCCCTGTACCGCCTGATCGAACCGCGTCAGCAGACCCTCACGCTGACGGGCCAGTTGTTGATTGAGGCTGCGCCACCAGCGTTGCTGGTTGTCGTCCTGCTCCTGCTCCAGCAGGAGCGACTCGCCGAGTCGCACCAGCGCATGTTGGGCGATCTGATGCAACATGGCACTTTCGCCGCCTTCAACCGTTTCACGCTGGCCCGAGGCCAGCCGCCCCAGCGCCGTGAGTTGCCGCATCGGCCAGGTGACAGCTCGGCGGACGGTGTAAAGCGTTTGACCCAGCCCGGGCACTTCGAGCAGGGTCAGCAACTCGGCCAGTGCGCGCTGGAAGGTGTCGTAGTGATTGGGGTGTTCCAGATAGTCTCGCTGATAACGGACGAGACACTCATCCATGATGTGGTCGACCCGTTCCAGCCAGACATCGTGCAGGCGGTATTCACTCAGGATCGGTGCCGACCAGGCATCCCAGTGGGTGCGGCATAACTGGCGGGCCTGCTCCGGATATCGGGTTCGCTGAACACTGCCCACCGCATGCTGGAGCGTGCTCATCAGTGAGTGATGAATGGCCTCAAGCCCGACAAGGCCCGGAGGATTGGGCAAATAGGGGATGGCGACGACGGCAGGTGGTGGATCGGTACGGAAGCTTCGCCACTTGTCGACGACCGAACTGATGAGCGTAGATTCGGCCATCGGATCGATCTTGTTCAGCAACACCACGGTCGGCTGTTGCAGAGGCTGCAACAGGCGCATGAAGTCCCACACCGACAGATCGGCATATTTGTCCTTGCTGACGACCAGGATGACCACATCTGCCAAAGCCGCCACCCGCAAGACGGCCTGGCGATAGTGGCTGGAATGGGCGGAGTCAAAATCGGGGGTATCCCAGATCACGGTCCCGTCAAGGACATGGCTCTGTGGGCCGGATGGAGCGTATTCCAGGGAAAAGGAGTCGAGTTGATGATGGTCAAGTCCACTCCGCGCCACGCGCCGGTAGCCGCGAAAATAGCTTTGCAACTCGCTTTCGAAGGCATCGGATGTGGGCAGCAGGGCGAATCCCTGCGGATGTACGGTGAAGCCGGCCAACGGGCTGGCTTCGGCCAGCGATTGTCCGGCCAGCCAGTTCATGACCGAGCTTTTCCCCGCCTGGGTCGGTCCGATGACGGCAACCTGCAACGGGAGATCCGGTTGTCGGGCGACCCATTCCACTTTTTCCTGCACGGCTTCCGCGAAAGCCAGTGACCGCAGCAAGGGGAGCCACTCCTGACGCGGCGCTTCGGTCTGCGGGGATGAGTGACCGGTGAGGGTCTGGAATCGCTGTTGCAGCAGCCGCAGGTAGGTAAGCATGGTGTCGCACGATGGGGTCACAAGGCAGTCGCCCTGAAAATTGTACACGATGGCATTGCGCCGACCGGCCGCGCTCATCCAATGATCCGGGTGGTTCCGGAGCGCATTTCCGGGCTCAGACGCTGCGCAGTTTGAGCCATTTCACAATAGCAATGGCCGTAAAGGGGATGGCGAGGCTAAGTACCGTCACCGTGATCAGCAACTGGCCCAGCTCACCGTAATCGGCCGGCGCAGTCATCGCGCCGGTGGCCGGATCCCGGACCATGCGGGTGACGGTATAGATCTGGTTGAGATATTTGGTGATGAGCTGGCTCAGTGCCAATGACAGATTGGTGAATGAGGCCATCACGGCAAAGAAGGTTGCCTTGAGGTGGCTGGGTGCGGCATGTGCTATCCAGGCCAGCATGGGGACCATGGCAATATGGCCCAGCGGCGATTCCAGCGCGGTATCGATGATGGCGATGAAGCGTGCATCCACCACCCCCCCGGTCAGGTGCGAGGTCCACTGGTGCAAGCCGTAGTACATGCCGATGGTCGGCAAGGAGAGCGCCGCCCCGATCAGGGTCAACAATCCCACAATCTGAAGGATGGAGCGTTCGGCCATGAAGCGTCGGAACAGGAACAGACCGCCAAGGCTGAGGATGCTGCCGATCAATGACAGGCGCGCCATGAAGGATTGATCGAAGCCGAGGACATCGATCATCCACCAGCTTGATCCGGGGCCCGGTGTCGGGACGGCGCGGAAGAAGAAGATCAGTACCGCGGTTCCAAGCAGCGTCTGCCGGGCGGCAGGCGCCATTTCACGGGTCAGCTGCTGCATCAAGGCCAGAATGATGCCCATGGAAATGACGAACACGAGTTCCTGACCCAATTCGAAATCGGCCAAACCGACGCCGATACTGCCGAGCGCGAATGCCAAACCGCCCCCCAGTATCCAGCCGTTCGCAACCGTGGTGTCAGTATGCTGAGTGGTCATGGATTCGACCTCGGCCGCCGAAAAGCCCTGTTCACGCAGATGGCTTCGTTGCTGGTGTCGTAAATGTGCCGCAAAGGCGACACCGAGGCAGGAGGTGGCTGGTATGACCAGTGCCATCAGGTAAAGACGACGGTAAATGGCCACCTTTTCGGATTCGGACA
>CAYFNI010000095.1:0-8513 GCA_964344495.1 uncultured Methylococcus sp.
CTATAGTCTCTTGCCACGCCTGCAGCATATTCCCCTTGTTGAGCACCTGCCTTGGTGAACAAATCAACTATGTAGCTCGTATTCGACTTACCTAGCCCAAGCTTTCTATTTTCTTGCTGCTTTGCAGCTTGCAAATACCCTGGATATACACTTCCTTCCTGACAATTGACCATTGCATCATTAGCCCCATAGCAACCTGTTGTGACAGTAGCCCATGGTACGGCAACTCCATTGTTAGCATCAGTAGGTGCCGCCTCTATATAATCAAATTCCGGATATTGATCAAGTCGATCAACATAGAAGATCCACCCGCCAGCAGGACCTATATCACCAACCTTATATTTGAATAACTTTTCAGGCGCAGCGGCGTCAGGAACCAGAACCTTCAACTCGGTTCTTTTACACGCACTCGCCAATCTCACAATGCCTCTTTTTTTATGGATACACAATGATGTTTCTGCCTGAGCGGCATTTATTGCACTCATAATAGACAGAGCCATGATGCAAACTTTTTTCCTATGCTTCATAATCTTTACCTTTCAACCTAAGTTACTTTTATAGCACCCAATGAACTGTAATCCATGCACATCAGGTATCGGGTATAACTTTGAAGCAAAGCTTGTTTTCTTTTAATTCGTATACATACTCACCTATCCCACGCTCACGCCATAACCCTGATCTATCCATACCATTTATCTTTCTGAGCTTTTCTACCCTCTGGCGGTAACTTTTCCCAGGTTCTTTATCCTCTTATTCCTCTTCCACATGCCCTTTCCACTTAACGATTCCAGTGAGGTCTTGCCTATCAGCATCTCGACCGGTATGATCGAGCCCTACTTCAACTAGCGGTTACGCTTACGCATCCCAAGGATCTTTAGGATCCGCACCCTCCTGTGATGAAGAACATTGGCTTCAGTCATTGAAGTGATCTGAATTACAGGCTAGAACCAGCCTTGCGCTATCCACTTGTCTGCCTTCTGCAGCTGGGAGCCACAGAGACGTGTGCTTCAAGCGCCTATGTGAAGGCATACACCACCAGGCGACCCCTCACACTCGAACTTGGGGCCCTGACCTGAGATCGAGGTACAAAATGATCAAATTTCTTTTGCCATTTGCGCTGCTTGCATCTGATGCCGTGATGGCCTACGAGGCCGTTGGACATGCCTCTTGGTATGGTCCCGGCTTTCACGGTCGTAAGACGGCCTCGGGTGAGCGGTACAACAAGCATGCCTTTACCGCCGCCCACAAATCGCTTCCCCTGCACTCCTATGCACGGGTCACCAATCTGGACACCAACGAATCCATTGTGGTCAAGATCAATGACCGCGGCCCCTTCCGAAGAGGCCGTCTGATCGACCTTTCTCAAGCCGCTGCAGAAGCAATTGGCCTGAATGGTGTTGGTAAGGTGGAAATTACGGCTCTGGACTAATGCTAAGGCCTTACTGGCCCCCGCTCAGGACTGCAGGATTACGGGCTGTCACAGCGAAAATACGTCACCGCTGGTCTCCATACATCATGCTCTGAAGTCTGTGATCGTCCCAAGAACCCGCCTCATGGCGGGTTTTTTTATCGGTATTTCAACGATCTCGTGTTGCGTCAGACATGAACGCCCACGAGGCTGCATTCAGCATGGCTATAATCCTGCCCCTCATTCCCTCATCCCCTCAGGAGTAGATCGCTTTGCCTACCTTTGTGCCTGGACAACGCTGGATTAGCGAAACCGAGCCCGAACTGGGCCTTGGTATCGCACTCTCGGTAGACACTAATCGCGTCACGCTTTTGTATATCGCTGCAGGTGAGCGTCGTATGTATGCGATGCAAAATGCCCCGCTGACGCGAGTTCGCTTCGCCCCAGGTGACACGATTCAGAATCTGGAGGGAGTCACAATGACTGTTCTTCAGGTCTCCGAGCACGATGGCCTGTTGACCTACGAAGTGCTCAACTCCGACGGTGAACGTGAGCAACTGCAAGAAATGGATGTAAACCATCACATGCAGTTCAACAAACCCCAGGAGCGACTCTTTACCGGACAACTTGACAGCGCCGACTTGTTTCAACTGCGGCATGAAACTCTCAACCTGATGGGTGCACTCGACACCTCATCCATCCGAGGACTTGTAGGTGGACGCACCAGTCCGATTGCACATCAACTTTATATCGCTCACGAAGTGTCCGGACGCCAGCATCCCCGTGTGCTGCTGGCCGATGAAGTCGGATTGGGCAAAACCATTGAAGCCGGTCTCATCCTTCATCACCAGTTACTCACCGGCAGAGCGGAGCGGGTTCTCATCGTCGTGCCAGATCCTCTCCTGCACCAGTGGCTGGTTGAAATGCGCCGTCGGTTCAATCTCCGCTTCAGCCTCTTCGATGCCGAACGTTATCAGGCCTCGACAGAGGACAATCCGTTCCTGGGTGAACAACTGGTACTGTCCAGCCTCGGCTTTTTTATGGAGCATGCCTCCTGCCGATCGGATGCACTCGCCGCCGGCTGGGATATCTGTGTTGTCGATGAAGCCCACCACCTCGGCTGGTCGCCCGCTGCAGCCAGCCCCGAATATGCCTTTATCGAAGCGCTCGGCGGCTGTTCCCGCGGCTTGCTTCTCCTGACAGCGACGCCGGAACAACTCGGCAAGGAAAGCCACTTTGCCCGCCTGCGGCTACTGGACCCCGATCGCTTTCACAGTTTCCAGCACTTTCAGGAGGAAGAGCGCACCTATGCTGGCCTGGCAGACATCATTCAGCATCTGCTCGATGATCCGCACCTTGATCCCACCTGCTTGCATGACCTTCGCGACCTGCTGGCGGGTGATCTGGCGGATGATCTGTTGGCACGCGTCGGCGACACGGAAACGTCAAATTCGGCGCGCAACGAACTGATTCAGCTTCTGCTGGATCGGCACGGCACCGGTCGGGTCCTGTTTCGTAACACCCGCGCGACCGTCAAAGGATTCCCCGGCAGACACCTGCTGCCCACCGCGTTGCCTTTGCCGGCCCATTACGCCGAACGCCTCAGTTCAGCCGAACTTACCCCCGAACAGTGCCTGCATCCCGAGAGTCTGCCGGCACCCACCGAGGCGGCCGCTTCAGATTGGTGGCGACTTGATCCGCGCGTCGACTGGCTCATCAGCACCCTCCGCCAGATCCGCCCCGCCAAGGCACTGGTGATTTGCGCACGACCTGATACCGCCATGGATCTCGAGGACGCACTGCGTATCGCCGGCATCCGGGCGGCTGTATTCCATGAAGGACTGAGCATTATCGCCCGCGACCGGGCAGCGGCGTGGTTTGCTGACCAGGAGGACGGCGCCCAGGTGCTGGTGTGTTCGGAAATCGGCAGTGAGGGGCGCAATTTCCAGTTCGCTCACCACCTTGTCCTGTTCGACCTGCCCCTCAATCCGGATCTGCTGGAACAACGGATCGGACGACTCGACCGTATCGGCCAGACGCATACCATCCAGATCCACCTGGCATACTTCGAAAATAGCCCGCAACAAACCCTCTTCCGCTGGTACCACGACGGGCTGAATGCCTTCGAACAACTCAACCCCGCCGCGCAAACGGTTCACAGCGAAGCTTATGCGACCCTGCTGGAATTGCTGCAACACCCGGACCCGGACCGCGAAGCGCAGCAGATACAGGCCCTGCACACCCAGTCCACAGCGACCCAACGGCTATTGCATCAAGGCCGCGACCGGCTGCTGGAACTGAACTCCTGCCGCCGGACCGAGGCCGAGCAGCTGGTGCAATCACTCCGGGAACAAGATGCCGACCCGCGACTTTGGCCCTATCTCGAGCGCGTCTTCGACGCCTATGGCATCAGCATCGAGGAGCATTCCGAGCAGGCCTACATCCTGCGTCCGGGCGAACACATGCGCATGCAGTTTCCGGAGCTCCCCGACGAGGGGGTCACGGTCACGCTGAATAGAGAACTGGGACTGGCCCGCGAGGATCTGCTGTTTCTCACCTGGGAACATCCCATGGTCCGCGGCGCCATCGACATCATCCTCAACAGCGAACACGGTAATGCCGCCCTGAGCATCCTCCAGCACCCTGACCTTGATCCGGGACAATTGCTGATCGAATGCGTCCATGTCATCGAGTGCATGGCCCCCAAACGCCTGCAGATTGGCCGTTTCTTCCCACCGGTGCTGATCCGCTCGCTGTTCGATCACGAGGGCCATGATCTGAGCCACCTCGGCTTTTCGAGTTTCGAGAATGTCCACCGGCAATTCGACCGTGAGCATGCCGTCGAATTGCTACGGTCACAGCGAAAAACCATCGAGCATGGAATCAAACTGGCTGACCGTCGGGCCAAGCAACAACTGCCCGGCCTGGTCGAAACCGGCACCACCCGCATGCTCGGCGTCATGACACAGGAACTCAAGCGTCTCGCCGCCTTGCGCAAGGTGAACCCCAATGTCCGGCAGGACGAACTGGACCAACTCAAAGCCAATGCACTGGACATGCATGCCAGTATCCAGTCGGCCCGGTATCGGCTGGATGCAGTACGGGTCATCGTCACGGCGTGATGTCGAACCGCTGGCTCCCGGGCTTATACTGAGCCACCTTGCAACAGTGGCGCGACGCACACGGAGCCGTCATGTCTGGCACTGACCCTTACTCTTTCCTGAAGGCATTGATCGCGGCCGATGAAGCCCATGCGCACGGCCACAGAAAACACCGCCTCCCCCTGATCGTGACCGTGTCGCGCGACTACGGAGCAGGCGGCGATGAAATCGCACGCGCATTGGCGGACCAGTTGGGCGTCCCCCTGCACGATCGCCAGATACTGGAACTCGCCGCCGAAAAGGCCGGCATTGACCCGGCCCGCCTTGCCGCCCTGGAAGACTGTCATGCCTCCAGCGTCTCCAACTTCATTTTCAATCTGTTTTCTGGCAGTGGAGACAGCCTCGAAACCTACCGCCGCGCCCTGTTCGAGGCGGTCATTCAATTGGCGCAGAACGATTGTGTTCTGGTGGGCCGTGGCGCCCACCTCATCTTGTCCGGCAAGCGAACCTTCCGGGTGCGGATCGTTGGCTCGCGCCTTATCTGCGCCAAGCGCATCGCCGAAGAAGCCGGTTTGCCCCTTGATGCCGCTGAACGCAAGGTCTACGAAATCAACAACAAGCGCCACAAATCGATCGAGCATCTGTTCCGCGACAGTTATGAACATTGCTCCCTCAATTACGCCAAGAATTTCGACCTGATCCTCAACACCGACCGGATCCAGCCGGGGAACGCCGCGCCCATCATCCTGCTGGCAATCCGCCAGGCGGGCTTCGACGTCAACAAGTACGCCGCTCCGCACTGATGGATACTTCAGCCCGACTGCTTCAGGTCGAGATCACCGATGTTGGCCGTTTGCTATTTTCAGGCCCCTGTCAGCGCATCACGGCACCCGCGGCGCAGGGCGAAGTCTGTATTCTGCCGCGACACGCACCCCTGTTGTCCGCGCTCAAACCGGGTGAAGTCAAGCTCGAAGACGCCGTCGGTCAGACGCATTTTTTCTACGTCTCCGGCGGCTTTCTTGAAGTCAAGGACAGCAGCGTGACGGTTCTGGCCGATCACGCGCTGCGTACACTGGAGATTGACCAGCAACGGGCCCTGGAAGCGCGCATGGAAGCCGAGCAGCTCCTGCGCCACTCGCAACCGCTCGAAGACCGGGATGTCGCAAAACTGGACCTCGCACGGGCCGTCGCCCAGCTGCGGGTCCTGCAGCACGCGGAAATTCATCGCCTGAAAAGGGAACAAGGCTAAAATAGCGCCCTTTGCCCAGCCACCCCATCATCAACGAGGTATCCCATGCACAAGCGATATGTCTACGCCTTCACTGAAGGAGACGGCAAGAACAAACGACTGCTGGGCGGCAAAGGGGCCAACCTGTGCGAAATGACTCAGATCGGACTGAATGTTCCGCCCGGATTCGTGATCAGCACGGAAGCCTGTCTTGAGTACCTCGAACATACCCGCCTGCCGGGCGAATTGATGGAACAAGTGCTCCGTAACGTCCAGTCGCTGGAATTGCAGACTGGCAAAACCTTTGGCGGTGACAGCAATCCGCTGCTCGTCTCGGTACGCTCCGGCTCGGCGCTATCCATGCCCGGCATGATGGACACCATCCTCAACCTGGGGCTGAATCCGGTCACACTCCGCGGCCTGATCCAGCAGACCGGCAACCTGCGCTTCGGCTACGACGCCTACCGTCGTTTCATCCAGCTGTTCGGCAAAGTTGCGCTCGGCGTCAAGGAAGAACTGTTCGATGCCGAATTTGAAACCATCAAACGCAATGCCGGCGTCAAGGCCGATATCGCCCTCAATGCCGAACACCTGCGCGAGGCCTGCGAACGTTTCCTTGCCGTCGTCCTGCGCGAAACCGGCAAACCGTTCCCGGACGATGTCTACGAACAGCTGGAGATCAGCATCCGCGCGGTATTCAACTCCTGGACCGGAAAACGGGCCGTCGACTACCGGCGCGAATTCAACATCACGCCGGACCTTGCCAACGGCACCGCAGTGAATGTGGTCACCATGGTCTTCGGCAACATGGGCAATGACTGCGCGACCGGCGTCGGCTTCACGCGAAACCCCGGCACCGGTGAAAACGAAATGTTCGGTGAATATCTGGTCAACGCGCAGGGCGAAGATGTCGTTGCCGGCATCCGCACCCCGAAGCCGGTGGCCGAGATGGCCCAGGAAATGCCTGAACTCTATCGCCAGCTGGTAGAGCTGAGAAACAAACTCGAAGGCCATTACCGCGAAGTCCAGGACTACGAATACACCATCGAAAAAGGGGTGCTCTACTGCCTGCAAACCCGCAACGGCAAAATGAATGCCACCGCCACCGTTCGTACCTCGGTCGAAATGTATGCCGAAGGCCTGATCAGCAAGGATCAGGCACTGATGCGCATCAACCCGGCCTTGCTGGAACAACTGCTGCATCCGAGGCTCGATCCGCATCACACCCATTCGCCAATGGCCCAGGGCCTGCCTGCCTCACCCGGCGCCGCCAGCGGACGCTGTGTCTTTGACGCCGATCAGGCCGAAATGCTGGGTCGGGCCGGAGAACGCGTCATTCTGGTACGGGAAGAAACCAAACCCGAGGACATCCATGGCTTTTTCGCTGCGCAAGGCATTCTCACCAGTCGCGGCGGCAAGACCTCACATGCCGCGGTCGTCGCACGGGGCATGGGCAAGGCCTGCGTCGCCGGTGCCGAAGGCATCGTCGTCGACAGCCGCGCCCGCGTGGCCCATATCGGCAGTCTGACCCTGCGCGAAGGCGACATCATCACCATTGACGGCTCCAACGGCTATGTCTACCAAGGCGCCATCCCGACACTCCCGCCGGAGTTTTCACCAGAGCTGAACACGCTGCTGGGTTGGGCCGATGAGAAGGCCCGCCTCAAGGTCATGGCCAACGGCGACACGCCGGACATGGCCCGGGTCGCCGTCAAGTACGGTGCCAAAGGCATCGGCCTGTGCCGCACCGAGCGCATGTTCAACGCCACCGAACGACTGCCGGTCGTCGTCGACATGATCATGGCCCGGACGTTGGAGGAACGTCAGGCGGCGCTCGAAAAGCTGTTGCCGATGCAGCGCCAGGATTTCGAGGAAATGTTCCGCATCATGGCGCCCAACCCCGTGACCGTGCGCTTGCTGGATCCGCCCATGCACGAATTCCTGCCCAGCGAGTCACAGCTGCTGGATGAAATCGAAGCTCTGCGCGAATACCGGCTGGTGGTCAAGGGCCGCACCGCGGCACTCACTGCGATGAATGCCCTCAGCCAGGCCGCCCCCGGCGATGCCGGCCTCACCGAGGACCATGTCAACAGCATCATGGCGAAGAAGGAACTGATGCTGAAGAAAGTGCGCGACCTGCATGAAGTGAACCCCATGCTCGGACATCGCGGCGTTCGATTGGGCATCACCTATCCCGAAATCTACGAGATGCAAATCCGCGCCATTCTCGAAGCCGGCGCCGGCTGCATCAAGGCCGGCATTCCCGTCAGCCCCGAAATCATGGTGCCGCAAGTCATCACCGTACAAGAGCTGAAACGGGTGCGTGCCATCGTCGACAAGGTCCGCGCCGAAGTGGAACAGCACTATGGCATCAGCCTCAGTTTCACCTTCGGCACCATGGTCGAAACGGTGCGCGCCTGTACCCGCGCTGGCGACCTGGCCGAACTGGCGGAATTTTTCTCGTTCGGCACCAACGACCTTACACAAGCGACCTACTCTTTCTCGCGCGAGGATGCCGAAAACAAATTCCTGCCGCTGTATACCGACACCGGCATCCTGCACGACAACCCGTTCGAAACCCTCGATGTGAAAGGGGTCGGCGTCCTGATGCAGATGAGCGTCGACCTCGGACGCGCTGCCAACCCAAACTTGAAAGTCGGCATCTGCGGTGAACAGGGCGGTGACCCAAATTCGATCCGTTTCTGCCACGAAATCGGCATCAATTACGTATCCTGTTCGCCGCACCGGGTACCGGTGGCCCGACTCGCCGCCGCAC
>CAYFNI010000096.1:0-519 GCA_964344495.1 uncultured Methylococcus sp.
CCCCCTGATTGGTTTTGGCGGGCAGCCCTTGCGAGCTTCCAGCCCGGTTTGCGTCGCCCTCCGGGGCGACGTGACAGCCACCTCTACCCTCTCTGTCACTTGATCTTTCCGGGCGGTAATGCGCCCCGGGATCGCCTTTTGCGGCTCATCCTTCCGATTTGAAAGTCAGCGGCGCTGCGCTACTAGACCCAATACATTCGAGCACACAACCTTCCTCCTGCTTTATTGACTTTGCAGGGGGCCTTCGCCATGTGTCGGCGCTGTTCGGCGGCGGGTAGAATGGCTCACCCTGCTCGCTGGGAACTCCACAGTCTGTTCACGGCTGGCAGGGTTTTGCCTATAGGCGCAAAGGCGGATGGAATCCGCCCCGGTGGCGTCCGGAGTGGGTAAGATGTTATGTAATCGTATGTTGCCATGTGTCGTGGAGAAGTCAGGATGCTGCAATTTCCAGTCGTGGGAGTCGGCGCCTCTGCGGGCGGGATTGAGGCGCTGACGGAGTTCGTTGGCGCCCTGGATGCC
>CAYFNI010000096.1:529-8450 GCA_964344495.1 uncultured Methylococcus sp.
GACATCAAGTACAAGCTCCAGAACGCCCTGCTCGTGTCCCTGCTGGCGACGCAGGAACCGATTTATCTGGATTTCAGAGCGGCCTTCGAGCAGGCGCGCACGCTGGTGTAAAGACGGCGGGGGGCAAGACCCGGCCCCCTGCCGTGGACCGCAAATTCGGCTCGATGGCCAGTTTAGTAGCGCGGATAATCGCCGGATCGCAAGGATTGGAGAGCTGAAAAAGATGATGTCTTTTCCTGTTGTTGGAGTCGGTGCCTCTGCGGGCGGGATTGAGGCGCTGACGGAGTTCGTTGGCGCCCTGGATGCCACGTGCAACTTTGCCGTCCTCATCGTTCAGCACTCCGAACCTCATCGCCACAGCCTGTTGCCTGAACTGCTGGCCGCCCAAACTCCGCTCAAAGTCAGCGAGGGCGGAAACGAACGTGTGGTGCTGCCGGGGCACATCTATGTCACACCGGCGGGCGCGGTCATGACCGTGCACGATGGACGTTTGGTCCTTACACCGGTTAACGATGCCGATACGCACGTCATGCCGATCGACACGTTGTTTTATTCCCTGGCGGATGAGGAGGGGCCGAACGCGGTTGGAGTGGTTCTCTCGGGCATGGGCTCGGATGGCGCCCTGGGCCTGCAGGCGATCAAGCATGCGGGTGGCTTTGCCTTTGCACAGGATGAGGCGTCGGCCCGGTTTCATGGCATGCCGGCAGCTGCCATGGAACTGCATGCCGTCGATCGCATTTTGCCGCCCCGGGAGATTGCGCGGGCGCTGCAGCGTCTGGTGGCCCACCCGTATTGCGCGGCGCACCAGCGCGAGGCCGGAACCGCCGCCGAATTGTCCATCCATGACGAGGAGATGCTCCGGCGGATTCTTCGCCGGCTGAAGGTCGCGTCCGGTGTCGATTTTTCCCACTACAAACGCGGCACCATCAAGCGGCGGCTGGCGCGGCGCATGGCGATCAGGGGCTGCGATTCACTGCAACAGTATCTGGCGCTGCTGGAGAGCGCTCATGATGAGCCCGATTGCCTGTTTCGGGACCTGCTGATTCAGGTCACCCAATTCTTTCGCGATCCCGAGGTGTTCGACGGGCTGGTCAACACCGTGATGCCGCGTTTGCTGGAACAGCGGGCGCCCGATCAGCCGCTCCGCATCTGGGTGCCGGGATGCGCAAGCGGGGAGGAGGTCTACTCGCTGGCCATAGCGATCGTCGAGTATCTCGATCAGCAGGCGCTAAAGGTGCAGGTCCAACTGTTTGGCACCGATTTGAGCGAGGTTGCCATTGAGGTTGCCCGCAACGGCATCTACCCCGGCACCATTGCCCGCAGCGTGTCCGATGACCGATTGCGGCGCTTTTTCATCAAGATCGATGGCCAGTACCGCATCAGTCGCTCGATTCGTGATCTGTGCGTCTTTGCCGCGCAGAACGTGGTGGAAGATCCTCCGTTCTCCCGGCTGGACATGATCAGTTGCCGCAACCTGCTGATCTATCTGGAGCCCTCGCTGCAAGGGCGCGTCATGCGCGTGTTTCATTACGCGCTGAAACCGGGAGGATTCCTGTTTTTGGGGCCTTCGGAAAGCGTGGGTGCGGCCTCGGACTTGTTCAACCCGGTCGACAAGCGCCTGCGGATATTTGCCCGGAAGCTGTTGCCCGAACGTGACCTGGGCTCCCTGCTGGAGCACTACGATGCAGTGCCGAACCCGCAAGGGTCGCGCAAAGGTGCCGGCTCGATCGAATCGGCCGAATCGGGCCGTTTAGGGAAAGAAGCCGACCGCGTCGCCATGGAACGCTACGTGCCTCCGGGCATTTTGTGTGATGCGGATTTGAACATTCTGGAATTCCGCGGCGATACCACCCCGTTTCTGGGCAACCCCGTCGGACCGCCGAGCAACAAGCTGCAAAAGCTGGTTCGCCCCGGCCTGCTGGTCGAGTTATCCAACGCGGTTGCGGAATCGCGCAAGCACGGCAGTGTGATTCGGCGGGAGGGACTGCATCTCGCGCCGACAGACAATGAGGACACCGTTGCCTTCGAGGTGAGGCCACTGCGATTGGCGGGCGAAGAGGCGCTCTGGTTTCTGGTGTTTTTCGAGCGGCAGGCGACCGGCCACAGGGACGGCGCCAACCGGCCGGAGCCCTTCTGGCAGGGACTGGGGCAACTGTTCAGGTCGCGCCCCCCGTCCCCGTCCGCCGCGCCGGATGAAAAGGATCTGGAAATCAAGCGCCTGGTGTACGAGCTGGAATCGACGCGATCCTACATGCGCGGGGTGATGGACTCTCACGAGGCGACGGTCGAGGAATTGAAGGCCGCCGAGGAAGAGCTGCTGTCCAGCAATGAGGAGTACCAGAGCACGAATGAAGAACTGGAAACGGCGCAGGAAGAATTACAGTCCAGCATTGATGAACTGCGGGCACGCAACCGGGAGCTGAACACACTCAATGATGAACTCCTGAACGCGCGCGATTTGTCCGAATCGATCGTCGAAACCATCCATCAACCGCTGCTGGTCCTGGATAGCGAGCTGCGCGTGCAACAGGCCAATCGGGCCTTCTACAGCCTGTTTCAAACCCGTCCGGAACAGACCCAAAAAGTGCGGCTGTATGACCTGGGTCAGGGACAATGGGCGCTTCCGGAGCTCAAGCACCTGCTGGAAGAGGTTCTGCCCGCGCATGAGCAGTTCCAGGATCGGGAGCTGACCATCACCTTTCCCAAGATCGGACAGCGCACCTTGCGTCTGAATGGTCAGGCGTTGCGCTGGAAGCAGCCGGAATGCATTCTCCTGGCGATTGAGGACATCACCGAACACCGGTCGGTACTTGAGGCCCTGACGCTCGCGGATCGCCGCAAGGATGAATTTCTGGCCATGCTGGCCCATGAGCTGCGCAATCCGCTGGCGCCGATCCGCACGGCGCTGGACATCTGGCGCCGGGGAACCACGGACGCGGCGGTCATCCGTCAGGCGCAGGACATGCTGGATCGACAATTGCAGCAGGAGTCGAGACTGATCGACGACCTTCTGGATCTGTCGCGCATCACGCAAGGCGCGATTCAGCTCAGGCAGGAGGTGGTCGATCTGGCGGCCTTGAGCGAGGCAGTCGTCGCTGACGAGAGGCCACAAGCCGATGCACACGGGCAACAGCTTGAACTCAGCATTCCCACGCACCCGGTGATCGTCCGGGGCGACCCTGTGCGGCTGCGGCAGATCGTTCTGAATCTGCTGACGAACGCCATCAAGTACACACCCACGGCCGGTGTCATTCGAATCTCGCTCGTCCGGGCGGGCGGCGAGGCCCGCCTGGATGTCACCGACACCGGTATCGGTATTGACGCTGCGCTGATCGGGTCGGTTTTTGATCTGTTCGTGCAGGCCGATAAATCGCTCGCACGCACGGAGGGCGGCTTGGGGATCGGCCTGACGCTGGTGCGTCGTCTGGTCGAGTTGCACGGTGGTCGGGTCGCGGTCTTCAGCGAAGGTCTGGGGTGCGGCAGCCGGTTCACCGTCCGCCTGCCGTGCTTGCCGGACGGCCCGCCGCTGCCGCAACCGGAAGCGCCCGCGGAAGAGCCAGCCGTCACTCCCCATCCGCGACGGATCCTGGTGGTGGATGACAACGCCGATGCGGCGGAGAGTCTGGCCCTGCTGCTGAGATCGGATGGCCATGAAACGCAGGTGACCTTTGACGGGCAGAGTGCGGTCGAGATGGCCAAAACCTTCCTGCCGGATACGGTTTTGCTGGACATCGGTCTGCCAGGGCTCAATGGCTATGAGGTAGCGCAGCAGCTAAGGGCCATGGAAGCGCTGAAGGCGACCGTTCTCATCGCGATCAGCGGTTATGGACAGATCGAAGATCTGGCGAAGTCCAAAGCCGCGGGTTTTGACCAGCATCTGGTCAAGCCCGTCAGCTACGATCGGTTGCGCAGCCTGATGGCGCGCTATCCGTAAGTCCGACGCGTCGGTCATCCAACGGCGGACAGCGCCCGAACCGCCCGATCCTCGGGTGGCATAGGCGCTAGCCCCCCGCCCAGGCGCGTCCCTTGCGGATGCCGGGCAATTCGATCCAGCGATAGGTCAGGCAAGAGAACAGAAAGCTGGTGACCAGCGAAAAGCCGAAGATGAAGAGGAGCTTTCGGGTCTCGCCGTACAGCCCCAGTCCGACGACGATGATCACGGACAGGTTGATGAACAAGACGTGAAACAGATAGACGCTGTAGGAGATGTCGCCGTAGGTGTTCAGCCAGGCGCGCAGCCTCTTGGGTAGCGGCATCGGTCGCGAAAAAAGCGTGGCGGCCAGGCAGACCAGGGCAGTCAGGCCGTAATAATCTGACTTGTTGTCGGGTAACGGAATCGCCTTGGGGATGGTCAGGATTTCGGCTTCGGATAGCGATAACTGCAGAATGGCCAGGACAAACAGGCTGAAGCCCAGCATCGCTGGCAGGCGCCATCGGATCATCAGGAAAACCTGCGCCAGAAAGACCCCGCCAAAAAAGGTATAGGCCAGTTGCAGGACCTCGTGTCGATCCAGCGTAATCAGGTGATGCTGGTCAATCAGATACAGGCCGACTCCGGCCATGATCGGAGCGATCAGCGAACTTGCGGGGCCGCGCATCAGCAGCACGACCGGGGGCAGTAGCAGGTAGTACTGGAATTCGACCGGGAGGCTCCAGTACGCCATGTTGAACAGCCGGTTGGGCCCGGTGATATTGAATGTCAGCGACAAATAGCGGACCACATCCTCAAGCGAATAGTCATTCACGAAATGAATGACCCAGTCGCGGGTGTCGCCCTGATGGGTGGCCTTGAAGGCCCCGATGAAAATCAGGTACACCAGCATCGAAAAGGCATAGGCCGGCCAGATACGCATGAAGCGTTTCAGATAGAAGCCGGGAATACCGGCTCCTGACCGCAGTCGCTGGCCGTGACTCAGGAACAGGGTGCAGCCACTCAGAACAAAAAAGAGGCGGACACCGAAGTCGCCGAGGTCCAGCAGGTTGAGCGGAAGAAAATAGCCGGGGATGTCCCCGTCCGCATAGACAATTTCCGACGCCCGTATGGCGTGGGAGACAACCACAACGAAGGCCGCAAAGGCGCGCAGCCATGTCAGGCTTTCAAGGAAAGGACGGGGCTGGGGAGTTTCCACGTTCGGGGCGGTTGTATGGCTCGAATAAAAAGGGCGTCACCGAATGCCGATCGCCCGCGATGTGTCCTGCCGGGAGGATGGAATGACCTGTAGGTTCGCAGGACAGTCACGGTATTATCCCAGACCTGACTGAAACTGGAGCCAGCGATCATGATGACCTCCTTAAACGGGCCTGCCGCGGGATCTTTTATCGGCCTGCTCGTCTTGTCGAATGTATTCATGACGTTCGCCTGGTATTCGCACCTCAAGCAACTGGCCGACAAACCCTGGTGGCTGGCAGTTCTGGCCAGTTGGGTTATTGCGCTGTTCGAATATTCGCTGCAGGTTCCGGCCAATCGGATCGGGTATCAGTTTGCCAGTTTGGGGCAACTGAAGATTGTGCAGGAGGTGATCACACTGTCGGTCTTCGTGCCGTTTGCGGTGTTCTACATGGGCGAGCCTTTCAAGACCGACTATGTCTGGGCGGGGGTATGCCTGATGGGCGCGGTGTACTTTATCTTCCGGGGCAGTCCGGCGGGCTGAGCGGGGAATTGAGCCTGAAGGTTCAGGCGACCGCGTGATGGGTCGCCTGAACCGGTTCCACCGGCGTGTTGCGTAGCCTGCAGAAGATGGGGTCCAGCGTATCGCCGGGCTCCGCTTAGCGGTTCGGGCGTTTGCAGACGTTAAATTTGACCTGCTCGGTGCCCTCAAACTCGCTCAGACAGTTTGCGAACAGGCGTGAGCCGCCGGCGGGTGCCCCGATGTAGAGAACATGCCCGTTCTTGCTGGAGGTATTGCCCGAGCCGCAGATACTGTCGTATTCGGCCCGGGTGGTCGGACACGGATAGGGGCCGTAGACCTGATAGCTCTTGCTGCTGGTTGCAATCGGGCAGGAGCAGACGATTTCATTCTGTCCCACCTCACCCAGACCTGGAAACGTCGTGCCACTGGTGTTCTTGAAGCAGAGACCGCCATCGCATTGCGCATAGGAACCCGATTTGTTGCAGGTATAGAGGGCCAGGTTGCCGCTCGGACTGGTGGCCCCCTGCGGCGGGCTGTAGGTGCTCACGACAAAGGTCCCGCTTTGCAGGCCGATCTGGTTGACCGATTCGATATTGCCGGTCGGATTTTTGGAGGGCACCGGGTAGCTTTGCGGCAGACTGATGCTGTCGCCCTTCATTTTCTGGCATTTCGCATACGTGACACTGTCGAAATTCCATGACGGCGCGCCTGCACAGAGGGCGTAATCCTGGTCTTGCAGAACCACATACGGCTTGCACAGCGGTGAAGTAGCCGACGCGCTGCCGACCAAAACCAGGCTGGTAAAACAGGCCGTCAAAAGCCGGATCATCAGGGATAGCGGGGGTATATTTGTATTCATGGTGGGGTATCCGTGTGAAGATTGTTTCAGCATTATGGTTCAACTTCGCCCCCACACTCGAATCAGGCCAGTGAGGTTAATCCGGGGGGTCTTTCATTCCAGCATGACCCTCAGGTTATGGCAAACCCGAGCGCCCGGTTTGGGTTTTGTAGTCAGGGTCGATAAACCGATGTGATGGGCACCTCGACAAACCCCTGACCATGATGGGCCTGTGAGGGTATTACCCACTGCGTCACCGGGTGTACCGCTGGGTAGATTAAATTCTGCTCCGTTTCCGAAACATTTTGCCTTCCGGCTGTCTCAGTCCAGTTGGCTCGTTGATCGCATTTTCAAGCAAGAGGGTTCCATGAACAGATCGAACATTCATTTCAAACGTGCACTTGCCCTGGCTCTTTTCAGTATCGTGCTGCCCCTGGCCGGGGAGGCATGGGCAGAAAGCGACATGGAAATTCAGGAAAAAGCCCTCAAGGCGCGTGAGTTGAATCACATGAGTGAGTCAGATCATGCCGGCCATGGTCTGCCGGAGGCAGCGTCAGGCAAATTTCGAGGTGTCTTTTACGGCTACCTGCCATGCCACGAGGCGGACTGTAACGGCATCAAGATGACTCTGTCCCTGAATGCCAAGAACAACTACTTGCTGGTAATCCAGCCAGCCAAGGCACAGAACCGGGAGTCCTTTGAAAAAGGCAAGTATGAATGGGATGAAAGCCAGCAGATGGTGGTTCTGACACCCTATAAAGACGCTCCGCAACGGAGACTGGCCGTCAAGGATGCGGTCACGCTGTTGTATCTCAGCACGGATGGCGGACATCTCACTGGCGATCAGGATCGTTATCTGATGCGCAGGAGCGATTTGGCAAACAACCGGGAAATGCATATCCATTGAGGGCCGAACGGCCAGAGGCGCCCCGTATCGCCGACAGGCGCTTGTCCTCGGGAGATGTCCTCTGCCTGATATTGGCAGCGCAAGCATTTTGCCGCTGGATCCGTTTGCCCCCGAAGCAGTTGGCCTGCGGGTGGCGGCGGATCCCTGTGGGCAATGTCTCTGCCCGTCCGGAGTCATCATCCGATTCGCGAGTTTGGAGGGGACCTATGGGTGAATCAGAGGTCGATTGCAGTACTGTAAGGCTACTGATGGACGACGCTGGCCGATCGGGGAAAATCAAGCCGCTGTGGGTACGTGATGCGGACCGGGGTCAATGGATCGCAGGCCAATCATGCCGGCTCAGGCGGGGACCCAGCCCGTGGCACCGGATGGCAGGGTGCTCCGTTTGGAAACCGGCATTGAACATCCAGCGGCCTTGGATGTATGCCGCTGCCGCCGTGGTGGAGTCCCCGGTCCCGGTTCCGTGGCCGGCTACGACGCGTGATCCCCGCCAGGTATTCATGGAACAGTGATTGCTCTGCGACCTGTACAATCAAGCAAACTGAT
>CAYFNI010000097.1:0-8215 GCA_964344495.1 uncultured Methylococcus sp.
ACGGCTTCGTCTTCTTTGGCTGGCTGGCTCTGGCAATCGCCGGTGTGCTCCTGCAGGTCTTCACGAGCTTCGGCAAACTGATCGGCCGCGATCTGTGCCCCGATATTGCTTGAGTCGCAGGTGCCTGCGAGCGGGTCTTTTCGGCATAGCCCGGACCTGACCCCAGAACCCCCGGTGGTGAAAACCCCCGGGGGTTTTTGATTTCTGGCCCCCAGACCGTTGCCATCCCCGTCCCGGATGCACGTAAAATGCCTCCCGAACACTCACCTCCCGCTACCGACACGCTCGCCCATGACGCCCGCTCCCGATCTATTTTCATACCGTAAATACTGGGCGCATCGCTTTGGCATCGCGCCTCAGCTGCCGACCTGTCGGGAGGAGATGGATGCCCTTGGTTGGGACTCGTGCGACATTGTGATCGTGACCGGTGATGCCTACGTCGACCACCCCAGCTTTGGCATGGCCATCATCGGGCGTCTGCTGGAATCGCAAGGCTTCAGGGTCGGCATTCTGGCGCAACCCGACTGGCAATCCGCCGATGATTTCCGCCGGCTTGGAAAACCCAACCTGTTTTTCGGCGTCACCGGCGGCAACATGGACTCCATGGTCAACCGCTACACGTCTGATCGAAAAATACGCTCCAACGACGCTTACACCCCCGATGGGGAGCCGCACAAACGACCGGATCGCTGCGTCACCGTGTATGCCCAGCGGTGCCGCGAAGCCTTCAAGGAGGTGCCCATCGTACTGGGGGGCATCGAAGCCAGCCTGCGCCGGGTAGCCCATTATGACTATTGGTCCGACAAGGTCCGGCGGTCAGTGCTGCTGGACGCCAAGGCCGATTTGCTGGTGTATGGAAATGGCGAGCGGCAGGTGGTTGAGATCGCTCACCGACTGGCGCACGGCGAACCCATCCAACAACTCACCGATATCCGCGGCACCGCATTGCTGAGGAAATCCCTGCCGCCCGACGGGTACGTGATCGACTCCACCGAGGTGGATCGACCGGGTGCGCTACAGCCAGCGGTCGATCCATATCAAATGGAGCAACCGGGTTGCGCCCTGCCGGCCGAAGAAACCAGCGTTATCCGCCTGCAACGGCGACGGACTGACCCGGCCCGCACCGTCATCCGCCTGCCGGCCTATGAGCAGGTGCAGGACGATCCGGTGCTGTATGCCCACGCGTCCCGGGTGCTGCATCAGGAAACCAACCCTGGCAATGCGCGCGCCCTCGTACAGCGTCACGGTGAACGCGATGTCTGGCTAAACCCGCCACCATTCCCGCTGACCACCCGCGAGATGGACGCCGTGTACGGGCTGCCCTATTCCCGGAGGCCGCATCGCGAGTATGGGGCGCGCAAGATTCCCGCCTTCGAGATGATCCAGCATTCAGTGACCATCATGCGGGGCTGCTTTGGTGGCTGCAGCTTTTGTTCGATTACCGAGCACGAGGGTCGAATCATCCAGAACCGCTCGGAAGATTCGATCATTCAGGAGATCGAAGCCATCCGCGACACCTCGCCCAGTTTCACGGGGCACATTTCCGACCTCGGCGGACCCACGGCCAACATGTACCGGCTGGCGTGCAAGGACCCGCAGACGGAGGCCGCCTGCCGGCGGCTGTCCTGCGTCTACCCCGGCATCTGCAAGAACCTGAACACCGACCACGGTCCTCTCATCAAGCTGTACCGGCGCGCCCGTGCCCTGCCGGGCATCAAAAAAATCACCATCGGCTCCGGCCTGCGGTACGACCTCGCGGTGACGTCGCCAGAATACGTCAAGGAACTGGTCAGCCACCATGTCGGGGGCTATCTCAAAATCGCCCCGGAACATACCGAATCCGGACCGCTGTCCAAGATGATGAAACCCGGCATCGGCACCTATGATCAATTCAAGGCCATGTTCGACAAATATTCGAAACAGGCCGGCAAGGAGCAATACCTGATCCCCTATTTCATCGCTGCCCATCCCGGCACGACCGATGAGGACATGCTGAACCTGGCGCTATGGCTGAAGCGCAACGGTTTTCGCGCCGATCAGGTGCAAGCGTTTCTGCCTTCGCCGATGGCCAACGCCACCACGATGTATCACACCGGCAAAAATCCGCTGCATCGGGTCGATCGCGACAGTGAAACCGTGTTCACCCCCAAACGCATGAAGCAGCGCCGGCTGCACAAGGCTTTCCTGCGCTACCACGATGCCGAGAACTGGCCGATGCTGCGGGAGGCGCTGAAGCGCATGGGACGGGCCGATCTGATCGGCAACGGCAAGCAGCACCTGATTCCTGCCTGGCAACCGGCCGGGACGGGCCATGCGGCCGAAGGCGTGCGGGTCACCCGCAAGGCGCGCCCATTCCGCACCCAGCACGACGGGGCGATCCCCAGCTCGCGTGTCGGCCGGCCGAAATCGAAACGAACCTGATGCGGTGCATCAAGTAAAATCCTTGCTTACCTGAACCCCGAACATCGCTCCACCCAACCGAATGAGGAACTGACTATGTGGGACTTTGATTTGATGGCTGCCCAGCGCGCCATCGAAAAATCCATGGCGTATGTCCTGTATCGCCTGATGATCTGTCTCGGAGCCGCGCTGGGTTATCTGTTCGCGACCCTGGCGGGCGCCGGCACGCTGGTGGGCTTTGGCTCACTCAGCAAGAATGCCAGTTCGCTCGGCCATTACGGCGCGGTCGCCGGCTTTTTCCTGTTTGCATGGCTGATGTTTCGCCTGCGGCCGATCTGGCTGAATGTCGTCAATGTCCCCCAGTTGGCGCTGCTGGTGGATCAGACCAAGAACATCATGCTGCCGACCGGCAAGGCCCTGGTCGAATACGCCAAGCAGAGGCAAACCAACCGCTTCCCGAGCACCAGCAAGCTGTTTGAACTGGATGAGGCGATCCGTAAAACCCAGCAGGACATGGCGGAACTGCATCCCTGCCCCAAGCTGCCGGCCAACCAGCCGGTGATCAAGGCCTGGGCCACCCGTATCACCGGGCTGCTGTCTGCACTCAACCATCAGACCGTGCTGGCCTGGCATCTCCATTCCGAGTCGGACAACCCCTGGCGCACCGCCTTCGAGGCGCTGGCGGTTCAGGAACGGCATTTCGCCCATATTGCCAAGAACCGGCTGTTCGCCACGCTGTTCGCTTGGCTCGGCCTGGTGCTGGCCTACCCGCTCCTGCGGGCCGGCATCAACCTGCTGATTGAAGATATCCCGATCAACATGAGCTTCTGGCCCGAGGTTTTCGCTGGCGTCTTTGCCTGGGCCATCAAGGCTGCCTTTTTCGACACCATCGCTGAAGCTGCCATGATGCAGGTGTTCTTTCCGCTGGCCGAACAGGAGGCAGGCAGCACGACCAGCCCGATGCTCACGGAGGTGTCCAGCGCGTATCGCCAGATTCAGGAGCGGGCGGGGTATTACCTCGGTTAAAGCGGCGTCTTCACCGCCGAACGGACGCGTGCGTGCCTTGCCCCGTGCTATTTAATCCCCTATATTCCATTAGTTTTCGGACAGGCAGGATCCGCTCATGCGTGTAATTCAAGAAGCGCTTACCTTCGATGACGTTCTTCTGATCCCGGCTCACTCGAACATTCTGCCCCGGGATGTGAGCCTGAAAACGCAGCTCACCCGCACCATCCGCCTGAACATCCCCCTGCTCTCGGCGGCCATGGATACGGTCACGGAGGGTCGTCTGGCGATCACCATCGCGCAGGAAGGCGGCATCGGCATCATTCACAAAAACATGAGCGCCGAACGCCAGGCCTACGAAGTCAGCATGGTGAAGAAGTATGAAAGCGGCGTGATCAAGGAACCGTTCACGGTATCGCCGAACGCCACCATCCGGGATGTGCTCGAACTGACCCGCGCCAAGGGCATTTCTGGCGTGCCCGTCGTCGACAACGGCGATCTGGTCGGCATCGTGACCAGCCGCGACCTGCGCTTTGAAACCCGCCTGGACGAGCCGGTCTCCAAGGCCATGACGCCCAAATCCAAGCTCATCACCGTCCGGGAAGGCGCGAGCAAGGACGAGGCCATCCGCCTGCTGCATGAACACCGAATTGAAAAGGTGCTGGTCGTCAACGACCAGTTCCAGTTACGCGGCATGATTACCGTCAAGGACATCCAGAAATCGCGCGACTACCCGCAGGCCTGCAAGGACGAACAAGAACGACTGCGTGTCGGCGCCGCAGTCGGTACCGGCGCCGGAACGGAGGAGCGGGTAGAAGCGCTGGCCGCCGCCGGGGTCGACGTGATCGTGGTCGACACGGCCCATGGCCATTCGCAGGGCGTGCTTGATCGCGTCCGCTGGGTCAAGACCCACTATCCCCAGATTCAGGTCATCGGCGGCAACATCGCCACCGGCGAGGCGGCGCTGGCGCTGGTCGAAGCCGGCGCCGATGCGGTCAAGGTCGGCATCGGCCCGGGCTCCATCTGCACCACCCGGATCGTGGCGGGCGTGGGTATCCCACAAATCACGGCCGTTTCCAACGTTGCCGAAGCCTTGAAAGGAACCGGCGTGCCATTGATTGCCGATGGCGGCGTCCGTTATTCCGGCGATGTCGCCAAGGCACTGGCCGCCGGCGCCTATGCAGTGATGCTGGGCGGGCTGTTCGCCGGCACCGAGGAGGCCCCGGGCGAAGTGGAGCTCTATCAGGGCCGCTCGTACAAAAGCTATCGCGGCATGGGTTCACTGGGGGCGATGTCACAATCCCAAGGTTCCAGCGATCGCTACTTTCAGGAAAGCACCGAAGCCGAAAAACTGGTCCCCGAGGGTATCGAGGGCCGGGTGCCCTACAAGGGCTCGCTCGTCTCCATCCTGCACCAGCTGGTCGGCGGGGTGCGTTCGTCGATGGGCTACACCGGCTGCAGCACGATTGAAGAAATGCGCAACAAGGCATGCTTCGTGCGCGTTACCTCGGCCGGCATGCGCGAAAGCCATGTCCACGACGTGACCATCACCAAGGAAGCCCCGAACTATTCCATGGACTGAGTCCGCTGCCATGGGCGCCTCGGTGGCGCCCGTGCATCGCCCCGAGCGCAATACCATTATGCAGAACATCCACGCCCACAAAATCCTGATCCTCGACTTCGGCTCCCAATACACACAACTGATCGCGCGTCGCGTTCGGGAGATTGGGGTCTACTGCGAGATTCACCCGTGGGATTGCAACGAGGCGTACATCGAGGCCTTTGCGCCGCGCGGCATCATCCTCTCGGGTGGCCCCGAAACGGTGACGCTGGCGGACACGCCCCGGGCACCGGATCGCGTCTTCAGCCTCGGCGTACCAGTCCTTGGCATTTGCTACGGCATGCAGACCATGGCAGAGCAACTCGGCGGCAAGGTCGAGGCCTGCTCGCATCGGGAGTTCGGCTATGCCCAGGTCCGCGCCCGCGGCCATTCGCAATTGCTGCTCGATATTCAGGACCATGCCACCCCGGAAGGCCATGGGCTGCTGGATGTCTGGATGAGTCACGGCGATCAGGTCACCCGTCTGCCGGACGGCTTCAAGGTCATCGCCTCGACCGAGACCGCCCCGATCGCGGGCATGGCCGACGAAGATCGGCGCTTCTATGCCCTGCAATTCCATCCCGAAGTGACCCACACCCTGCAGGGTCAGCGACTGTTGAGCCGGTTCGTCACCGAAATCTGCGGCTGCGAAGCCCTCTGGACTACACGCAACATCATCGAAGACAGCATCGAAACCCTGCGCGCGAGGCTGGGCGATGAGGAGGTCATTCTCGGCCTTTCCGGCGGCGTGGACTCCTCCGTGGTGGCTGCCTTGCTGCATCGTGCCATTGGCCAGCGCCTGACCTGCGTGTTTGTCGATACCGGCCTGCTGCGCCAGAACGAGGGCGATCAGGTGATGGCTACCTTCGCCAAGCATATGGGCGTCCGCGTGATCCGTGTCAATGCCGAGGACCGTTACCTGGCCGAACTCAAGGGCGTCACCGATCCGGAACAGAAACGGAAAATCATCGGCCGCCTGTTCGTCGAGATTTTCGACGAAGAAGCCGCCAAGCTGACTGACGCCCGCTGGCTGGCGCAGGGCACCATTTACCCGGATGTCATCGAGTCGGCCGGCTCGAAAACCGGCAAGGCGCACGTCATCAAGTCCCATCACAACGTCGGCGGCCTGCCTGAGCACATGAAACTCAAGCTGGTCGAACCTTTGCGCGAGTTGTTCAAGGACGAAGTACGCAAGCTGGGGCTGGAACTGGGGTTGCCGTCGGAGATGATCCACCGCCACCCCTTTCCCGGCCCGGGTCTGGGCGTTCGCATTCTGGGCGAGGTCAAGAAGGAATTTGCCGACCTGCTCCGCAAGGCCGATGCGATTTTTATCGAGGAACTCTATCGCCACCATCTTTACGATAAGACCAGTCAGGCATTTGCGGTCTTTCTGCCGGTGAAATCCGTCGGCGTCATGGGTGATGGACGCCGTTATGATTATGTCGTCGCCTTGCGCGCGGTAGAGACCATTGATTTCATGACTGCCCGCTGGGCTCACTTACCCTATGAGTTTCTGGATCTGATCTCGCGCCGGATCATCAATGAAGTGCCAGGTATTTCGAGGGTGACCTACGATATTTCGGGTAAACCACCAGCCACGATCGAGTGGGAATAATCTGAACAGGACAGGCCATTATTTCGGTCATCCCGTTCCCCAAACAGAGATGACATCCGTATCCTTCCAAGGATCTGCACACACCTCACAGACCGGAGCACCCCATGGCCGAATCCACCCGAAAGCGGCGTCCCACATCGACTGAAACTCAAGCGTCACAGGGCGTTGTCAGCACCTCATCCCAGTCGAAACCTTCGAGCGATGAACATACCGTGGAAACCATTTTTTCCTGGCTACATACCGTGGATGACTGGGCCATTGCCGGACACCAGAACAAACTTCCACGCTGGGTTTATGTTCTGCTGGTGGTCTATTTCATACTCAGTTAGACAAGACCGCGTCAGATGCCTCGGACGGGTAAAAGCGGGCACGCAACGGCAAGCCTGAATTACTTTGGCATAAAGTATTGACAGACCCGGCCTACAGCTACATTCTGTGGTCGTCTTGTGGTTCATACACAAGATACAGTGCTGATGTTTTCCTCCTACTACTTGGCGCGGTAATCAGCAGACCAACCAATGACGACTTGGGGCACGGATTCACGTTTTTATTTCAAGGATGCGAGTTGCCGCGTTCTTTTTCTCAAGCCAAGGCAAGTGCGCCCCGCTCATTCGGCGAAAGCACCCAAATCAGTTTGATGACTCAGCCTGCGTCAGCCAACCCAGTGGAGCTGACAATTCCGCCAGAGGGACGCTTTAACCCACTGAACAGGGGCCCCGCCAAAACCGTGCTGCCTGCCCCTGTGCGCTGAGACGAATGCTCCCGGCCTGATCACGACCTGTTCCCTATGAGCCATTCGCCCATGGAATCTGCCGACATCACCCTGATGCGTCATGCGCTCTCCCTTGCTGACAAGGCGTATCACGCGGGCGAAGTGCCCGTCGGCGCCGTTCTGGTTCTGGACAATGAGATTATTGCCGAGGGCTGGAACTGCCCCATCAGCAGCCATGACCCGACCGCACATGCAGAAATCGTCGCCTTGCGGGAGGGGGGGCAACGTCTTTCCAATTACCGACTGATCGAGACCACCCTCTACGTCACGCTTGAGCCCTGTGTCATGTGCATGGGCGCGATTCAACACGCCCGTGTCAAACGCGTGGTATACGGCGCGACAGACCCCAAGCGAGGCGCGGCCGGCAGTGCCCTGCAACTGGCCGATGCCAGCTTTCTAAACCACAGGATCGAGATCACCGGTGGCGTACTTGAAGAAACGTGCTCCACGCAGTTACGGTCTTTTTTCATTGCCCGTCGCTAGGCAGCAGACCCCAAAACACACGACGTGTTGCGCTATAATGGCTGTCCCATCAGGAGAGGTACCGAAGCGGTCATAACGGCGCCGACTCGAAATCGGATGGTCGGGGAAACCCGGCACGAGGGTTCGAATCCCTCCCTCTCCGCCAAATGAGCATTTAGAGACACCCAAAGACTGGAAACCAAGAGAAATCAAGGGTTCCAGCCTTTTTTGTTGTCCAACGAAGTACATCCATATTCGTTGACATGCCCCCAAATGCCCCTAACCGACCCCACCATCCGTAACGCCGCCCTGTAATGACCCAGTAAATTCCAGCACAGGTGTTAACCTTCTCAGGAGGCAC
>CAYFNI010000098.1:0-8002 GCA_964344495.1 uncultured Methylococcus sp.
GCATCATTTACGAGGCCAACGACCTGAGAGTCGGCCTTTTCACCTCCACAGACGACTTCTGAGGAGCAAGGAACATGAAGAGAGTTGTAGTTACCGGTATCGGAATCATCTCCAGTCTGGGGAATAACAAGCAGGACGTGACGGAATCGCTCCGGCATGGCAAGACAGGCGTGCGTTTCAGCGAGGAATATGCCGAGTTGGGTTTTCGCAGTCATGTCTACGCGCCATTGGCGGTGGATCCGGACGAACTGATTGATCGCAAAATTCGGCGCTTCATGGGCGAGGGCGCGGCCTACAACTACCTTGCGATGGAGGAGGCGATTGCCGATGCCGGTTTGAGCGAGGCGCAGGTGTCCAATCCGCGTGCCGGCCTGATTATGGGCTCCGGCGGACCATCAACCTCCAATCTGCTGTCCGCCTGGGACAGTTTCCGTGAGAAGGGCATCAAGAAGGTGGGGCCTTACATGGTTCCCCGCACGATGTCGAACACCAACTCGGCCTGTCTCGCGACACCGTTCAAGATTCAGGGTGTGAATTACTCCATCAGTTCTGCCTGTGCGACCAGTGCGCATTGCATCGGCAATGCAGCCGAGCTGATCCAGTTGGGTAAGCAGGACATCATCTTTGCCGGCGGCGGCGAAGAGCTCCACTGGACCCTGACCGTGCTATTCGACGCGATGGGCGCCCTGTCCTCCAAATACAACGACATGCCCGAAAAAGCCTCACGTGCCTACGACGCAGACCGGGATGGTTTTGTGATTTCCGGTGGCGGTGGCGTACTGGTGCTCGAAGAACTTGAGCATGCCAGAGCGCGTGGGGCCAGGATCTACGCTGAAGTGGTTGGATACGGCGCAACCTCCGATGGCTATGACATGGTTCAGCCGTCCGGGGAAGGTGCGGTCCGGTGCATGAATATGGCGATGGCCGATTTGCGGGATCCGGTTGACTACATCAATGCCCACGGTACCAGTACCCCTGTAGGGGATATCCGTGAGCTGGAAGCTGTTAAAAACGTATTCGGTGCGCAGGTGCCGAAGATCAGTTCCACCAAGTCGCTGTCCGGTCACTCCCTGGGTGCAGCCGGCGTACACGAGGCGATTTACACGCTGCTGATGATGGAGCACCGTTTCATCGCTGCATCAGCCAATATCGAGCAACTGGATCCGGGTGCCGACGGCGTACCGATCGTACGGCAACGCATCGATGACGCCGACATTCGGATCGCCATGTCGAACAGCTTTGGTTTCGGCGGTACCAATGCCAGCCTGGTCTTCCAGCGGTATGACGGATAGGGCGACGTCCGAGCTCGGCGAAAAGCAGCGTTACGAATTCAATAAACTGCAAAAGCGGCTTCGCCGTCTGACGGGTGAAGCCATTGCCGACTTCAAGATGATTGAAGCCGGCGACAAGGTGATGGTGTGCCTGTCGGGCGGCAAGGATTCCTATACGCTGCTGGACATCCTGTTGAGTCTGCGCCTGAGTGCCCCGGTCGATTTCGAGATCGTGGCCGTCAATCTCGACCAAAAGCAGCCGGGTTTCCCGGCTGACGTGTTGCCGGCGTATCTGAGTTCAAGGCAGGTTCCCTTCCACATCATCGAGCAGGATACTTACAGCATCGTCAAGCGCGTGGTGCCGGAAGGCAAGACGACCTGTGGGCTGTGTTCCCGGCTGCGTCGGGGGCTGCTTTATCGCTATGCGGCGGAGCATGGCGTGACCAAAATCGCCTTGGGGCATCATCGCGACGACATACTGGAAACCTTCTTCCTGAACCTTTTCTACGGGGGTACGCTCAAGGCCATGCCGCCCAAGTTGTTGAGCGATAACCGGGAGCACATCGTCATCCGACCGCTGGCCTATTGCAGCGAAAAAGACATCGATGCCTATGCACGCATTCGGGCTTTTCCACTGATTCCCTGCAATCTCTGTGGCTCGCAACAAAATCTGCAGCGACAGGTCATGAAAGAGATGCTGGCCGACTGGAATCGACGTCACCCAGGGCGGGTGGAAACGATTTTTACAGCGCTGCAGAACGTGGCGCCCTCGCAGCTGGCCGACCGCGACCTGTTTGATTTCGTGGGACTGGAAGGCTTGCGTCAGGAGGGGCTCGCGTCAGAAGCGGACTCGGCCGGTCTGGACATCCTGGCTTTCTGACGATTTGAGTGGGGAATCCGCTGACACGGTCTGGTTCCCGGATCTGCATTGTGCGGGGGTGCTTGCATTTTTGTGGAATGTTATTTATAAATTCACCCGTGCTTCAGGCACTACAAACTATAACTTTTAAGTGTTCAATCAGGAGGTTCCTTATGAAGAAGTTGCTCTGCGTTGTAAGCGTACTGATGATGTCTTTGGTTGTTGTTGGCTGCGGCAACTCTCCGGATGGCGATGCACAGAAGCTCGAAGCTCCTGCTGCTCCTTCCCTGTAAGTTGGGTAGCTGACCTGAGTACAGCGTATACGCAAAGCCCATAACAAAAAGCGGGAACGCTCCCGATCATAATTTTGCGAATAGCGCTTCAGGTTGATATGAACCCGGGGGTAACCCCGGGTTTTTTTGTGCCCTCATTTTGCTCGGCCGGTTTGACTTGCATGAGGCACCGAGTGTGTGCGTTGACTTGACAGACCATTGGCAGGCTGTAAGATACCGACAGCGTTTGACGCTAACTGAAGCCATTCATTAAGCAAACAAAAATCCAAAGGTATAAGCACATGGGAATGATTCTCGACCTGGTCGAAAAAATGAGATCTCCGGTTGGTATCGTCGTCACGCTGGTCATCGTGGCCGCGGGCGTGTTCTTTGTTCGCTGGGTCTTCAACGACGAAGAAAAGCAGTAAGAACAACTGCGGTGTGGCAAGACTCTGCTTGGGTCTTGCCGCCCACATCGATTACTTGCTGGCAGGTCATCCAGCGAGATTCTCCCTAAAACCGAATCTGGCGTTCGCCATCTCCTCCTCGGTTTCTCCTCTGACCAGCCCAGCGCCGATCTGTCTCGTTGATCCAATCGAGGTTATGTGATGCGGATTTTAGTCACGGGTGGTACAGGTTTCATTGGTCGAGCCCTCTGCAACAGCTTGATGTCGCAAGGTCATCAGCTGACGGTTTTGACCCGCAATGGCCAGCGGCTGCGCGGGTTGCTGGGTGAGAACGTCAGTCCCTTGATGCAGCTTTCGGATTGGTCGGCCGACATGGCGTTCGATGCCGTCATCAATCTCGCGGGTGAGCCTATCATGGCGCGTCGCTGGAGTGACGCCCGCAAGCAGGCTCTACTCGACAGCCGTGTGGCGTTGACCGAGCAACTGGTTGAACGCATGGCGGCTGCCCGCCAAACCCCAGCAGTACTGATCAGTGGATCTGCCATTGGTGTCTATGGGGACCAAGGCGACACGCAACTCACGGAGGCTTCTGTGGGGGGAACAGGCTTTAGTCATGACCTCTGTGTACAGTGGGAATCCGTCGCGCGGGGCGCGGAATCGCTGGGTGTTCGCGTTTGTCTGCTCCGAACGGGTCTGGTGGTCGGGAAAAACGGCGGCTTTCTTGAAAAGATGTTGCTGCCCTTCCGCCTTGGTTTGGGTGGGCGCATTGGGGATGGCCATCAATGGATGTCCTGGATTCATTTGGCCGATCACGTAGCCCTGACCCGGTACCTGCTGGAAAACCCCGGGCTGCACGGCGTGTTCAATGCAACCGCGCCCCATCCGGTGACCAATGCCGAATTCACGCGTCAGCTTGCCAGCGTACTCAAGCGTCCCGCCCTCTTTCCGGTGCCCGCCTGGCTTTTGACCCTAATCGCTGGTGAGATGGCGGAACTCCTGCTTGGCAGTGAGCGCGTCATCCCAGAGAGAGCCCTGCAGGCCGGTTTCACGTTCCAGTTCGAAACGCTGGAGCCCGCTCTGCGCGACGTCGTGCTCGGGTCCGCCTGACCGCACCCTGACTCAGAGCTGTCCCGTCTGTCCCAGGGGCGAAACCCTGAAGCAGACCGATGATCCACGGAAGCGCTGTCGAAGTAACGCAACCAGTCGCTCAACCTCCACGACATCGGCCTCAAGTTCAAACCGGACTTTCCGGATTCGGCCGGAGACCTGCTCAGCCAAGCTGAGCATCTCCGGAATCATGCCGTAACCGTTGGTGGGGCTGCTGTCGAACGGCAGTCCCACTGCCTGTTCGAGCAACCAGTCGACCAGCGCCTCCTCCAGACGTGCCGGCGCGATCAATGTCAGCAAGGCTTTTTCTGACGTCACATCCGTTTTCCTCGGAGCACGTGTTGCAGGCGTCGTAGCGGCTGCCGAAGGGCGGGTCCAGGCTCACCGAACCGCCGATAGAGAATGGGCAGCAACACCAGCGTCAGCAGTGTCGAGGTGCACAACCCCCCCACGCCTACCACCGCCAACGGCCGTTGAATCTCCGACCCCGGCCCGCTGGCGAACAGCAACGGAATCAGGCCGAAGGCGGCAATACTGGCCGTCATCAGCACGGGGCGCAGTCGGCGCAGGGCGCCTTGCACAACCACCTCATCCATGGGCATGCCGGTGGAGCGAAGCTGGTTGAAATAGCTGACCATCACCACCCCGTTCAGGACCGCAATGCCCAGCAGCGAGATGAAGCCGACCGAAGCCGACACGGACAGGTATTCGCCGGCCACCCAGAGACCACAGACCCCACCGATCAAGGCCAGCGGGACATTGGCCAGCACCAGCAGGGCCTGCCGGGTTGACTGGAAAGTTGAGTACAGCAGCAAAAAAATCAGCAGCAGCGCCAGCGGGATGACCACCGCCAGCCGTGCGGCGGCCCGTTGCTGATTCTCGAACTGGCCGCCCCACTGCAGGAAATAGCCTTGCGGCAGGCTCACGCGAGCCTGGATAGCCCGTCTGGCCTCCTCGACAAAGCCCACCAGATCGCGGCCTTCCACGTTGCTGCGCACCACGGCAAACCGCTGGCCACGCTCGCGTGCAATCGAGACAGCCCCCTCGACCGAGCGGA
Source organism: uncultured Methylococcus sp. (assembly GCA_964344495.1). GTDB lineage: Bacteria > Pseudomonadota > Gammaproteobacteria > Methylococcales > Methylococcaceae > UBA6136. The sequence goes on from CAYFNI010000098.1 coordinate 4,974, forward strand.
CTTCGGCAATCGCCGACAGCGGAACCCGCTGCCCGTCCGGCAGGGCAATTTGCAGCGTCGACATGTTGGCCGGCTCGCTCGACCCTCTCAGCAGCAAGGGTGTGCGGCGATCACCCTCCTGCACAATGCCCAGCTTCAAGCCTTCGATCTGCGCCCGCAGGGTATCGGCCAGCGTATCCGAGCTCAAGCCCAGACGGCCGGCAGCCAGCCGATCGGGTCGAACGACCAGATACTGCATGCCTTCGTTGCGCAGCGTGAACACATCCGAAGCGCCGCGGATGGTCCGTAAAACCTGGTCGATCTCCCCGGCTTTGGCGTTCAGAACTTCAAGGTCGGGTCCGAACAGCTTGACCGCCACATCGCCGCGAACGCCGGTCAGCATTTCCGTGACCCGCATCTGAATGGGTTGGGTAAAGCCGTAGGCAATGCCGGGAACAGTATCCAGCACCTTGCGGATCTCATCGATCAAGGCCTCTTTGTCCTTGACCCGCCACTCCGACGGTGGCTTCAGCGTCATGAAAGTATCCGTCTCGTTCAAGCCCATCGGATCCAGTCCGATTTCATCGGCCCCCACTCGTGCCGTGATGCGCTGCACCTCCGGCACATGATCGAGAATCGCCTTCTGAATCTGGCCGTCCATCCGGACCGATTCATCCAGATTGATCGACGGGAGCTTCTCCACCTGGACGATGATGTCGCCCTCATCCATGGTTGGCATGAAGGTCTTGCCAATCTGGGTGTAGAGGATCAGAGCCGCAGCCAGCAGCAGGCCGGCGCCCCAGACCACCTGGCGGGTATGCGTCAGCGACCACAACAGCGCCGGGTGATACAACGACTGCAGCTTGCGCGCCAGCCACGGTTCCTCGTGCTTGACGTGAATCATGAGAAAGGAGGCCAGCACCGGAATGACCAGCAGCGAGAAAATCAGCGATCCGCCCATGGCGAACACGTTGGTGAAGGCCACTGGCTTGAACAGCTTGCCTTCGAGCCCCTCCAGCGACAACAGGGGGACGAATACGATGCCGATAATCAGCGCGCCGGAGATGACCGGCGCCATCACCTCACGCATGGCGCGATAGATCACATGCAGCCGTGGCAGTCCCCGGCCCTCCTTGAATTCGGCCAGGTGGGTCGTAATGTTTTCGACCACCACCACGGCCGGATCGACCAGCTTGCCGATCGCGATGGCCAGACCGCCCAGGCTCATCAGATTGGCCGTGAGGCCAAAGTGGTTCATCAGCAGAAAGGTGAACAGCGCCACCATCGGCAGGATCATCGCCACCGTCAGCGCCGCCCGCCAGTCACCGAGGAACAGCATCAGCAGCACGATGACCAGGAGCGTCGCCTCGATCAAGGCCCGCACGATGGTCTGGGTCGCCTTGTTGACCAGCGTACTGCGATCGTAAAACACGTTGATCTTGACCTGTTTCGGCAGCGCGGTGCGAATCTCTTCCAGCTTGTTCCGGACGCCCTGCACCACCAGCCGGGCGTTGGCGCCGCGCATGCTGAGCACCAGGCCCTCGACCACCTCGCCCGTGCCATTCTGGCTGACTGCGCCGTAACGGGTCAGTGCGCCGATGCGGACTTCAGCCAGATCGCCCACCGTGATCGGCACGCCGCCGCGGTTGGTGACCACGATGGTGCGGACATCGGCGAGGCTGCGGATACGGCCTTCCGCACGCACCAGTAGCGATTCCTCGCCTTGGACCAGCCGTCCGGCGCCATCGTTGCGGTTGTTGAGCATCAGGGCGGATTTAAGTGCCTCCAGCGTTACACCCCGGGCGATCAGGCGCATGCTGTCCGGTATCACCTCGAAGCTGCGCACCAGACCACCGAGCGCATTCACGTCCGCGACGCCCGGCACGGTCCGCAGGGCCGGGCGGATGACCCAGTCCAGCAGCCCGCGGAGATCGGTCAGGCTCAAATCATCGGCTTCCACCGTGAACATGAACATCTCGCCCAACGGGGTGGTCATGGGAGCGATACCGCCTTCGATGTTGGCCGGCAAATTGCCCCAGACGCCATTCAGGCGCTCTGCCACCTGTTGCCGCGCCCAATAGATATCGGTCCCTTCCTCGAAGTCCAGGGTGATGTCGGTCAGGGCGTACTTGGCGATCGAGCGGAGCATGGTCTGGCGAGGGATGCCCAGCAGTTCCACTTCCAGCGGCGCCGTCACCCGGGTTTCCACTTCCTCCGGCGTCATGCCAGGCACCTTGACGATGATCTTGACCTGCGTGGGCGAGACATCCGGAAAGGCATCGATGGGCAACTGCAGGGCAGCCAGCCAGCCCGCGCCCGCGATCAACAGCGCCAGCAACAGGGTGAACACCCGTTGCGTCAGGGCGAAATGGATCAGCCGTGACATCAATGATCCGACCCGGCGTCACTGGTCCTGCCCAGCCAGGCCGCCTTCAGACCGGCAACGCCCTGCACCACGACGGCCTCACCGCCCTGCAATCCCTCATGCAGGACCACGTTGTAGGCCTCCTGACCAGCCACCTGAACTTCTACCGGGACATAGCCTGCGGCCGTTTTAACGAAGACATAGCTGTGGCCCTCGTGATAGAACAGCGCCGAGACCGGCAGCTTGAAGATTCGATCCGAGCTGCGATGCATCACCTGAACATTAACGTGCATGCCCACACGCAGTTCGGTGGCGCCCTCTTCCACCAGCGCCCGCACCAGAGCACTCTGGCTTTGCGGGTCGACGCTCTGGCTGATTTCGATGATGCGGGCACTGGCCTTGGGATTCTCGACCGTCAGCCGATCGCCGATCTGCAGTTCCTTGAGCCGTTCCTGCGGCATGTCCAGCTCCAGCCACAGCTGATCCAGACGACCGATGCGGAACAGCGGCGCCAGTGCATCCACCCGCTGTCCCACGATGGCCAGCCGCTCCAGAACCCAGCCGTCGATGGGTGAGACGACGCGATACAGGCCGTTGATCTGGTTGCCCGACTTCAGGCGCTGAATATCAGCTTGGGCAATACCGGAGGCCACCAGCGTCTGCTCGGCGGCCCGCAGCGTTGCCT
>CAYFNI010000099.1:0-6563 GCA_964344495.1 uncultured Methylococcus sp.
CCGGTATACCGAAGACCTGCACCGCCCCCCCACCTGCACTCTCCGCACCGGCTCAAGCCCAGAGCCCCCGGCCGATGCCTGCGCCAGCGACCCGCCGTTTGTTTACTTAAAGGGAACAAACATCGTCACACAACTGTCATTGTTTTCGTATAGCCTGTAGTCGTGTTCAACAACCGTTCGGAGGCAAACCATGGAAATCTTGATTTTGGGCTTTATCCTGATCGTGGCGATGGCGACCGTCGACCTTCCAGATCAACCTGAGAGCAGGGGTATCCCGCGTGAAGACTGAGAAAAGCAAGACCCGGCAGCACGGGTCCCTACATTGAAGCCCCGCCGACCGCGGGGCTTTTTTTGCCTGAAGGCAGCGCCGGCGCTGCCCGCGGATGGATCAGAAACGACGCGATGTCTCGGTATCCTGCTGTTTCTGACTTTTGAGTTTTTCGAGATCCCAGACCTTGGCGCCATCCCAGCCGATGGAAACCACCCGACTCCCGGTCCCGCAGGCCAGCGCATCCACCGGTCCCTCATGGGCGGACAGCGCGCCCACCGGCAATACCTGACGTGGATCCCACAGATACACGAGCCCCGAACGGGTGCCGACCACAATGTTGCCGGTCGCCGTTTCCCGGCAGAACGCCGTAATCTCACCGTCCAGATCGCGCAGACTGGCCTTCAGGCTGGCGGAGCGCGTGTCCCACAGTTCCAGCACCCGACCATCGGTATAAGCGATGACTTCACCGTCATGGCTCAAGCCGAGTAACGGCCGGTCCGACTCAAGGGTTTGCTCGCTGACGATCTCCATGCTGGTCGGTTCCCAGGTAATCAGCCCGCGTCCGGCCACCGATACCAGATACACCCGGCCATTGGTCGTGATGAAGGCGATGGACCCGACCTCGGCGTGCGTTCCGCGCAGAAAGCGGTTGCTGACCGGATTCCACACACCGACGGGCCCGTCGCCACGCCAGCCCAGCCAGGCGCCATCGGGCGAGAACTGCACCGCCTTGACATCGAAGCCCTCGACCTCATGTTCGCCGATCAGGGCCTCGGTGCTGAGGTCCCACATCATCAGCCGGCCACCCTCGTCGCCCGCCAGACCGGCACCGACCCGGCGTCCATCCGGCGCGAAGTCCAGCGCATCGACGGCAACCGCCTTACCCCGCCGGGAGAAGGTCTTGCTGCCATGCGAGTCGCGCTTGCCGGTTTCGGCATCCCAGACATCCGGTGTTCTGCCCCCCAGCGCCAGTATCAGCCGGGCATCGGGTGAAAACACCGGCAGATTGATACTGGCCAGATCCGGCAGGTGGGCATCGCTGAGCCGGGCGATCAGCCCATTGCCGCGATGCAAGGCATCCAGCGCCTTCTGGGCAGCCGCTTTATGCGGACAGGACTGGCAGGTGCGGAGGTACTCGACATAGGCTTCGACGGTATTTTTCTTGTGCGCCTGTACCCACGGATCGCTTTCATCCAGCCGATGGTTGTTCCAGCGCAGTCCGAGATAGATGAGCAAGGCGCCAAAGACCAGGGAAAAGAACCAGGTCAGGACTTTTTCGAGAAGGTCGAGAAATGCTTTCATCGCAGGAATGCTCGGGCCAGTTCAAGGGCAGTCGGGCGTCAGTCTTCCCACTGGTAGAGCAGATCGCCGCCGCTATATTCGCCGGTTTCGGTCTGCACTTTCCAGCGTTCGGTCAAATCATAGCGCAAGCGGAAAACATAGGCGTTCTGGAACAGACCCATGCCGTACTGAGCATAGATTTTCGGGGTCAGATACTTGCCCAGAAACAAAGCCGTACTCTGCGTACCGCCCCAGGGTCCACTGCCACCGTAGCCTTGCGACAGCCCTCCGGCACGCAGCGAGCTTTGCATGCTGATATCGACAAAACTGCCGAGCCCCAGCCGGCTCGACAACTCCTTCGCCAGCACGCTGCCGGCGGTCCCGCCCAGCGCATTGGCCGCCGCCATCATCGCCGATCCCTCCTTTTGCTGGTTCAAGGGATCAAACGGCTTGCCCATCATCAGATAGGCCAGGATATCGGTCTGCGACATCGGCTTGTCTGCGAACAGGGTGATGTTGGGTTTGGCGAGCGTGCCGAGCAGCTTGGCGCCGGCAACGACCTCCTCGGTCTTGCGCACCGCGCGCAGGTCCAGCTGCGGGTTATCCATCGGCGAGCGCACGAATACCAGCCGGCCGCCATCGACCACCAGTTCGACGCCATAGAGCGTGTAGAGCCCGTCATGGATACGAATTTCGCCCGAACCCAGTGCCTCGTTACCGGGCAACTGATCGACGGTCACCTCGCCGTCCACGCGGGCGTGATAACCAGGACCGGTGACCCTGATCTTGTTTCCCAGCACCAAGGTCACATGGGTTTCGGGCAGCAGCGAGCGTGATTCGGGGGGCGCATCGCCCTCGACGATGATCACATCGCGCGACGGCTTGATCGCGCCCGATTCATCCGGGATCTGAATCGTCGCTTCCGGCACGGTGATGCGGCCACTCAGGGTCAGACGGTCGTCCCGATGCTCAATGCGCAGGTCCGGGGACAAATACACCTTGGCTTCGGGGATATCGGCTGCCAGGAAGCGGTTGCCGGTGAGTGCCAGCGACACCGGCCAGCCTTGTCCGGGACTGAGCCCTGCATGGCCTTCCAGACGGAGCTCGCCGCTGCCGGACACCCCGCGCCCATGAATCGACAGCTGGTTGTCGTCGTGGCTGACGGCATCGGCATTCAGACTCCGCACCCGAATGCCCAGCCGCGGCACCGTGAACCCCGCATCGAACAGCGTACCGTGCGCCTGCAACCGCGGCTGGGCCGGCGTCCCTGCGAAGCGCACACCGGCCTCCAGCCGTCCCTGCACTTTCTCGATATCGGCGGAGAGCGGCATCAGTACGCCCAGATGGCGCAACTCCAGCCGCAGTTCGCCGTTCATCACCGTCTGCCGCAGCTGGGTGAGCACCAGCGCATGGCCGAGGCTCAGATCCGCCCGCAGCGTGGCGAAGTCGGGTTGTTCCGCCCGCAAACTCAGCTCGGCGCCGCGTCCGCTGAAGGTCCCGCGCAACGACAGCGGCTCCGGATGGAAGCGCAATGGCGCTTGCTGACCGGCATAGTCAATCTGAACACCCTCACCGTGCAGGTCGAAGCGGCCGTCCAGCACCTGCGCCCCCTGACCGGCGAATTGCGCATCGGCCTCCAGCCGTCCCGTTAGGGCCAACTCGGCCGGCACCCAGGCCCGCAACCGTTCCAGCTCGAAGCCATTCAACCGGCTGGCCAACTGCCAGCCGCGCGGTTGCAGTTGGCCCTGCAGGCAGGCGGTCGTGGCCCGGCTTTCCCAGCAGGCCTGCCCGAGCTCTCCCGCATCCGGGGCCAGCACCAGTCGGGCGGGATGACTCAGATGCCACTCGCCGAGACTCCCGACCCGACCATCCAGCTGCTGCAGCAGTCCGGCCCACTGGCCGGCCTTCCAGCCGCCTTCCAGCCTGAATGCCAGGCTGACCGCCTGCGGTTTCGCGGCCGCATCGGCGACAGACCCCAGCGCCCGCCCGCTGAGGACTTGCCGGGCGCGAGTGCCCTGCCCGTCGATGTCCAGTGTCAGCGGCTGGCCGTCCAGCCGCAGGTCCGGCGCCCTGATCGCCAGCTCGAACGGCGCATCCGGCTGGGCGCCGGCCCGCAGGCGAAGACTCATGCCCCGCGCCCGGGCACGCGGACTGACCAGATGCTCCGCCTGTCCCTGCAGCACCAGTGGCTCGCCCTGCAGCATCCAGTCGCCATCACGCCGCACGATACCGCCCTTGAGCTGGAGGTTCAGATCCGCCAGCGTCGCCTCCCCCACCCGCAGATCGTGCGCCTTGAGCCGGGTGTCGAACGGCGGACTGCCCGGCAGCAGTCCGCCGGCCGCCTGCACTTGCAGTTCCCGTACCTGATGCACGCCATAGCGCAGCGCCTGCCCGGCAAGCTGGAGCCCGAAGCTGTTCGACACCGGCAGCAGTTGCCCGTCGCGCCACTCGAAGCCACCCTGCCCGGTCAGCTGCAACCGACCGGCCTCGACCTCGCCGGCCCGCAGGCCCGCCAACTGCAGCGTCGCCTGCAGCGGCGGCGAACCCGGGGCCAGGCCGCCCTGGAGTTGCAGCGTCAATTCGCGCACACCGTGATCCAGCCACAGGACATCGCGCGCCATCAGCTCGATCACGCCAGCAGGACGGTCGCGCGGCCCGGTGATCCGGCCACGGCTCCGAATCCGTCCGTGCGCACCCGGCAAGACCTGACCGAGTTGCTCGCCCTGCAGCGTCCAGCCCACATCCACCTGTGGACCGACGACACCATCAAGCTGGATATTTAGCCCGGCGCCCTCAACCCGCACCGCCTGCAGCACCGTCCGGTCCGGCCACCGACCGACATGGCCGGCCAGCGTCACGGGGTGTTCGCCCAGTTGCGCCTCGCCTGCCAGCACGACATCACGGAGCGGCCCCTCAAGCGCGATGTGGCCACGCGGACTGCGCCACTGCGGCTGCTTCAACGGCCATGCCAGCCGCTCCCAGTCCATTGCCAGCGTCAGCTCCGGTTGCTGATCGAGCTGCCGGACAGCGCCGCTCAGGCGCCAGTGCAGGCGGGTTTCCGGCAGGTTCAGCACGAGCTGCTCAAGCCGGATCTCGCCCGGCCATTGGTAACGGGCCTGAAGCTCGCCGGTCGCCTGACCGACCCCGGGCACGCGCATCCGGCCCTCACCCGCGACCGATCCGATCGTACCGCGCCCCTCGCCGCGCAGGTTCAGGCTCACCGGCCACGCAGCCCAGTCGGGGTGGGCCTGGCGGGCCAGAAACTCCGGCACATCCAGCTGTGCAGTCCATTCAGGCTGCTGCAGGGGGTGCTGAATGACCGCGCTCAACTCGGCCGGCAGCGGGCTGTTGAGCGTCTGCCGAATCAATACCCGCGCCCGATCGCCACTGGCAAAGCCTTCGCCCTGAAAGGCCGGCTGGCCGGGCGGATGCCAGTTCCAGCGCGTCTTGAGGTCGATCTGCTCGCCACCACCCGCGGCCATGCGGCCGCTCACCTCGCCGGAAAAGGTCGGCATCGACCAGCTCAGGCGCCGCACGTCCAGGCCGTCAGCGGTCAACGCCAGCGAAGCCTGCAGGGCATCGAGTTGCACCGGCTCGTCCGACGCCGTCGCCCGGTAACGTCCATGGCCGATGTGGACGGAGTCGATCAGGACCTCGAACGGCAGTTGCAGGCGCGGCCACTCGAACTCGGTTGTGCTGTCGCCGCTGACATACTCGGGACTCTCCAGTTCGATCGAGCGGATATGCACACGGCCGCGCCAGAGGTCCTCGACATCCAGCTGATATTCCAGCCGGTCGAAGCGCAGGCGTTGCGAACCGGACGGGAGGTCCACGCCCAGCAGTACGAAATGCCCGAGAAGCGGCCCATCCACCTGCGCGATGCTGAGTCCCGGCAGCGCGTGACGGGCCTGCCGCACCAGCCAGCGGGCGCCCGGCTCGGTGGCCAGCACGGCATAGCCGAGCAGGCTTGCGCTCAACAGCAACAGGCAGGCCAGCGCCAGCGCGTTCGCCACCAGGCGGATCACAGGTCGGGCCCGAGAATCAGGTACACCTGCACCGGGTCCAGCGCCTTGGACAGCGGCACACCCAAGTCCAGCCGCACCGGGCCGACCGGCGAGCGCCAGCGGGCACCCAGACCGACACCGGTCCGTACCGGACCCTCAAAATCGTTGCCGACATAGCCGACATCGGAAAACGCCGCCACGCCCCAGTCGCCGAACAGCGCCCGGTCATACTCCAGACTGCCCACGCCCAGATGCTGCCCGCCGGTGCGCTCGCCGAGGGCATTCAGGGGGCTGATCTCGTAGAGCCGATAACCGCGCACGGTCGGGGCACCGCCGGCGTAGAACCGTTCGGTGATAGGCATGCGATTGAAATCGTTGGTCACCATTTCACCGACCTGTCCCCGTGCGATCAACCGGTCATCGTCGGTCAGGCTGTACACGCCCTTGCCATAGAGGCGCAGACGCGCGAACGAGAGCTGCGAGCCCGCCCCCTCGACGCTGCCGGCGAGATTGCCATCCACCCGCACCCCCTAGCGGAAGTGAGAAAAATCGCATCATCGGAGCTGAGCCAGGTGTAGTTGACGCTGGGGATCAGCAAATCCGTGGTCTGGCCGCCGCCGCCGATATTGAAATTCTCGCGCAGATAATCCAGCGACAGCGTCTCGCGCAGATCCCAGCGGGTCGTCCCGTGGCGAATGCCGCCCCGAATGACCTTGGCCCGCCCGGCGACGGTGTCCTCCAGCCCCAGCTTGGTCGTGAGCGCCAGCTGATCCTTTTCGGGGTCGGCCAGCGGGATGGCGTACATGGCGTCAATCTGGTTCCAGATCAGGGACAGTTTGGCGCTGGCCTGGAAGGAATGGCCGTAACTGTTCACATAGCGATTCTGGTAGCCGGCGCTGACCCGCGGTCCGGTGTCGGTACCGTATCCGCCGCCCAGATCGACGCGGTTCTGCGGCACCATGCCGAGTTCCACGCTCACCGGCGCGCGGGCGTACTGGCCGCCGGCA
>CAYFNI010000099.1:6573-7990 GCA_964344495.1 uncultured Methylococcus sp.
AGGCCCGATAGGGCTCGCCCGGCTTGAATTTGGCAAACCGGCGCAGCAGCTCGGGATCCAGCGGCGTCTGGCTGAAGTTGAGCTCGCCGAAGTGATAACGCCGGCCAGAGTCCATGTGCAGCGTGATCTGGGCCTGATCGCTGGGCAGATCGACGCGGACTTCACGGGCGGTCAGACGGGCATCGAAGAATCCCATTTCGGCCGCCTGATCCTGGAGCGCATCGCGGCCCTTTTCATACAGCTGATGATTGAGCACGTCGCCCGGACGCAGCGGGAACTGCTCCACCCGCGCGCGCATTTCCGGCTCCTGATTCGCCTCCCCCTCCAGCCGCACATCGACGCGCGCGATCACCATCGGCGGGCCGGGGTCGATGCGATATTCGGCCACCCAGCGGTTGTCCTTGTGGCTCAGGCTGGACTGGATCCGGGGGCGGTAGTAGCCGAACGGCTGCAGGGCGGTTCGGATTTCATCGGTGGCACGCTTGGCCGCCAGTTCGATGATGTCCTTGCGGGCATCGGACGGCTGCCGGGCCATGGTCAGCATAGCGCGGACGTTGCGCTCCAGCGCCTCGTTCAAGCCGGCAATGCGGAGGGTGACCGGCTCAACCGCCGCCCCGGCCACGCCGGCGGTGAGCGCCAGCAGACCGGCGGCCAGCAGCCAGCGCGGATTCGCTGGCCTGCTCGGGAATCGACGGGCAGCGCGGGCGGACATGAACGCTCACCCCTGCGCGGGTCCGGAACCCATGTCGGCCCCCCTCACGCCGGCGCTGCCCGACGCGCGTCGATGGCCTCGCGCCAGGCACGCCCCAGGCGGGCGTCGCAAGCAGCGAGCACGGAGGTGGCCAGTTGCTGCGGCCGGAACAGCGGCTCGCCGTCGAGCGATTCAGCCATGCCGCCCGCCTCGGCCAGAATCAGCGCCCCGGCGGCATAGTCCCAGAGCTTCTGTTCGCCGTGCAGGTAGACCTGAAAACGCCCCAGCGCCAGCCAGCACCACTCCAGCGCGCCCGATCCGGTGTAGCGCATCGAACTGTAGGGTGGACGACACACCAGCGCCGTCGCCAACGTCGGCCCCAGACGCTTGAAATCGACCATCGCCAAACAGCGGCGCAGGGGCAGTTCCAGCGGCGGCCGTTCGATCCGCTGGCCGTTCAGCCAGGCACCCTGGCCTTGCACTGCGGTGTAACACTCGTCGGTACATGGGTCATAGACGATGCCGAGGCGGGGCTCGCCGCCTTGCATCAGCGCCAGCGAGAGCGAGAAGAACGGCAGGCCGGAAGCAAAGTTGCTGGTGCCGTCAAGCGGGTCCAGACACCAGTAGCGAGCCGGTTCGCGGGCGAGAAAGGCGCGTTGTTCGGCGGCATCCATCTCCTCGCCCAGCAGGGGAATGTCGGGCGTGCGGCGTGCCAGCTCCACACTC
>CAYFNI010000100.1:0-7961 GCA_964344495.1 uncultured Methylococcus sp.
AGCGCCTGAATGCCGAACTGTTCGGTTGCATGGTGTCCACCGGCCAGCATATGCACGCCCGCCTCCTGACTTTCATGCCAGTCGTGCTCGCTCATTTCGCCGGTGATATAGGCATCGAGGCCGGAGCGGGCCGCCAGCGCCCACGCGCTGTTGGCGCCACCGGTAATGATGCCGAGCGTCCGGATGACTGCCTCCGGATCGGGCGTGGCCAGCATGACCTCGTGATTCAGCACCTCGGCTAACCGCGCCTTCAGGGTCAACGCACTGATGCCGGAGCTCAAATGTCCCTGCACACCGGTCGGACTGCCCTTGTAGTCACCAAAGGGCAGCCATTCGGTCATGCCCAGCGCTCGCGCCAGACAGGCGGCATTGCCGATCTCCGGATGAGCATCAAGCGGCAAATGATAGGCAAAGAGGTTGAGATCGTTGCGCACCAGCGGAAAAACCCGGCGGGCCAGCGGGCCGGTCAACGGCCGCGGACCGTGGAACGACCAGAACAGGCCGTGATGCACCACCAGTGCCTGCGCCTGACCCTCGACGGCCCGGTCGACCGACGCAGCCGTGGCGGAAACCGCGAAGGCAATGCGGCGCAGCATGCCGGCACCTTCGATCTGCAAGCCGTTCGGGCCGTAATCGGCAAAGGCGGTCGGGGTGAGCAAGTCATCGAAAAAACGATTCAGCGTGTCGCGGGACAACTGCATGGGACCTCCGGTGAACGACGAGAATCGGACTGTCAACCTGTACGGCGCGGCAGACGTTGGCCCCGACCCACGGCGTAGCCGTCGCGCAGGGACTCCCACGTCAGCCGCTGAGCCACCGCCACAGCCTCGACCAGCGGCCAGCCCAGCGCCAGACCGCCGGCCACGGCCGCGGCCAGCGTGCAGCCGGATCCATGATAACTCTCCGGCAGACGCGGCCAGGATGTGGCCTCCATGGCGTTCGGGCCATACCAACGATTAACGACGTCAGCGCCCTCTTCGTGCGTACCCGTCAGAACGACATGAGGGCACCCCATGGCCTGCAGGGCAGCGGCACAGTCATCCGGGCTCGAGCGGCCGGTCAGACGGCTGGCTTCCACGGTATTGGGGGTGACAACGGTGGCACGCGGCAACAACAGCCGGATCACCGCCTGCATGACCCGCTCGCCCGCCAGCGCATGTCCACCCCCAGCTGCCAGAATCGGATCCAGCACCACCGGCACCCCGCCTGCCGCGTCGATGCAGTCGGCTACTGCCTCGGCAATCTGTACGCTGCCCAAGAGTCCGATCTTGATGGCCTTGATCGGCAGATCCGCCATCAGCAGACGCGCTTGCGCCTGAAAATCCGCCGCTGCCTGCGGATAGACCGCCTGGACATCCACTGTGTCCTGCGCCGTCAGCGCCGTGACCACCGTGGCTGGATGACACCCCAGACGACGCAGGATTTCGATGTCAGCCTGCAAACCAGCGCCGCCAGTGGGATCGTGCCCTGAGCAACAGAGCACCACGGGAGGAGGATTCAACATACGATGAGGCCATGGGGTGACGAAGGTCTCCAGTGTCCCACACCCCGACCCCAACCCCAAATTGCTGCCGTTCGACACTGTATCGGGCCAATGCCGGTCAGCCAGCAGGTCTTGGCGTTGACAGTCACGGGGTGCCTCGGTACTTTTACACGCTTGCCCGCGTGTCGTACGCCCAACCAAGCCCCAACACCGCAGAGTCCAGGATGGAAGAATTCCAACGCATCAAACGCCTGCCGCCCTACGTTTTCAACATCGTCAATGAACTCAAGGCGAAACAGCGTGCGGATGGCGTCGACATCATCGACTTCGGCATGGGCAATCCGGATCGGGGCACGCCGCAGCATATCGTCGACAAGTTGATCGAAGTGTCGCAGAAACCTTCGACGCACCGCTACTCGGTCTCGAAAGGCATCATTCGTTTGCGCAAGGCCATCTGCGGCTGGTACGAGCGCCGCTTCGGCGTCGAGCTCGATCCGGACACCCAGGCCATCGTCACCATCGGCTCTAAAGAAGGTCTGGCGCATCTGGCCATGGCCACCATGGGGCCCGGCGATGCCGCTCTGGTGCCCAACCCGGCCTACCCCATCCACCCCTATGGGTTTGTGCTGGCCGGTGCCGATGTGCGTCACGTACCGCTGGTTCCCGGCGTGGACTTCTTCGAGGAACTGGAAAAGGCCATCAAGACCTCGTGGCCGAAGCCGAAGATGCTGGTGCTCAACTTCCCCGGCAACCCGACCACGCAGTGTGTGGATCTGGAGTTCTTCGAAAAGGTGGTCGCGCTGGCGCGCGAGTACAAGATTTGGGTCGTGCATGACATTGCCTATGCCGATATCGTCTTCGACGGCTACGTCGCACCCTCCATCCTGCAGGTTCCGGGTGCCACCGACGTAGCGGTGGAATTCTTTACCCTGTCGAAAAGCTACAACATGCCCGGCTGGCGGGTCGGCTTCATGTGCGGCAACCGCGAACTGGTCGCGGCACTGGGGCGCATCAAGTCCTATCTCGACTACGGCACCTTTGCCCCGATTCAGGTCGCCGCCATCACCGCACTCGAAGGCCCGCAGGAATGCGTGCAGGAGATTTGCGATATCTACCGCGGCCGGCGTGATGTGCTCTGGTCCAGTCTGGCCAGCATCGGCTGGGAAATCGAAAAGCCCAAGGCGACCATGTTCATGTGGGCACCGATCCCTGAACAGTACCGTCACCTCGGCTCACTCGAATTCGCCAAAAAGATGCTGCTCGAGGCCCAGGTTGCCGTTTCGCCCGGCATCGGCTTCGGCGAGTTCGGCGATGACCATGTCCGTTTCAGCCTGATCGAAAATGAACACCGCACCCGTCAGGCCGTGCGCGGAATCAAGAACATGATGCGCAAGGACAGCGCGTTTTGAGCGACCGTATCCAGGCCCGTGTGAAAGGCAAGCAGAGGATTGAGACGTGAAACCTGTCAAGATCGGATTATTGGGACTTGGTACCGTCGGCGGCGGCACCGTGCGCGTCCTCAAACGTAACGCCAGCGAAATCACCCGTCGCGCCGGTCGCGATATTCAGATTTGTGCCGCCTCGGCCCGCGATCTCGGCCGTGCCCGCATCTGCGACACGCAGGGCATCCGGCTGACCACCGATTCATTCGCCATCGTCAACGATGCCGAGATCGACATCATCGTCGAACTGATCGGCGGCATCCATCCGGCCAAGGAACTGGTACTGGCGGCGCTGGATAATGGCAAGCACGTCGTGACCGCCAACAAGGCGCTGATCGCCCTGCATGGCAACGAGATTTTCGCCAAGGCCCGCGAGAAGGGCCTGATGGTCGCCTTTGAAGCCGCCGTCGCCGGCGGCATTCCGGTCATCAAGGCGATCCGCGAGGGTTTAGCCGGCAACACGGTCGAATGGCTGGCCGGCATCATCAACGGTACCTGCAACTTCATCCTGACCGAAATGCGGGACAAGGGCCGCGATTTCGCCGACGTCCTCGGCGAAGCGCAGGCGCTCGGCTATGCCGAAGCCGACCCGACCTTCGATGTCGAAGGCATTGATGCCGCGCACAAACTGACCATCCTCGCCTCGATTGCCTTTGGGATTCCGCTGCAATTTGACAAGGTCTATGTTGAGGGCATTAGCGGTATCACCGCCATGGACGTCACCTATGCCGAAGCACTCGGCTACCGGATCAAGCTGCTGGGCATAGCCCGGCGTGCGGCCGCCGGCATTGAACTGCGCGTCCACCCGACGCTGATCCCGGAACGGCGCCTGATTGCCAACGTCGATGGCGTCATGAACGCCGTCCTGGTCAAGGGTGACGCCGTCGGACCCACCCTTTATTACGGCGCCGGCGCCGGTGCGGAACCCACCGCCTCCTCGGTAGTGGCCGATATCGTCGATGTCGTGCGAACCTTGACCTCTGACCCAGAAAACCGTGTGCCACATTTGGCCTTCCAGCCGGGCGCCATTGCCGAACGCCCGATCCTGCCGATCGGTGAAGTCGAGACGGCCTACTATCTGCGCCTGAGCGCCAGCGACCAGCCGGGCGTCCTGGCCGATGTGACCCGTATTCTGGCCAACCACCACATCAGCATCGAAGCCATCCTGCAGAAGGAACCGCCCAAGGGCGACAGCCAACTGCCGGTCATCATGCTGACCCATCGGGTGCGGGAAAAAGAGCTGAACGCCGCCCTCGCCCAGATCGAAGCGTTACCGACCATCAGCGGCCCGGTGAAGCGCATCCGCATGGAAACGCTGGGCTGACTGGCGCCCGAGTAAACCCCCCTACTGACAGCGGCCACCGCCGGGATGACCGGATATGGCGCCGCATCAGCCAACCCATTCAGGACATTTCATGAGCCAACCCACCCGCTACACCGGCCTCATCGACAAATACCGCAATCGCCTTCCGGTCGGGCCCGAAACTCGCGCCATCAGCCTGTGCGAGGGCAACACGCCGCTGATCCAGCTGGTCAATATCCCGAAGCTCATCGGCAGGAATGTTGATCTCTATGTGAAATTCGAAGGGTTGAACCCGACCGGATCGTTCAAGGATCGGGGCATGACGATGGCGGTCACCAAGGCCGTCGAAGCGGGCAGCCGGGCGATTGTCTGCGCCTCGACCGGCAACACGTCGGCCGCGGCCGCGGCCTATGCCGCACGGGCCGGCATTGCCTGTTTCGTACTGATTCCGGATGGCAAGATTGCTCTGGGCAAACTGGCCCAGGCCATGATTCACGGCGCCAAGGTCTTGCAGATTCAGGGCAATTTTGACGACGGCATGCGGCTGGTCAAGGAAATCGCCGATCACGCGCCGGTGACCATCGTCAACTCGATCAACCCGTTCCGCCTGCAGGGCCAGAAGACGGCCTCCTTCGAAATCATCGAGGCACTGGGGCGGGCGCCCGACTATCACTGCCTGCCGGTGGGCAATGCCGGCAACATTACCGCGCACTGGATCGGCTATACCGAAGCCACCTGCGCGCCCGGCCACTCGCCGACCAATGCCTGCGCCTTCTGTCAGGGCGACTGCCAGTACACTGCCATTGGTCGGTTAGCCGACAATCGGCCGGTAATGGTCGGCTATCAGGCCGCCGGTGCAGCACCGTTCCTGCGCGGAGGGATGGTCGATGCGCCGGAAACCATCGCGACAGCCATCCGCATCGGCCATCCGCAGTCCTGGACCCAGGCCTGGAGCGCCCAGAAGGAATCCGGCGGCTGGTTCGATGAACTCACCGATGCCGACATTCTCGCGACGCAGAAACTGCTGTCCGAGAAGGAAGGGATTTTCTGTGAACCGGCTTCCGCGACCTCGGTTGCCGGTGTGCTGCGCGACCTCAAGACCGGCAAGATTCCTGAGGGCAAGACGATCGTCTGTACGCTGACCGGCAATGGGCTCAAGGATCCCGACACTGCCATCGGCCAGTGCGACATTCAGCCCAGCAAGGTCCCCGCCACGCTGGATGCGGTTAAGGGCGCGATTCTGGACGCCATGTAAGCCTCGACCGGGACAAGACTGGATCGGATCGATTCCGATGACCCTGCGGAGCACCGTCGCGCTCCGCGTCACGGTCACGTTTCAGCAGCCCTGACACGTGTCTGCGAGCCCCTGCCGGGGCAGCGGCTCACGCCTGCCCCGGCGAAGCCGCCAGAGACTATTGATCCGAGTCTGAGGAGCCGGACGAGCCAAAGCTGTTCCATTTCTCCTGCAGACTGTTGATCTCGTTGTTGAAGCTTTCCTTGGTCTGATTGAATCGTTCAGACAGACTGCTGGAGGACGAATCTCCGCTACCACCGTCCGAGCAGCTGACCCATTCACCACTCTGGCTATAGCCGTTGCATCCAGTCGTGGTGCCGTTCCCGTTATCGATCTCATCGGCATGGGTCGCAAAACAGCCCAGCAGCAAAAGACCGGCGTTGATAGAGCGTAGATTCATCTCATTTTCTCCTCGGTTGACTCGACTTCACCTGCAAGGGCTTGGATCCCCTGTGTTCTGATTTCAGACTCAGGGCGCGTGCCCGGCCTGGCTGATGGTGCGGCTATTGAGGGGCTGCAACGCACGGTTATTGTTGTTGTAGAACCCCTTCAACGCAGTCAGCTGTTCGCTGGAAATATGGATCGGCTGGGCAAAGACAAAGAAATTCACCCCTTCGCTGCAGGGCGGGGTCGTCAGCGAACCCGCGTAGGTATAGAAGCGCGACAGGTTGTCCGGCAACAGCTTTCGAGGATTCACGCGAACGCCCGAAGTGCTGTTCTTTTCCCCGGCGGTAGTCGGCATGTGATCCAGGATCTTCTGGAACTCTGCATTGTGGGCGCCCGTTTTGATGAGCGACGTCACCACGGCGGCTTTTCCGTCTGCGCGGATATTCACAAAGTGAAGCTCGGCATCATAGACCTTGCCATCCACCGTATGCTCGCTCGGCGTGTGAAAATGAAACTGGATCAGCGGGTAAGAATCCTGACCAATCGCAACGCTGCCGGTGTAGTCGTCAGGTGCATTAACCTGCACGGCGTGGCCGCTATTGTAGAAAACCGGCTTCTCAACGCTGTACTGGGGCCTCACCCGATTGAGTCGCACCGTCACCGTCTTGGCTGACAGGTTGACCGGGGCTTGATTGTCCCCGATGCCGCAGGTGGCGTAGGGGTAGCTGAGCGGTGGCGGTTCACCGGAGCCATCATTGAGCTCCGCCCAGGTAGCCTGTTGGCTATAGTCCCAAGACGGGCCATCCGAACTCGCCATCAAGCCGGCGGGCGCCAGCAAAGCGCACACCAAGGGTGGCAGAACCAGAATGTGAGTTTTTTTCATAGAGGCTCCCCCAAATGTCTGACAACAATCCTGGCCGCTTGCGTCAGCAGGTGTGCTCACGGCAGAAATCGGCTGGACTCGGCGGTTTCGTGGCGGCGTCCTTGGGCGTTTTCGTCTGCCCATTGCCGGCTGGCGGCTGAGCTTGGGGCATAACGGGCGGGGGTTGCGTGCCTTGCATGCCCCTTTCGGTGGGTGCGGCATCGGCCGGTGGCTTGGCATCACTCTCTGCCATGACGGTGGCAGTCAAACCCAGACTCAGAACGAAGACGGGAAAAGATGACTTCACTTTGGCCTCCAGCTGCTAGCGGTTTTGTCAATCAAACAATTCAGCGTCCGAGACGCAACCGAAGGGCTTCGTCCCGACCGTTCGTCATCCAACCCACGCCTGATGCAAAGCATTATGGCTCAAAACACGGGTACGCCTGCTTGAAGGCATCGACCAGTATCTGGCTTTCATCGCCGGTCAGTTTGTCCGGATGCGCATCCAGATAGGCTCTGGCGACCTTAACCACGTCGTTCCGCGTAACCTTGGCCGGCGCGCAGAATTCACGCCGATTAAGGGCGCGAAAGGTACCGTCGATCATGCCGAGACAGACACCGCCCAGGAAGGTATCCGAAGCCGCCTGATGCATATCGGGTTCCTTCCCCATCTGGTCGCTGTCGTCGCACCACGCCTTCAAGTCACGGCCGTCGGCCAGCGCCATCATCGGCAGCAGCAATATCACGCGCAACAGCTTGTCCATCGGTTGTTCTCCACTGGCCACGCGTCAGGTGGCGGCTTGGTTGCTGGGCAGATCAGGCCTTCTTGAGGAAACAGGCCTTTAGCATGTAACTGACGCCATCAATCTTGCAGTCGACCTCATGATCGCCCTCGCGCAGACGGATGTTCTTGGCCTTGGCACCCTTCTTGAGGGTAATCGAAGAGCCCTTGACCTTGAGATCCTTGACCAGCAGCACGGCATCACCATCGGCCAGTGGCGTACCGTTGGCATCCTTGACGATCGCCGCATCCGTGCCCTCATCTGCAGCCGAACCGGCTAGCGGCCATTCATGAAAGCAATCCGGGCAGACAAAGTTTTCGCCATCGGAATAGGTGTTTTCCATCCCACAGACGGGGCAGGCAGGCAAGCTCATGCGGGGGACCCTCCAATCGAACTCAAGGCAGCTGG
>CAYFNI010000101.1:0-7947 GCA_964344495.1 uncultured Methylococcus sp.
TGCGCCGGATCTGGAAGCAACGCCAGGCCTCCTCGGTCGGCTGCCCCGCCGCATGCAGGATCAGCGATGTCACCGAAAAGACGTCGTCCTGCTGCAGCGGCACGATCAGGGGCGCAATGAAATCGACGTCCGGTCGTACGTCGGAGTTCAGAAAAATAAGGCAGTCCCCTCCGGCCACTTCGACCCCGGTGTGGACAGCGTCGGCGAAACCACGATTGACCGGATGACGTATGGCCCGGACGGTGGGAAATTCGCCCGTCAACACCTCGAAACTGTCATCGGCGGAGGCATCGTCGACCACAATGACCTCACAGCTACCGGGATAGGCTTCGGCGGAACGCAGGACACTGGGCACATTGGCGCGCAACAACTCGGCGCCGTTGTAGTTAGGGATGATGATCGAGACAGAAGGCCATTGATTAGCCATATCGAACTCCATGATCCTGCGACCGCAGGTAGACCAGCGTCGCACCCAGAAGCAGACTGAGCGGCAACAGGTTATGACGCGAAAAGAACGGAATGGCGAAGAAGGTGACCCCCCACTCCGCCGTCAGTGCGGCGAGCAACATCAAGCCCAGTTGCCGTCCCTGAGCATTTGGACTTCGCCGTACCGCCCGAATCAACGCGCCGTACCACAACACATGTCCGGCGAGAACCAACAGCACGCCCATAAACCCCGAACTGTAGAGGATCTCTTTGTAATAGTGGTGGGGAAAGGAGAAAAGCCACAATTCAGGTGGGTCAAACGTATTTTTATATGTGGCATAGAAGTGGCCAAATCCGTGCCCGAACACCCATTGCAGTGCCGAACTGGCGGACTGAAGGACATCAGTGTTGCGCCAGATCACCCACCGCTCGTCCTGATCGAAATGGGTTACAAAGTCATCGACCCGGTTGGCCATCTCAAATTGGCGGCTGGCGTACAGTCCGGCAACCGCCAACAGAAGCCCGGCCAGACCAAACCAGCGCCGCCTACCGCGCAGAAAAGCGATCAGACTGAGCGACATCAGCAACACCGCCACATAACCCGGCCTTGACTGCGTCGTCAGCAACAGCCAGAAATCCGCTGCCAGAGCCAGCATCAGCGCAGCCCTGAAAACACCCCGTTCCCGAAACAGCAAATAGATGATGACCGGCAGCAGCATCGCCGCAAACTGAGCCAGGTAATGGATGTTGGAAAACCAGCCCGTGCGCAGATGAGGCTGCTTGGGGCCACCCGCCAGCAAAACCCCCACATGGACGGCCACGAACAGCAACATGAGCCAGGTACCGTGCCGGACGAAACTGGCCCGCAGGTGGCCGGTCGCCGACAGCAACAACATGGCCGTCACCGCCAGCAGCATGGATAGCAGTTCCCGAGCGGCGGGCGCAGCGGCGTCGTATCCCGCCATCAGCACCCCCGGCACCAACAGTGCAACACTGAGTCCGCACAACCACCAGAACGGCGCCTCGAACACGTTTCTACGGCCTTGATCCAGCAGCAGTGTCAGGCCCACACCCAGTCCACAGAGGATCAATGCAAGTTCATACGTGCCCCGCCCCAACAGTTCGGAGAGCACAAACCCGTAAACACCGGCGGCGAGAATCCAGAAACTCAGCCTGCGCATCACGCTACAACGACAAAAGGATGGAAAAGTTCGCCATCATAACCTACCCTTGTCGGATCCACTGACGACTGAATCCGACCACGTGCGTGTCCTCCACCCCTCCCTTTTTCACGGTCTTCATCCCCACTTTTAACCGTGCACATCTGTTGCCCCGTGCGTTTCAAAGCATTGAGGCACAAACCTTTCGGGATTTTGAAGTCCTGATCGTCGACGATGGCTCGACCGACAACACGGGTGATCTGGTTCAACAGTGGGCGCAGACGGTCCCCTTTTCCGTTCGGTGCATTCAGCAGACCAATCAGGGCAAATATGCAGCCCACAATGCCGGCGTTCATTTCGCCCTCGGCCAGCTTTTTTTCCTGCTGGATTCCGATGATCGACTGCTGCCGAATACCCTTGAGCGCATTCACGCCCACTGGATGGCCATACCCGCCGCCGATCGAGATCGGTATGCCGGCGTCGAGGGGCTGGTCGAGAGCATGGACGGTCAACGCCTGCTGACCGACCCCTACCCGCAAAGCCCACTCGACACGCATTTTCTCGACACGCAATACCGGCTCCACATCGGCGGTGATAAAAAACATGCCATCGTGACCGAGATTTTGCGGCACTACCCTTACCCGATTTTTCCGGGTGAGCGGCACGTCCGCGACTCCATCACCTGGAAGCGCTGGTCACACCGTTACATCCTGCGCTGCGTCAACGAGTCCTTTCAACAGGTCGAATATCAACCCGACGGGCTGACCGCCAACCGCTTTGCGGCCCGCATGAGCAGCCCGAGGGGGTTCCAGCTGTTCTATCGGGAAGACATCACGCTGCACCGAGCCTGGCTGAGCCGCCGGCAATTACGCCGCAGCACCATTGACTTCATTCGCTTCTCGTTGCATTGCGGAGAAGGCTTCGTCGCCCAGGGACGACAGGTTGGCTTCAACCCGCTGTGGATGGCACTTTTTCCGGCCGGCGTTGTACGATGGTCGATCGACCACTATCGCCTGCGGTTCAAAGGCGGTCAGCACCCCAACAAGATCAAGATAAAAAACTGATGGCAACCGACCTCGCAGTCTTTCTGGCAACCTCCGGCCACAGCGGTGTGGACCGTTTGGCGCGCAACCTGATTCCGGCGCTGGCGCGGCGCGGCTACAGCATCGACCTGCTCAAGGTTCGCAACCATGGCCCCCATCTCGATGACTGCCCGGCCGGCGTTCGCGTCATCGACCTCGGCACCCGGCATGTCTATTCCAGCCTCGGAGCCGTCGCCCACTATCTGCGCAAGAACAATCCCCGCGCGATGTTCTGCGACAAGGACCGCGTCAACCACACCGCCCTGCTGGCGCGGGCGATGGCCGGTGTGTCGACCCGCCTGACCCTGAGCATGGGCACCACGGTGTCAATCGATCTGGCCCACCGGGGCGCATTGCATCGCCTCAAGACACGCCTGTCCATGGGCTGGCTCTACCGTCTGGCCGATAATGTCATCGTCACGTCCGATGGCGTGGCTGACGACATGGCCCGCTACACCGGCCTGCCCCGGCACCTGATCAATGTCGTCCCCTGCCCGATCATTCCGGCCCATGTGTTCGAAGGCCCGTTTCCGACGCCCGACCATCCCTGGTTCAGCGACAACGGCCCCCCCATCATCATGGGCCTCGGCGAACTGGGCAGCCGCAAGGATTTCGTTACCCTGATCCGGGCCTTCGCCCAGATTCGCCCCGAATTTCCCTGCCGACTGATGATCATCGGCCGCGGCCGCGACCGGGAGCGCTTGCTTGCCACCGCCCACGAACTGGGCGTGGCCGATGCCTTTGAACTGCCCGGTTTTGTCGACGCCCCCTACGCCTGGCTGGCCCAGGCCAGCCTGTTCGCCTTCACCTCCCTGTGGGAGGGACTGGGCTTCGCCCTGATCGAGGCGCTGGCGGTCGGTATCCCCTCGGTGTCGACCGACTGCCCCAGCGGCCCGCGCGAAATCCTTGGCGACGGTCGTTATGGCCCCTTGGTGCCGGTAGGCGACCATGCCGCCCTGGCCCAGGCCATGCTGCAGACCCTGCGTCACCCGCTGCCCAAGGCAACGCTGCAGGAAGCGGCCTGGCCGTACGAAATCGAACGCGCTACCACCGCCTACGCCGAGGCGCTGGGATTGGGCCAACCGAGCGCCGCCCGGTGACTCAAGGCCAACCGCCCGCCCCAGCCCGGCTGGCCCTCGTTGTCTCCTTCTCTGGCACGGGTGGCGTCGAAGGCAACATCTTCAAGCTGATTCCGGCCCTGCTGGAAGCCGGCGTCGCGGTGGATCTGCTGGGCATCTTCAAGATGCCGATCCCCGCCGCGCTGCAGTTCCAGCACCCGCACTACCGGCTGATGGATCTGGGGGTCACGCATTCGATGCTGATCACCCCGGCCCTGATGCGTTACCTGAAGGCCAATCCGGGCGTTCCACTGCTGGTCGCCAAGGACCGCGCAATCCGCATGGCAATTCTGGCGCGTGCGCTCAGTGGCGCTCGAAACCGGCTGGTCGGACAGCTCAACACCCATTTGTCGGCCGCGCTGGCCGGCAAGCCGGCGCTGCAGCGCTGGTGGCGGACCTGGCCGATGGCCTGGTTCTACCCGAAGATCGATGCGGTCGTGGCGGTCTCGCAGGGCGTCGCCGAGGACACCCACCGCCTGACCGGCCTGCCGCTGGAACGCCTGCCCGTGATCCGCAACCCGGTCATCAATCAGGCGCTGTTTGACCTCAGCCGGGCACCGGTCGAGCACCCCTGGTTTCAGGATCCGCAGGTACCCGTCATCCTGGGTGCGGGACGCCTGACGCGGCAGAAAGACTTCCCCACCCTGATTCAGGCCCTGGCGCGCGTCCGGCAACAGCGCCCCTGTCGGCTGGTCATCCTGGGCGAGGGCCCGGACCGCGCGGCACTGGAGCAGCTGACCGCAGGCCTGCAGGTGCAGGATGCTGTCTGGCTGCCGGGACACGTCGACAATCCGTATGCCTACATGCTCCGCTCACGGCTGTTCGCCCTCTCCTCCCGCTGGGAAGGGTCCGGCAATGTCCTGACTGAAGCCATGGCGCTGGGCGTCCCGGTCGTGTCGACCGACTGCCCCAGCGGCCCGGCCGAGATGCTGGAGCAGGGTCGTTTCGGACCGTTGGTACCGGTCGGCGATGCCGATGCGCTGGCGCAGGCCATCCTGCAGACACTCGAGCAGCCGCTGCCGCCCGACACCCTGCAGTCCGCCGTGACCGACTACCGCGTCGAGGTCAGCGCCCGCCACTACATCGGGGTCCTGGGCCTGACGCCCGGCGCCTGACGGTTTCGACCTGATCGCGCGCATGTCTGCCGAGTCTGCCCCCCTTGCCATCATCGGCGCGGGCCCGGCCGGCCTGATGGCTGCCGAAATCGCCTCCGCCGCCGGCCATGCGGTCACGGTCTACGACGCCATGCCGTCAGTCGGCCGTAAATTCCTGCTGGCAGGCAAGAGCGGCCTCAACCTGACTCATGCCGGCAGCCTTGAACACCTGCTGGCGCGCTTCGGCCCGCAGCGCGACCGGCTGGCATCCAGCCTGACCGCCTTTGACGGCGCCGCCGTTCGCGCCTGGGCGGCGGGACTCGGCATCGACACCTTCGTCGGCAGTTCCCAACGCGTGTTTCCGCTCGAAATGAAGGCCGCCCCGCTGCTGCGGAGCTGGCTGCGCCGTCTGCGGGCGCAAGGCGTCAGCCTGCAGATGCGCCACCGCTGGACTGGCTGGAACCCTGCCGGCGAGTTGTGCTTTGACACACCGCACGGCAGCCTGACCGTCCGCGCCGAAGCCGTGATCCTGGCCCTGGGCGGCGGCAGCTGGGCGCGGCTGGGTTCAGACGCAGCCTGGGTGCCATGGCTGCGGGCGGCCGGGCTGACGGTGCACCCGCTTCGGCCGGCCAATGGCGGCTTTGAACGACCCTGGAGCCCCCCTTTTGCCGACCGCTTCGCCGGCGCCCCGGTCAAGCCGGTCGCGGCCTGGCTCCAGCACGGTGCCGATGCGTCAACGCCGGTCCGGGGTGAATTCGTCATCACCCGACACGGCATAGAAGGGAGTCTCGTCTACGCACTTGCGGCCGGACTGCGCGATCAGATCGAGACCCAAGGCTACGCCGAACTGTGGCTCGATCTGGCGCCTGATCGCACTCAGCACGCGCTGACCGCCGCCCTGCAACAGGATCGCCGCGGACAGTCGCTCAGCAACACCCTGCGTCGCCGCTGCGGATTGAGTCCGGTCAAGAGTGGGCTGCTGCGGGAAAACCTCGGGGCGGAGTGTCTGGGCGATGGCACGCGGCTGGCGGCAGCGATCAAACGCCTGCCGGTGCGACTGGCGGCGACCCGGCCGCTCGACGAAGCCATCAGCAGCGCCGGCGGACTGGCCTTCGACGAGCTGGACGCGCAGTTCATGGTGCGCCAGCGGCCCGGGCTGTTCTGTGCCGGAGAAATGCTGGACTGGGAGGCGCCGACCGGTGGCTACCTGCTCACCGCCTGTCTGGCCACCGGCCGCACCGCCGGTCTGGGGGCCGTCGCCTGGCTCGATGCCCGACGTGCGCCGCACTCGGCCTGACTGGAGATGGCGGGCAGGCTCGGGTATAGTCGAACTCCCGTGCTGTCCGGCCTGGGCCCCCGCCTTCGTCCCATTTCGCTGATGACTCCCGACCGTCCTGCCTTCGCCCTGTTGTTGCTGAGCCTCGCTCTGCAGCCGTGTGCGTGGTCGGATGAGGACGATGCACCGCTGGCCGCCCCCTCCGCCGTTCCGGGCCGCGCCGGCGAGCTCAAGCTCAGCGCCGAACAGCGCCAGACCGCCGGACTGGTGATCGACCGGCTGTCCGCCGTCAGCCTGATCCCCGAAACCCCGACCTATGGCAAGGTGCTGGACATCCAGCCCCTGCTCGATCTCCGGGCATATCTGGGGCCCGACCCTGGCCCAGCTGGCGCTGGAGGGCCGTTCGCCGCTGCTGGAGCAACTGGCCAACCATCACCGCTTTCTGGTCCAGGTCAGCCTGCCGGCGGGCGTAACGCTGCCCGCTGAGGGCACGCCAATCCTGATTGGCCGCGATCTCGACCGCAACCGTGCGATACGGACCGAACTGCTGTCCGCCGCCCCGCGGACCGATGAGCTGACCCAGGGCGAAACCTGGTACGTCCACGCCGCCGGCGAACACCTGCGCGCCGGCATGCGTGTCAACGCCTGGATCCCAAACGGCGCGCGCCGTTCAGGTGTCTCGCTGCCGTCCAGCGCGCTGGTCTGGCATGCCGGCAAGGCCTGGGTCTATCGTGAAAATGCCGATGGCAGCTTCACCCGTCTGGCGATTGACCCAGACACCGCCAATGGCGCAACGCTCTTCGTCGAATCGGTACTGGTCCCGGGCGATCGGGTCGTCGTCACCGGCGCGCAAACGCTGCTGTCCGAGGAGTTCCGCAGTCATATTCCGGAAGAAGACGAGGCTACCGAGAACCGTTGAGGCCGGTTCGGGGTAAACTTCCACCCTGACACACCGGAAGCCGGCCTCGCTCAGCCTACCGCTCACCCGACGACCCAGAACCCAACCACACCGCCATCATGAACGCTCAGATTCAATTCACCATCGCCAGTCTGCTCGGTGCCGTCCTGTTGACGGCCTGTACCACGCTCAAGCACGAGTACCGGGAATCGAATGCCCGTTCGATGGAAGAGCAGCTGCGTGACGCCGGCTTCAAGGTCATGCTGGCGGATACCCAGGAGCGGCAAAAGATGCTGACCACCCTGCGGCCCGAAACCCTGACCCGCATCCCCCGCCCGGACAACGTCTACTACATCTATGCCGATCCGGATCTGTGCAGCTGTCTGTATGTCGGGCGTGAAAGCGAGTACGACAAGCTCCAGCAACTGTCGGCTGACATGGCCAAATCCAATCAGGCCATGATTACCCATGAGATTGCCGAAAACCAGCAGGCCGGCTGGGCACCATCCGGGCCGTGGGGCAACTGGGGCTACTGGGGCATCACCAACCCCAACAGCATGGGCCGCCCGGCCTGGGATCCCGAGTAAGGCCTGCGTCCGCCGGATGAGCGCAGCGTCATGCCTGCCCGATTCCCGTATCGTGCCCGTCGGTTGCGGCTGAGGGACTGAACCCGGCATGCGGCAGACGGCGCTTCAGACCGGCCTACACGCCCGGCAGGCGGAACAGCAGCCCCACGGTCCGGGTCGACGGCTGCTGGTTGCCGTGCTGGTGTCGATCGGCCTGCACCTGCTCGGCTGGCAGTTTCGCAACTGGCTGGACCGCCAGCCGGACACGCTGGCCAAACCGCTTCCGCCGATCAGCGTCACCCTGGTACCCGCGCCGGTGGCGACAAC
>CAYFNI010000102.1:0-7565 GCA_964344495.1 uncultured Methylococcus sp.
GGGGGGGAGGGTGCATGCGGGGTCCTGTCTGGAGCGGAACAAAAAAAACCGGCGGGGGGGCAGGGCCCTCCCGCCGGCTAGGGGGGGTCAGGTCAACATTGTCTGCAACAGGCCGTTGAGCCGTTTGACGAACGCTGCCGGATCGTCCAGCTGGGCGCCTTCGCTGAGCACCGCCTGATCGTAGAGGAGGCTGGTCAGGTCACCGAAGCGGGTGTCGTCGGTCTCTGCCTTCAGCTTCACGACCAGGCCATGGTCGGGGTTGATCTCGAACACCGGCTTGCTGGTCGGAATGGCCTGACCGGCCGATTTCATGATCCGCTCCATGGTGCGGCTCATGCCGTACGAGTCGCTGACCAGACAGGCCGGCGAGTCGGTCAGGCGGGCGCTGATCTTCACTTCGCTGACCTTGTCGCCGAGGACGGTCTTGATGCGGTCGACCAGTGGCTGCAGTTCCTTGGTGGCTTCCTCCTTGTGCTGCTTGTCGGCTTCATCTTCGAGCGTGCCGAGGTCCAGGTCGCCCTTGGCGATGGATTGCAGCGATTTGCCCTCGTATTCGGTCAGGTAGCCGACCAGCCAGTCATCGATGCGCTCATGCAGGAGCAGTACTTCCAGTCCCTTCTTGCGGAAGATTTCCAGATGCGGGCTGCTCTTGGCGGCGCCGTAGCTTTCGGCGGTGATGTAGTAGATCTTGTCCTGACCTTCCTGCATGCGGCCGATGTAGTCGTCCAGTGAGACATCCTGCACGTCGGAGTCGTTATGGGTGGACGAGAAGCGCAGCAGCTTGGCGATGCGGTCCTTGTTCTTGAAGTCTTCGATCGGGCCTTCCTTGAAGGCCTGGCCGAACTCGGTCCAGAAGGCGGCGTATTTGTCCGGCTGGTTGCTGGCCAGATCTTCCAGCAGGCCCAGTACTTTCTTGACGGCACCGGAGCGGATTTTTTCCAGCAGGGCGTTCTCCTGCAGGATTTCGCGCGAGACGTTGAGCGGCAGCGAGTCGGAATCGATGACCCCGCGAATGAAGCGCAGATAGCGCGGCATCAACTTGTCGGCTTCCTCGGTGATGAACACCTTGCGCACGTAGAGGCGGACGCCATGGCGCGCATCGCGATCCCACAGGTCGAACGGCGCCTTGGCCGGGAGATACAGCAGCAGGGTGTATTCGTTGGTGCCTTCGACGCGGCTGTGAACCCGTGCCAGCGGCGACTGGAAGTCGTGGGAGACGTGCTTGTAGAACTCCTCGTACTGCTCGTCGGTGATCTCGTCGCGGTTCTTGGCCCACAGGGCGGAGGCGCTGTTGACGGTTTCCCATTCCGGGGCGGGCGGCTCTTCGCCTTCCTTCGGCTCGCCGAACTGCGGCTTGAGCATTTCGATCGGCAGCGAGATGTGGTCGGAGAACTTGCGGATGATGCCGCGCAGTTTCCAGTCATCGAGAAATTCGTCTTCGCCCTCGCGCAGATGCAGGGTGATGCGGGTGCCGTGTTCCGGTTTGTCGAAACTTTCCAGCGTGTAGTCACCTTCGCCGGCCGATTCCCAGCGAACGCCATGGTCGTGCGTGGTGCCGGCCTTGCGGGTTTCCAGCACCACCTTGTCGGCGACGATGAAGGAGGAGTAGAAGCCGACACCAAACTGGCCGATCAGCTGGCTGTCCTTGGCCTGGTCGCCGGTCAGGGATTCGAAGAAATGGCGGGTGCCGGAACGGGCAATGGTGCCGATGTTTTCGCGCACTTCATCCCGCGTCATGCCGATGCCGTTATCGGTCAGGGTAAGGGTGCGGGCGTCCTTGTCGACTTCGATGCGGATTTTCAGGTTCGGATCGCCTTCATACAGGGCGTCGTCGGCCAGGGCGTTGAAGCGCAGCTTGTCGGCGGCATCCGAAGCATTGGAAATCAGTTCGCGCAGGAAGATTTCCTTGTTGCTGTAGAGCGAGTGGATCATCAAATGCAGCAGTTGTTTGACTTCTGCTTCGAAACCCATCGTGACCTTGTTTTCGGCAACAGTCATGGCGTTGTCTAGCCTCCAGAGTCGGGTGGTTCGGTGAGTAAAAAAGGGTTGAGCCGGAAAAGTGGGGGCGGGCCTGACGGTTTTCAAGACGGGCAGTGCGGTCTGGACGCCGTGCGTACCCGGACACGTGTTCGGGCGGTCTGCACGATGGGCGTCAACGGCGTCGGGCCTATTGATCGGGCGAGAAGGTCGTGGGGGTCGTGTCGGGACACTGGTCGAGGAAGGCTGGCACCGACAGGCCGGAGCCGGGCCGCGCTGACCCGCTGGGCTGGCCGGGCGGGTGTGGCTCACGTAGGCCCAGTGCCCCACCTGAACGGTCGAGCCCGTTGTCATCGTATCCGGCAGGCGAATGCCAGGGCGGAAAGGGTCGTTTTCAGGGGGGATTGTTCCGTTCTGACAGGGGTTTCGAGAGCGGTTGGAAAGAGATTCAGTAAGGGTATCAGGGTGGCCGCTTGACGGATGTGGGCGGCCACTTAAGATGAAAGCCTTCAACCACGCCCCGTCCGCGTGGGTGTGGATTCGGGCGCTGGCGTTTCCGGCGTGAGCTGACGCGAGTCCACCGGTCCCGCACCCTGAGCGATACCCCTATCCAATACCCTTTTCGGAGAATCCTGCATGCACAGATCCCATCCCACCGTTGCCGAATATGTCATCCAGCGTCTGGCCGCTCTCGGCATTGATCGCGTGTTCGGCCTGCCGGGGGATTATTCCTTTCCGATTGATGATGCGATCGAGACGACGCCGGGTATCCAGTGGGTCTTGTGCGCGAACGAGCTGAATGCCGCCTATGCCGCGGACGGCTATGCCCGGGTGCGGGGTGCAGCGGTGATGACGACCACCTATGGGGTGGGGGAGCTGAGCGCCATCAATGGCTTGATGGGGGCCCGCGCGCATCGTCTGCCGGTGTTTCATCTGGTGGGGGCGCCAAGCCTGCGGCTGCAGCGCAAGCATCTGGTGGCGCACCATACGCTG
Source organism: uncultured Methylococcus sp. (assembly GCA_964344495.1). Taxonomy (GTDB): domain Bacteria; phylum Pseudomonadota; class Gammaproteobacteria; order Methylococcales; family Methylococcaceae; genus UBA6136. The sequence continues at coordinate 2,971 of CAYFNI010000102.1, forward strand.
GGCGACGGGGTGTATGGCAACTTTGTCGCGATTGCGGCCGCCGCGGGCTGCGTCAGTGCCGTCCTGACCCCGGACAACGCGATTCTGGAACTGGAACGTGTCATCGCCGAGGCCCTGCGTCAGAGTGCTCCGGCCTACATTCAGATACCGCAGGATCTCGCCAAGATGCCGGTTATTGGTACGCCGGTATCGGGCCAGCCGCTGGCGGCAGTGCGCCGCAACGGCAGCGATCCCCGGGAATTGGCGGCGGCGCTGGAGGAGATCCTGGCGCGTCTGAATACGGCACGCAATCCGGTGGTGTTGCCGACCATGCTGGTCGCGCGGTATGGCCTGACCCACGCCTGTCTGGCGCTGATCAACCGGACCCGGCTGCCGTTCGCGGCGGCACCCATCGACAAGGGTCTGTTCTCCGAGGCGCATCCCCAGTTTCTGGGAATCTACAACGGCGTCAATTCGGCGCCGGCGAGCGTCAAGGCACAGGTCGAGACGGCTGATCTGATTCTGGAGATCGGCGATCACATCGAGGTCGATCTCAATACCGGCCTGCGGACCAACGACATCGACCCGGGCCGGCTGATCACGCTGGCGGAAGACCATGTCCGCATCGGCGACAAGGTCTTTTCCTGTGTCGCACTCGGTGATCTGCTGCAGGCCTTGCTGCCGGTCGCACCGGTGTTTGCGTCGCCGACGGTGCCGGCAGAGCCGCTTCCGCCAGTGCCGGCCGGGCGGGCTGACGAGGCGTTGACGTCAGCGAGTTTTTACCCGCGCTTGCAGGGCCTGCTGCGTGACGGGGACGTGCTGGTGGGCGAGACCGGGTCGTGCATGTTTCATCTGAACAAGCTCCGGCTGCCCGACGGCGTGTCCTATCAGGCGCAGGGACTGTGGGGCTCGATCGGGTGGGCAACGCCGGCGACGCTGGGCGTCGCGCTGGCAGACCGGCAGCGTCGCGTGATCCTGGTGACGGGCGATGGCTCGCATCAATTGACCGCCAATGAACTCGGCGTCATGGGACAGGAAGGCATCAAGCCGGTGATTTTCGTGCTCAATAACGGGCTGTTCGCCATTGAGGAAGTGCTGATTCCGGAAGAAGGCCCGGTGCGGAGTTATGACCGGCTGCCGCGCTGGGATTATCGTGCCCTGCCGGCGGCGATGGGCTGCAAGGACTGGTTCGTGGCCCGGGTGTCGACCCTTGGCGAACTGGAGCAGGTGCTGTCGCAGATCCCGACGCTGGATCGGGCGGCCTATATCGAAGTCATCCTGCCGGCGGCCGAGAATCACCGGTTTTCCCTGGAGGTGATCGAGCGGCTGTATGAGGAGAAAACCCCGGACTGATCGCCTGATGGCCCTGTTCGGGCCCCGCCGCTGCCGTCGGAGCTGGCGTGAGATGGGCCGGCGGCCGCTACAGCAGGTACGGATGCGCGGCGTTAAAGCCGTGAACCTTGGCGCGGGGCTTGAATGCCGGCGGTTGCCACGGGTCGGTGGTCAGGCCGGCCAGGTAGCTGCCCAGCCACAGTGCCTGCTGGCGGATCGGCATGACATAGGCATAGATCCGGCCGTCGGCACATTCAACCGCATCGCCCAGCGCGAAAATGTCGGGATCGGTGGTGCGTAAATGGTCGTCGACAGCAATGCCGCGCCGAACCTCCAGTCCGGCCGCCTGAGCCAGTTCGGTGCGCGGCTTGAAGCCGGTGGCGAGCAGGATGCCGTCGAAGCCGGTCTCAAGGCCGGTGGCGAGGCGGAGTGCCGGTCGTCCGTCCTGCTGTTCGAATCCCTCTACGCCGGCCTCCAGACGCACGTCGATGCCCATCCCGGTCAGAACGTCGCGCAACGAGGCCGAATCCTCCTCCACCAGCTGCCGCTCCATCAGCCGCGGCAGGGCGTGGAACAGCACTACGGCATCGCCCGCCTTGGCCAGATCGGAGGCGACTTCACAGCCGATCAGGCCGCCGCCCACCACGGCCCAGCGCGGCTGGCGGTGTTGGGCGCACAGCTCGGCGCGGATCCGGCGGAGGGCAATCAGGTCATCCAGGCTGTTGACGACATGGAACAGCGCTTCGGCGCCCCGGAACGGCGGCGGCACGAAGGCCGCCGAGCCGGTGGCCAGCACCAGCCGGTCGTAGTCGAGCGCGGCGTCCTGACCCAGACGACGGTAGCGCACGGTTTTGGCGGCGCGGTCGAGGGCCGTTACGTCGGCGGCCTCCAGTACCTCGATTCCGGCGGCACGCAGGTCGTCGAAGGTGCGCAGGATGATCTTGGTTTCGATGTCGTCACGGGAAAAGCCATGCGACAGCATCGGCCGTGAGTAGTAGCCGTGGGTCTCATGGGTAAGCACGGTCAGACGGGTGTCCGGAGCGTGTTTGCGCAGTTCCTCGGCAAGCGTGATGCCGGCCATGCCGGAGCCGATGATGACCGTGTGCATGCGAACCTCCCGAAAACGTGTGCGCGGCTTAGCCGAGCGGGCGGATGCCAATGCTGGCGCGGATTTCCTGCATGAACGGCCGGCTGTAGTCGCGGGCCTTTACCGCGCCGTCCTGGAGGGCCGCCTCGATTTTTTCCGGCGCCTGCAACAGGGCGTCGTAGCGCTCCCGGGCGTCCTTGAGGTGATCGTTCAGGTACTCGAACAGCACGCCCTTCATCTCGCCCCAGCCGATGCCTTCGGCGTAGCGGACACGGACGGCTGCGGTTTCCTCTGCGGTGGCAAAGGCCTTGTAGATGCTGAACAGCGTGCAGTTGTCCGGATCCTTCGGCTCGCCCGGTTCCTGCGAATTGGTCTTGATCTTGTTGATGAGCTTGCGGAACTTCTTCTCGTCCATGAACAGCGGGATGGTGTTGTCGTAGCTCTTGCTCATCTTGCGGCCATCCAGACCGAGCAGGGTGGCGGTGTCCTCACTGACTACCGCCTCCGGGATGGCGAAGTGTTCGCCGTAAATGTGATTGAAGCGGCCGGCGATGTCGCGCGCCATCTCGATGTGCTGGATCTGGTCCTTGCCCACCGGGACCTCATGGGCGTTGAACATGAGGATGTCGGCCGCCATCAGGACCGGGTAATTGAACAGCCCCATGGTCACGCCCTTGTCGGGATCGGCCTCGCCGCTGTCCTGGTTGCTCTGGACCGCCGCCTTGTAGGCGTGGGCGCGGTTCATGAGGCCCTTGGCGGTGACGCAGTTGAGAATCCACGCCAGTTCGGCGATTTCCGGCACATCGGACTGGCGGTAGAACACGGCATTGGCGGTATCGAGGCCCAGGGCCAGCCAGGTCGCGGCGATTTCCAGCGTGGATTGGCGCACCCGTTCCGGATCCTGGCACTTGATCAGCGCGTGATAGTCGGCCAGAAAATAGAACGGCAGCACGTCATGCCGGTGACTGGCTTCGATGGCGGGCCGGATGGCGCCAACGTAGTTGCCGAGGTGCGGGGTGCCGGTGGTGGTGATGCCGGTCAGGACATGCCGTTTGCTGCTCATGGATGCGGTCTGCTCAGAACGATAAGAGAATAGGCTGCGGGTGATGCGCCCGATGGATGGGCTGAAAAACGGCGGAACATTACCACAGGCCGACCCCGTACGGCCAAGTTCATCTGGGTATCGCCGGTCCGGTTGCAGGGTCAGTGCGGCCCGGTCTGGATTACAATGGACCGGCCGCCACACATTCGGGTGATATCAGTGAAAAATGAAGCCGCCGGTCGAGTTCAGGAAACGCCGATTCAGTGCACGGTGGCGTATCGCTGCATCGCGGAGGCGGAGACCGTCGAAGGGGAAGGCATCAGCCTGACCGGCAGCGGTATCTGCTTTCGGGGCCCCACGCCGTTGCCGGTCGGGCAGGCGGCCGAGGTGCGCATCGGTGCGGTCAGGGGGCTGTCCCCGCCCCTCGTGGCCTTCATCGAATTGACCGTCTGCGAGCGTGACGCCGCCGGCGATTTCCGCATGGCGGGTACCATCAAGGGCATTCGCAGCGAATAGTTCGGTCCCAGCCGGGACACCAGTCATCGAACAGCATGTTTACCATTACCAAAGACGTTTATTTTTGCTACGGACACCGCCTCATGGGGCATCAGGGCAAGTGCCGGCATTTGCACGGACACAGCGTGAAAGCGTCCATTACCGTGACGGCCGCGGCGCTCAATGACCAGGGCATGGTGTGCGATTTTGCCGACATCAGTGCCGTCGCCCACGACTACATTGATGCCGAGCTGGATCACAATCTGCTGCTGCATCGGGAGGATCCCCTGGTGCCGGCCCTGGAGCGGGGCGGCGAACGCTTCCTGCTGCTGGATGAGCATCCGACCGCCGAGTATCTGGCCCAGTTGATCTATCGCCGGGTCAAGGCGCAAGGGCTTAATGTCCAGAGCGTGACGCTGTGGGAGACGACCAGCGCCTGTGCGACCTACAGCGAGCCCTGACGGCGGCGTCGATGGGGGTTTTCGTTCCGGCTGAAAAACCACTCTGGCTGCACAGGCTGTGCGAGGCCAATTTCGTGCGCCTGAACCGTCTGGTGCCGGATCTGGATACGGTCGGCGAGATCCGGGTGGCCCATGTCGCTGGCAAGCCCGCCCTGTACCTGCGTGTGCTGGAGCGTTCGCCGTTCACCCTGATGCTGGA
>CAYFNI010000103.1:0-269 GCA_964344495.1 uncultured Methylococcus sp.
TGGTTGCCGTCAGACTGGTTTCTATCGATGGCATTAAACTCCCCAGGGTTGACTTCATTAAGATTGACATCGAAGGCATGGAGCACGACGCGCTACTGGGAGGGCAGCGCACCATTAAAACAAACAAGCCGATTATATTAATGGAGCGAATTAAAGCGGATGAAAGCAAGCTAGTGTCATTCTTAGATGAAAACAATTATTCTCATTTTAAGCTGGGCATCAACTTGCTCTGCATTCACAATGACGACCCATGCATCAAATACATTAAT
>CAYFNI010000103.1:279-7293 GCA_964344495.1 uncultured Methylococcus sp.
TCTGAAATGGGGTTGGGGCTCCCGTGAGTTTTTCGGGCCGACTACAAACCATGGATCATGGGGGGATTGAAATCCCCACCTCGATGTCGGATAGTCAATACGATGTGATACGCGCCTCCGCTGCCGCGAGCTGTCCCACAGGGAAAACGCAGACGAGGCGCTTTTGAGCCCCAGAACATCCGAACATTCATGCGACTTTCCGTACTGACGGCCAGCATCCTGGCCCTGCTTGGACTCACCGGCTGTCACTCATTCGGCCCAGACGAGCTTAAGGGTACCCATCCGCTCTACAATCAGGCCATCAACGACAGCATCAACGAGCAGTATTTGCAGAACTTGGTGCGCATTCATTACCACGACCCGACCTTCTTTCTGGATGTGACCAACGTCGCCGCGACGCTGAAGCTGGAGATTAACAGCGATTTCAGCGGCGCGAGTCTGGGCACGAACGATGCCAGCGGAGCGCTAAGCGCCGGCGCCACCTACACGACCCAGCCCACGATTTCCTATGCTCCCCTGCAGGGGGAATCCTTCGTGAAGAGTCTGCTCAGCCGCATTGGCCTCGACAAAATCTTCGAATTGAATAATTCCGGCTGGAGCTCCAAACGCGTCTTCGGTCTCTGTGTAGAACGCATTAATGACTTGGAGAATTCGCCGACGGCGTCAGGACCCACACCCGACCTGGCACCGGCCCGCAATGAGGGCTTCATGGAGCTGATCGATCTGCTGGACAGCGTGCGCGAGTCGCACCTGATCACGCCGCGCTACGATCCCGAGACCAAACGGGTAATGGTCGAGATTCGCAGCCGCCCCGGCTTCGAGGACCGCATCGGCCGCATCAAGGAACTGATGGGCTTGGACCCTGACCGCAATGTATACCTGGTTTCAGAGAATGCGTTGCAGCGCGGCCCGGATATCATCTCGGTAACCACCCGCTCGCTGATGAGCATCTTCTTTTATCTGTCGCATAACATAGAGGCGCCCGCCGAACATCTGGAGAAAGGCCTGATCAAGAAAACTCAGCGCCGGGAGGGTGGACTGTTCGACTGGAGCGAAACCCCCGGCGGCCGTTTGTTCAAGGTCTACAAGTCGGACTCCAGGCCGGACAACGCCATGCTGGCCATCCCCTACCGCGATTACTGGTTTTACATCGCCGACAACGACATCGAATCCAAATCAACTTTCATGCTGCTGACCCAGCTGTTCCGACTACAGGCCGGATCCGCCAAGATGGCGGCGCCAACACTCACTATCCCGGTCCGCTAATGCCCCGAGTCACTCCTTTGCCCCACCCGTAACCCAAGACGAGGCCCGCCATGTCGGCTCACCCAGTGAATCCGATTCTTCGTAACCTGCTGCTGTTTTGGCTGAGCGCCTGGGCCTGTGCCGCGACCGGCAGCCCATTCAATCCGCTGAAGCCGGTGGACACCTCCAGCCCCCGGGCCACGCTGTTCGGTTTCATTGACCTGATGGAGTCGGCTCACGAAAAAGGTTTTGGCACTTTCTATCAGTATCGTGACTCTCAACGTTTATTTTTCACCCCTGAAGAAATCGCCACACTGGAGGGCACGCGAAATTACCTTGAGGCCGCCATCCGCACCCTAGACCTGAGCGCCATGCCCCCGGCCATGGCCTGGGAATCGTCGCGGAAGTTGTGCATCCAGCTCAAGGAAGTACTGGACCGCCTCAAACTGCCTCCGCCTGACGAGGTTCCGGACGCTACAGCGATGAGCCTCTCCAAAACCGGAAAATGGACGCTACCGAATACCGAGATTACCCTCAGCCGGATGGAGACGGGGAACAGGGCCGGCGAATACCTTTTCTCGACAGACACAGTGGAACGGGTTCCGGGTTTCTACGAAAACATAAAGGGTCTGCCCTACATCAACACCTCAACCGTGGACTGGTATGAGACACAGGCCCGAGCCCCCTTCATGGTGATGTTGGCCTTGCACCGTTTAGTGCCGCCACGGTGGATACTCGGGCGAGACTACATCCATCAACCGCTGTTCCTCAATCAACCCTTGTGGCGCTGGTTTGGACTGGCGCTGGTTCTGCTGCTCGCCTCCCTGTTCATTTGGCTGGCCAGACGTTTCGAAAATCGATTCCGGCACCAGGGCCCCGAAAAGCGCAACTGGGCCCTGATCTGCCGACCGGCCGTGTTTTCCGTCGCCTCATACATCACCATCAGGATCGTGAGTGAGGTGCTGCGCTTCGAGGGCTTCTTCTACAACGTCTTCGTCACACTGCTGTGGGTGCTGCATTACACGGCGCTGACCTGGCTGTTCTGGATGATCGGCGAGGCCATCGCCCAATCAATCATCCGTTCGGAGAAGCTGAAGCAAAACAGCATTCACAGCCAACTGATCCGGCTGATCCTGCGCCTGCTTAATCTGGCCGTGGCCATTTTCATCGTCGTGCATGGCGCCGATCGCATCGGGCTGCCCTCCTATTCGGTGGTCGCCAGTCTTGGTATTGGCGGTCTGGCGGTGGCACTGGCGGCACAGCAGACCATGGCCAACCTCATCGGCTCGATCATCATCATGCTCGAAAAACCGTTCACAATCGGGGACACGGTGAAATTCGGTGATTCCGAGGGCGTGGTGAAATCAGTCGGCTTCCGGAGCACCCGCATCAAGTCACCCAACGGCACGGTGGTGACCATTCCCTGCGGGGCAATCGTCAACAGCGCCGTCACCAACCAGGGACACGCCGATCAGTTGGAGGTCCGCAATACCCTCAACCTTGACATCAATACCCCGCCGGAAATGCTTGAGGACTTTATGCGGGCATTGAACACCCAGCTGAAGGACACCCCCAGCGTCGATCCGCAACGGGTCAGGGTCGGCCTGAGCAGCCTGTCCGGTTCGAGACTGGAGCTCGCCATTCACTTTCATCTGAGAGAAAGCAGTCAGGACAACCTGATCCAGAAACGGCAGCGGCTTTTGATCGATATTCTAAAAACAGCCCACGCCCAGGGCATCAAACTGCTCTGATCGGGATTCATCCTGGCGGTGACACCGGAGCAAACACCATCCTCAACCATGGGGTGAGTCTCCGCGACGAGTCGAAAAAGAAATCATCATGTTCCCAACGCGATCGTTGTGGCTGGGCGTGGCTGAATAAAAGTGCCACGGTCTGACAGGTGGCGCCGATCCTCACCCGTTGGTCCATTGCTCCAACGCAGCAACAGACTGGATGACGCCCGGCACGCACCAACACCCAATATGGGGCTCGACAAAATGGCCCCGAAACCGAAGCCAACCCATCTAACCCGCCCTAATTCTGATCCCGGCATGCGTTGCCAAGCGGCGAGCCAACCCGGGTTTCTGGCGGCGGTGAGCGCGATAGCACTGTGCCATCAGATCAATCGACCAGAGATCGTTTGTCGTCGACCAGCGATGGGTTATCCAGCACCCATTACTCTCCGAGCGCTTTCGCAACGGCACGCTGGAAAATGCTTTCATCCGGCTTGATGCCGGTCCATTGCTCAAAAATCTGCATCGCAAGCTGCACGAGCATTTCCACGCCATCAACGATGGGGCAGCCTTTCTCCCGGGCAGTTGCGAGGAATGGCGTTGTTCTGGGATTGGTGATGACATCGACAACCGTCGTTGTCGACAAGAGGCTCTCCCACGCAATCGGAACCGGCTCCAGTTCGGGCGCGCATCCGAGATGCGTGGCATTCATCAAAATGTCGGTACCGGCTGGAACCTGCACTGTGCCCGTCCATTGCAGGAATTCGCAAGGAACACCGGATGCAGCAGTCACTCTCTGCGCAACCTCCAGCCCCTGTGATTCGCGCCGGGTGATCAGGGTCACATGCGCCGCACCCGCCCATGCCAACTCCACTGCCATTGCCCTCCCGGCGCCCCCTGCACCCAACATGACCACACGCTTACCCTGAATGGGGGTGACTTTCTGGATGGCTTTGATAACACCTTTCCCATCATTGTTATGACCGATCAGCCTGCCGTCCTGGATGGTCATGTAATTGACTGCCCCGATGGCGCTGACATCCCGGTCGGCTTCATCGAGAAAAGGAATAGCAGCCACCTTGTAAGGGACTGTGATACAGGCACCGGCAAAACCCAGGGCGCGAATACCCGCCATGGCCGCGCCGACATCGGCCTCACTGCGGACATCACACTTCCAAAACTGCCAGTTCAATCCGTAATGCGCAAAGACATGATCGAACATTTGATCAATCGGGTTTTCCGCGACCGGGTGTCCAATCATGCAGGTCAGTTGCTTTTGCGGGGGCAGTACGGACGTACTCATGGAATGTCTCCGTGTCAGGTTGAACAGGAAGGGGCAGGCGGATCTCAAGCAAGGACGCCAGTTCATGGGTTTCGCCGACAGTATGACCGCATTTGCCGGCTTACTCTGCATCCGCGATTTACCCTAGAACACACATCGGCACTCTCCTCGTTCATCGTGCCACCCAGCCCCGGCCAAAGTGAGGACCAGCGACCTCGGTGGCTATCAACGGCTTCTGCTATAGTGACCGGCCATCAACCAAGCCGTCGCCCCTCCCATGAAGCCCCTGTCCACCGTACGGATCGTGATGATCAACACCACGCATCCCGGCAACATCGGTGCGGCTGCCCGGGCGATGAAGAACATGGGGCTGAGCGATCTGGCACTGGTGGAGCCGAAAGCCTTTCCCAGCGATGAGGCACGGGCGCGGGCGGCAGGCGCGGATGATGTGCTCGACGCGGCGCGTGTCTGCGCAACGCTGGAGGAGGCGATTGCCGACTGCGAACTGGTGGTCGGCGCCAGCGCCCGATTGCGCAACATCGCCTGGCCGCAGGTCGACGCCCGGGTCTGTGCGGCCCGCGTGACGGCCACCTCGGCCCGAACCGCCATCCTGTTCGGCCGCGAGAGCTCCGGCCTGACCAACGAGGAACTGGAGCGGTGCCATTTCCTGCTGCACATTCCCTGCAACCCGGACTACAGTTCGCTGAACGTCGCGGCGGCGGTACAGGTCGTGGCGTACGAACTGTTTCAGGCTCAGCTTCAGGCCCCGGTCGCCCCTAGCGCCGACAGGCCGCTGCTCGCGACCGCCGACGAGATGGAATCCTTCTACGGTCATCTGGAGGCAACCTTGCGCGGCATTGGCTTCCTTCACGCCACCAAGCACGAAACCTCGATCCTGCGGCACTTGCGCCGCGTCTTCAACCGCGCCCAGCCGGAACAGAAGGAACTCCACCTGCTACGCGGCATACTGACCGCCATCCAGCGGCAGGCGAACCGGAACGGTCTGGCACCCGACGAACCCTGAGCAGAGCCCGCGCGTCTGCTCTATCATTAGCGTCAGCCGGCACGCCCTCCCTGGCGATGTGGTAATAACCGGCGCCTGACCTTTCCCGTTTCCACGAGGTTGCAATGACTGCCTTCGGATCCTTCGTTCTGCTCCTCCTCATCCTCTCTGTGGCGCTGGTCGTGCTGAGCGTGCGCTTTGTCCCGCAGGGCATGGCCTATACGGTGCTGCGGTTCGGCAAATACACGATGACACTCTCGCCGGGCCTTAACTTCATCATGCCGGTCATCGACCAGATCGGCGCCCGCATGAACATGATGGAGCAGGTACTGGATGTCCCGTCGCAGGAAGTCATCACCAAGGATAACGCCATGGTGCGGGTCGATGGGGTGGTGTTCTTCCAGGTCATCGACGCCGCCCGCGCCGCCTATGAGGTGAGCCAGCTCGAGTACACCATCCTGCAGCTGACCATGACCAACATCCGCACCGTGATGGGCTCGATGGATCTCGACGAACTGCTGTCCAAGCGCGATGAGATCAACGCCCGGCTGCTGGCGGTGGTGGATGATGCGACCACGCCCTGGGGGGTCAAGGTGACCCGGATCGAGATCAAGGACATCAAGCCGCCGCAGGATCTGGTCGATGCCATGGCCCGCCAGATGAAGGCCGAACGCGACAAGCGCGCCGTGGTGCTGGAAGCCGAAGGCCAGCGTCAGTCCGCCATTCTGCGCGCCGAAGGCGAGAAGCAGGCGGCCGTGCTGGAAGCCGAGGGCCGCAAGGAAGCCGCCTTCCGCGAGGCGGAAGCCCGCGAACGTCTGGCACAGGCCGAAGCGCAGGCCACGACCGTGGTGTCGGACGCCATCGGCAAAGGCAGTGTGCAGGCCATCAACTACTTTGTCGCGCAAAAATACGTTGAGGCGCTGCAACAACTGGCCGCTGCCGACAACAACAAGGTCATCCTGATGCCGTTGGAATCCTCCAGCCTGATCGGTTCGCTGGGCGGCATCACCGAACTGACTCGCGAAGCCTTCAGCCGCAAGGAGCGCTAGCCATGCCGTTCGAGGTCGTGTTCTGGCACTGGTGGTCGCTGGGCGTCGTGCTGCTTATTGTCGAATTGCTCGCGCCCGGCACCTTCTTCCTGTGGATGGGTCAGAGCGCCGGCTTGGTCGGCATCGTGCTGTGGCTGTTTCCCACCCTGTCGCTGGAACATCAGGCGCTGCTGTTTTCACTGCTGTCCGTGGTCAGCATCACCGCCTCGCGCCGCTTCATGAAACGGCACCCGATCGAAACCGATCGGCCGCTGCTCAATCAGCGCACGGCCCAGTACATCGGCCGCGTCTTTACCCTCGATGCGCCGATACTCAATGGTCGCGGCAAGATTCGCGTGGATGACTCGACCTGGCGGGTCGAGGGCGATGACTGCCCGGCCGGCGCCCGGGTGCGGGTGGTGGATGCCGAGAACGTCGTACTCAAGGTCCAACCGGTCGCGCCGCAGTCCGCCGAATCGCCGTCCCGGGACGCCTGAATGCGGAAGATTTCCCCCTGGCTCACCCGCATCCTGGCTGGCCAGCTGGCGTCGCTGGCGATGACCGTGGCGGCTGAACCGCGCATCATCGTCGGCCCGACCGAAGCCGAAGAGGAGGTCGAAGTCGTGGAAACCATTTCCAGCCTCAGCTACGACCAGCTCAAACGCCTGCACGAACTGCGCAAGTGGCTGCATGACCGCCAGATGATCCGCGAACAGATCCACC
>CAYFNI010000103.1:7303-7513 GCA_964344495.1 uncultured Methylococcus sp.
GAAACCAGAGCGCTGCCACCAGACCCCGTGCTGCAGCCCAGCCGACACGTCATCTTTCCGCTGGGCCAGCGCTACGAGGGCAAGCTACCGACCACCGGGATCGATCCGGCAAGCTTGAAACTGCCCCCGCTGCCGCACTTCGACCCTGCGCCCGCCAAGCCGGATGAAATGCCCGCCGAGGCCGCCGAAAACGAGGCACTGACCGCCCGC
>CAYFNI010000104.1:0-6275 GCA_964344495.1 uncultured Methylococcus sp.
GTTGCGAGGAGTGCCGGACGGGGCTCCGGTTGTCGCGCCGGGCAGTGCTGGAGATTACAAGCAGCTGTTGATGGATAGGTCGCGGCCTCTGTGGCCGGTTTAGAAGGGGGAAAACTTAAGCGCCGGCCACTCCCCGGTGAGGAGTGGCCGGCGAACCTGAACTCGAACTCAGCCGAGCTTGAGTCCTGTCAGATAGGCTTTGAAGCTCTCACGCAATTCATCGTGTTTAAGGCCCTGTTCAACCGTCGCCATCAGGTAGCCCAGCTTTGAGCCACAGTCATAGCGCTTGCCCTCAAACTCGAAGGACAACACCGGCTCGTCCTCCAGCAGCATGGCGATGGCATCGGTGAGCTGGATTTCGCCGCCTGCACCACGCGTGACGTTGTTGAGGCGTTCAAAGATCCCCGGGGTAAGAATGTAGCGGCCAACCACGGCCTGATTCGAGGGCGCCACCTCGGGCTTGGGTTTTTCAACAATCCCGCTGAGTTTGCCGAGGCCAGGCCTGACCTGTTCGGCCTTGACGATGCCGTAGCTCTGCGTCTCGGAGGGATGAACCTGCTCAGTGCCCAGCACCGAACATTGCCACTCATCGAAAACATCCACCATTTGCTTGAGACAGCCACGGGCGCCATCATCGATCATGTCGTCGGCGAGGATGACCGCGAACGGTTCGTCGCCAATCACGGCAGCGGCACAATTGACGGCGTGCCCCAGACCCAAGGCTTCGGCCTGACGAATATAGACACAGGTGACATGCGGCGGCACGATGCCCTGCAAGGCTTGCAGTACCTCGGTTTTACCGCGCATGGCCAGCTCGGTCTCCAGCTCGTAAGCCTTGTCGAAATGATCCTCAATCGAGCGCTTGGTCCGACTGGTGACAAACACCAACGTGTCTATCCCCGCCGCTACGGCTTCTTCCACGGCGTATTGGATCAGCGGCTTGTCGACGATGGGCAGCATTTCTTTCGGACTGGCCTTGGTCGCCGGTAAAAAACGGGTACCCAGCCCGGCAACGGGAAAAACGGCTTTTCTGACTTTTTGCTTCATGACGCTTGCACCTGTTTTGTTATGGTTATCAATGACTGCGCCGACAGATAGTCAATCACCTGATCGGCACAGTGTTCCAATCCATCCCGTCCGGTCTGAACAGTGATTTCGGGGCTCAATGGCGCCTCATACGGGGATGAGATGCCGGTAAAGTCAGGGATTTCGCCGTTGCGTGCCTTTTTGTAGAGTCCCTTGACATCACGTTGCTCGCATACGGCGAGCGAGGCATCACAGTAGACTTCGATGAATTCTCCCGCAGCCATGAGCGCGCGAATGTTGTCACGATCGCTCCGAAACGGGGATATGAAGGCCGTGACGACGATCAATCCGGCGTCGGCCATGAGTTTAGCCATTTCACCGATTCGGCGGATGTTTTCCTGTCGATCCTCGGGGCTGAAACCCAAATCCCGGCATAGCCCGTGTCGGACATTATCCCCGTCCAACACGTAGGTGCTGCAGCCAAGATCAAACAGGCGCTGCTCAATCCGGTGCGCAAGAGTCGACTTGCCGGCTCCAGAAAGCCCGGTGAACCAGAGCACGAAACTTTTATGCCCGTTGAGGCGCTCTCTTTCAAGGCGATTAACCTGACCGGCATGCCAGGTGATATTAGTGGGGTGCAATCCGTTACCTCGGATGGGGTTGAAGTCGGGACAAGCCGACAGGATACCCTGTCGCAGCTTATCTGATTTTGATGTCGTCTTCGCCGTTGGGCAACAAGGACGATATGTTGAAACTTTCGGTTGGAGTGACCGAATCCCAGTGCTGGCAGGACGGGCAGCGCCAGTACAGTTCGGAGAGCCCGAATCCACAGTGGTCGCACCTGAATTGCTGTGATCCCTCAGCCAGGGTCTCAAGCAGGGTACATAACCGCCGCAGCTTGCCTGAACCATAACGACTGTCCTCTGACAATAAGGCCAAGGCACGGTTGATGGCGGTCGATTCCGGGTGGGCCTCGAGAATCGGCAAGAGATAATCAATGGCAGCTTCAACTCCCTGGGTTCGCTTGAGCCGTTCGGACCGGAGTACCGCCGCAGAGACGATGCCAAATTCCTGATGGATTTGATCCAGATACTGCATGAGTTCCCGCTCATTCCCCTGCCGCTCCCAGCAGGCACAGATCAAGGGTATGACCACAGGGAGAAAAACGGGGTTCTGCGCCTCAACGGCCTTGAAGGTCTGCAACGACTGCAACAGTTCGCCATTGACCAGCTCGAGGCGGCCTCTGACAATGCTGGCGCGCACACAGGAGGGGTCATCCTGCAATGCCCGCGTGAGATAGTCGCGCGCATCCTTGAGGCGATGCTGAACCATCGCTTCTTCGGCCAGTTCGCACAGAAAGTGTGCGGCGGTCTCCCCATGGCGTGGCTTGCTGATACCTCGAAGCTCCAGCACACAGGCAATCGCTTTTTGCCAATCCTTCTGCTGTTGATACAACTGCAATAATTGCTGCAAGGCCGGCTTTCCGTGGGACTTGGTTTCCCGCAGCGAGACAAAAATCCGTTCGGCTCGATCCAGTAGCCCGGCACGCATGTGATCAAGTCCCAGCTCGAAATTGGCTCGGGCCGTTTGTGCCGGCGTCAGGTTCGCTTCCTTGCTCAGTTTTTCGTGGATCTCGATGGCTTTTTCCACCTCGCCCCGTCTTCTGAAAAGGTTACCCAGAACCAGATGGGTCTCCATCGGCTCGGATTCCTGCTCGAGAATCCGCGTCACCGCATCAATGGCCTTGTCCGTTTTTTCATCCAGAAGGTAGTTCAGGCCGCGCCGATAGGCCTGCGTCAGCGGATGCCGGAAATTGGTGAGATACTTCCGCGTGTAGTGCTTTCCTGCCGCATACCAACCGGAAGCGGCCGCTACCGGGAGCAGGAGAGCGACCCAATCAGACACATCCATCAGCCAGTCCTGAAGCCGATCATCTCAGCCGGAGCCAAGTGAACATGCAAAAAAATGACGCTGAAGCGGTTCATTACAGGCGCAACAGCGGGGGTACTCACACGGAAAAAAAAACCATGCTTTGCATCAGATGATACAGAAGCATGGTCTTTCTGTTGAGTATGAACCGTCTCAAGGACTAACCAGAGTCCTTAAGGCCGGCATTGACCTTATCACGCAGGCCTTTGCCGGGTTTGAAATGCGGCACATAGCGGGAGCCAAGTTCGACACGGGTACCCGTTTTCGGGTTTCTTCCGATACGGGGTGGGCGAAACCGGATCGAGAAACTGCCAAAACCCCGGATTTCGATTCGATTACCTTGTGCCAATGTTTCGGCCATGTATTCGACCATCGCTTTGACCGCCATTTCAATGTCCTTGGCAGGCATCTGCGGATATTTTTCCCCGAGTATCTGTATGAGATCGGATTTAGTCACTTGAGCATCCCTGGGACAGGAGGGACCTGCGTCCCTCCTGCGCGACCCGCCTTACTTGTTTTCCATCTGCTCCTTGAAGATGTCACCCAGGGTCGGCATGGCTGAGGATGCCTGATCCGAGTAACCCTTCATGGCCGCGGCTTCGTCTTCTTGATCCTTGGCCTTGATCGACAGGTTGATGGCCTTGTTCTTCTTGTCGACGCCCATGAACTTGGCTTCGATCTGATCGCCCACATTCAGCTGTGTACGGGCATCCTCGATACGATCACGGGAGATCTCGGAGGCACGCAGGTAGCCTTCGACGCTCTCCGCCAACGTGATGACGGCACCCTTGGCATCCACTTCCTTGACGATACCATTGACCAGATCACCCTTCTCGTGGGTAGCCAGATAGTTCTGGAAGGGATCCTGTTCCAACTGCTTGATGCCCAGCGAGATACGCTCACGTTCCGGATCAATCGCCAGAATGACGGTTTCGACCTCATCGCCCTTCTTGTAATTGCGGATCGCTTCCTCGCCCGGGGTGTTCCAGGAGATATCGGACAGATGCACCAGACCGTCGATGTTGCCATCCAGACCGATGAAGACACCAAAGTCGGTGATCGATTTGATCGTACCGCTGATCTTGTCCCCCTTGTTATGAGTGGATGCGAACTCATCCCACGGATTGGCGCGGCACTGTTTCATGCCCAGCGAGATACGGCGACGTTCTTCGTCGATGTCCAGCACCATCACTTCAACTTCATCACCCAGCTGAACCAGCTTTGACGGGTTGACGTTCTTGTTGGTCCAGTCCATCTCGGACACGTGAACCAGACCTTCGACGCCCTCTTCCAGCTCGACGAAGCAGCCGTAGTCGGTCAGGTTGCTGACCTTGCCGAACAGACGGGTGCCGGAAGGATAACGACGGGCAATGTTCAGCCACGGATCGTCTCCCAACTGCTTGAGACCCAGCGAGACACGGTTCTTTTCCTGATCGTACTTGAGGACCTTGACCTGAATTTCCTGCCCGATCTCGACCGCTTCGGACGGGTGACGAACGCGCTTCCAGGCCATATCGGTGATGTGCAACAGACCGTCGACGCCACCCAGATCGATGAATGCACCGTAGTCGGTGAGGTTCTTGACCACACCCGAAACGATCGCACCTTCCTTGAGGTTCTCGAGCAGCGCTTCCTTTTCGGCGCTGAACTCGGTTTCGACAACGGCCCGACGTGACAGAACCACGTTATTGCGCTTCTGGTCGATCTTGATGACCTTGAATTCCAGATCACGGCCTTCCAGGTATGCCGTATCGCGGACCGGACGGACATCGACCAGCGAACCCGGCAGGAACGCGCGCAGAGCACCAATGGCCACGGTGAAGCCACCGCGCACCTTGCCGGTCAGACGCCCGACCACGGTCTCATTCTTCTCATGGGCCACTTCAAGGTCGGTCCACGCCTTGAGACGCTTTGCTTTGTCGCGCGACAGCAAGGTCGCACCCAGACCATCTTCCAGCAACTCCAGCGTACATTCGACGGTGTCGCCGACCTGTACCTCAATCTGGCCATCCGCGTCGAGGAACTGCCACTTGGGCACGACGCCCTCGGATTTCAGTCCTGCATTGACGACAACGACGTCCGGACCGATGTCCACGACCGTGCCACGGATGATGCTGCCCGGACGCATTTCGGCCTGGGCCAGACTCTGTTCAAACAACTCAGCAAAGCTCTCGCTCATAAAATCATCAAAGTGTGCATACGATGCCCTGATAGAGGGACCGCATGTCTGACAGTTTAAAAATGCGCCAGCCACAAGCTGGCACCCACCTGACCCGGCAATCAGAGCGCCGACTGGACAACGGCCATGACCTTGTCGATCACCTGCTGGGCATTCAGATCGGATGAATCGACCAGAACCGCACCCTCCGCCATCACCAGCGGGGCCTCGGCACGTTCCCGGTCACGCCGGTCACGCTCCTCGATCTCGCGGGTCAAGCCATCAAGGTTAACATCCAAGCCCTTGTCCATCAACTGCTTAAGTCTTCTTTGCGCGCGCACTTGGGCACTCGCGGTGAGAAACACCTTGCAATTGGCGTCGCGGAATACCACGGTGCCCATGTCACGCCCGTCGGCCACCAGCCCCGGCGCCTTGCGAAACCCGCGCTGCTTGTCCAGCAATGCCTGGCGCACCAGCCCACTGGCGGCAATGCGTGACGCCGCATTGCCACAGGTTTCGGTGCCGATTTCGCCGGCAATGTCCTCACCTTCCAGCAGGACGCGGGGCGGGTCGTCGGCGGTAAACTCCAGTCGCATCCGGGCGGCCAGGGCGGCGATCTCCGCCTCCTGCTCGAAGGGAATGCCCGCCCGGATCACCGCCATGGCCAGCGAGCGATAGATGGCCCCGCTGTCGAGGAAATGCCAACCCAGCCGCTTGGCCACGGCCCGACTCACGGTTCCCTTGCCCGAGCCACTGGGACCGTCAATGGCCACTACCGGAATGTGCTCGGCCATGGTCAGCTTTCGCCTCGCGACGCGACCGCAAGACCCAGACTTTGCGCCAGGCTGATGAAGGTCGGGAAAGACGTGTTGACGTTGGCGCAATCGTGAATCGTGATCGGCGCCGATGCCCGCAAGCCAGCAATCGAAAAGGCCATCGCAATCCGGTGATCGCCGTGCGACTGAACCACCCCACCGCCCATCGGTCCGCCGCGCACGACCATGCCGTCTTCGGTCGGCACAGCGTCAACGCCCAGCACCTGCAGCCCATCCGCCATCACCTGAATGCGGTCGCTTTCCTTCACCCGCAACTCCTCGGCACCGGTCAGGCGTGTCTCGCCCTCGGCACAGGCGGCGGCCACGAACAGCACCGGGAACTCATC
>CAYFNI010000104.1:6285-7388 GCA_964344495.1 uncultured Methylococcus sp.
GGCCAGCGGCACCAGTGCCTGCGGAATATCGATGCCTTTCAGCTGACTGGAACGGATACGGATGTCGGCCACTGGCTCGCCGCCCGCTTCACGCGGATTCAGAATCTCGATGTCGGCGCCCATCAGCTTGAGAATATCGATGACACCGGTGCGGGTCGGGTTGATGCCGACATGTTGGAGCACGACATCAGCATCTTTCGCGATCGAGGCGCCCACCATGAAAAACGCAGCGGACGAAATGTCGCTGGGCACATCAATGTCACAGGCGGTCAGCGTGCCGCCGGAGGTCACCGAAATGACGTTGCCTTCACGCTGCACCGGATAACCGAACCCGGCCAGCATGCGCTCGGTGTGGTCGCGTGTCGGCGCCGGCTCCGACACGGAGGTCGTGCCTTCGGCATAGAGCCCCGCCAGCAACAGACACGATTTGACCTGGGCGCTGGCCATCGGCATGTCATAGTGCAGACCCTTGAGCGACGCGCCGCCATGGATATGCAGCGGCGACGTGCCCTTCTCGGTGGTGTCGATGCGGGCCCCCATCTGCCGCAGCGGTTCGGTGACGCGCTTCATCGGTCGCTTGGACAGCGAGGGGTCGCCGGTCAGCACCGCATCGAAACGCTGGCCGGCGAGCAGGCCGGACAACAGACGCATGGAAGTCCCCGAATTGCCAAGGTAAAGCGCTTCGGTCGGTGGCTTGAGGCCATGCAAGCCGACACCATGGATGGTCACCTTGCCCTCACTCGGGCCCTCGATCTGGACGCCCATGGCCTTGAAGGCCTTCATGGTCGACAGGCAGTCCTCCGCCTCCAGAAAACCAGTGACATGGGTCGTGCCCTCTGCCAGTGAACCCAGCATGATCGAGCGGTGGGAAATGGATTTGTCGCCGGGCACCCGTGCCTCGCCCCGCAAGGTTCCACCCGGCTGTACCAGAAAGGTCACATTCGTGTCATGCATCTTGTTTTTCCAATTGATTCAGAAATCGTTGTCGCGCGTCACGCGCGGATGTGAACAGTGCCAGCAGCGACGCTGCATCACCCGTTTCGATCAGTTCGGCCGCCCGCTGCAACGCAGAACGGTAATCCTGTATGAGCGGCACAATCTGC
>CAYFNI010000105.1:0-7378 GCA_964344495.1 uncultured Methylococcus sp.
CTGTTTGCATGTCCATGTGATGCCGTAAGAAGCATCGCACCCCTGAAAGCCCCGCCAGTCGGGGCTTTCTTGTGTCAGTAATGGCCAAGCGGATCTGAGCTAGTTGCGCTACTGAGTTGAAAGTCTCGGCTGGGATTTAGCTCCCGACTGCTTGGTGAGGTCATTGGTGGCTGGAGAAGCGGATCCAATTGCCGTTGACTTGATTCGCACGTTGCAACGTTTCAAGCCGGTGGCGAGGGGTGCACGGCTCTCCGATCACTCCCATGATGAATGGCGTCAACATCGGGGTGCGTCATGCTGAATAGGTCACGAGTGCATCGTTGAATGCACCATCACGGACCATCTTGTCTTTAGGTTGCCTCAAGGGCACGCGTAGGCTTTTCCGTCCACAGACCCGTTAAAACTGCCGTTAGCCTGTATGTTGGTGATAACGAGGTGGGTGGCGCCGAGGCCTTCTGCCTTGCGTTCGGCATAACGCTTGGCGATCGACTGCCACTGCGGGTTTTTGCCATAGCCGGAGGACGCTGAAAGAGTGGAAATGAAGCGGCAGTTCTTGACCTCGGACTCCGTCACGATATCGGCTTTGGCATGGCTGGGGCGGATGCCGGTCAGTAATGAAAGCGCAAGGACTGATAGGGTGCGCAGGGATGTATTGAGCATAGTGGAAGCCCCTCCGAGCCAGAATGTTCGCATGTGGTGCGTATTCGCACCGAATAAGTGCAAAGAATAGTGGGTTTCGTCAGGATAGGGAATACATGGGCGATTTTTTCGTCCGAGGCCCCCGCACCAGCGGTACCAAGGCAGGTCCCGCCTTACGGCAGGTCCCGTAGCGGCTTGGGCTGGCCATGTCTGATGTACTTGAAAGACGTTCCGGGGACGCCATATCGGGGGTGTATTCCAATCTTCCCAAAGGAGAACCCCATGTCCCGATACGAACCCTGGAGTCTGCTCAATCAACTGCAGCGTGAACTGGAGCGTAACTACGAAAGCAAAGCGGCCGGCACCGAAACGGCAGCCACGGCTGAATGGACCCCCGCCGTCGACATCAAGGAAGAGGCGGATCGCTATGTGCTGTGGGCCGATCTGCCGGGTGTCAGCCCGGAAGCGATCGACATCATGATGGAAAACGGCATCCTCACGCTGAAAGGCGAGCGGTCTACCGAATCGACCGAGCGTCGCGAAGGTTTGAAGCGCGCCGAGCGCGTCAAAGGCAGCTTTTACCGGCGCTTCTCGCTGCCGGATACGGCCGATGCTGACAGCATCTCCGCGCGTTGCAATGCGGGTGTGCTGGAAATCTCGATTCCAAAAAAAGCCGCCGTGCAGCCGAAGCGAATCCATGTCATGGCTGCGGCCTGATGCGTGATGGGGTGAGCATTCACCCCACGAAAACACAAGGGCGCTGCGGCGCCCTTTTTTGCGGATCATGCTTGGTTTGTCGGTGCCAATCCAGCCGCTTCGGTCTAGAATTGACCGGGCCAGGGCAGATGAACACCGCCCGTTGTTGCCGTGAAAAATTCCGACCTATCTGGAAGTCAGATGACACACCTACTGAATCGACCTCTGTTGTCCCGCCACGCCCTCTGGCTCGGCGGGATGTTGCTGGCCGCACAGGCCCTGATCGGCGTGCAGGCGGCCAGCGCCGATCTGCATTTCGGCCCCGAGCAGCCGTTCTCGTTCGATGCGCTGATCGAGCGCGCCTCGCGGTTGGCCAAGGCGGCATATGCCCCACCCCCGAGGCCGATGCCCTCGGTGGTGGAAAAGATCGACTACGAGGCCTGGGGCAATATCCGCTACAGGCCGGAATCGGCGCTGTTCGCCGAGGGCCCCGGCCTGTATCCGGCGACCTTCTTCCATGTCGGTCAGTTCTTCCAGAAATCGGTCAAGATGCACTGGGTCGAGCAGGGTCAGTCACGTGAGATCCTCTACAGCAACGACTACTTCTCGATGCCGAAAAACAGCATTGCCCGCAAGCTGCCGGCGGACACTGGCTTTGCCGGCTTCCGGCTGCAGGAGTCGCGTCATCGGGAGGACTGGCGCACCCAGGACTGGCTGGCCTTTCTCGGCGCCTCCTATTTTCGTGCGATCGGCGCCTTGAATCAGTACGGCCTCTCGGCGCGGGGTGTCACCATCGACTCGGCCGAGCCGACGCCGGAAGAATTCCCCGACTTCATCGAGTTTTACATCGAGGGGGCCCAATCCGAGGCCGAGCCTGAGGTCATTTATGCGCTGTTGAACGGCCCCAGTATCACTGGCGCCTATCGGTTTTCGGTGCGCCGGACCGAGGGCGTGGTGCAGGACATCGATGCGGCCCTGTTCATGCGCAAGGACGTCGCCCGTCTGGGGCTGGCCCCGCTGACCTCCATGTATTGGTTCAGCGAGACCGAAAAGCGCCGCCTGGAAGACTGGCGTCCCGAGGTGCATGACTCCGATGGTCTGGCTATCTGGACCGGCTCCGGTGAACGCCTGTGGCGACCGCTGATCAACCAGCCCTTCGCAGTCACCTCCAGCTTTGTCGACAAGAGTCCCAAGGGCTTTGGCCTGTTGCAACGCGATCGCGTGTTCGAGAATTATCTGGATGGCGTCAACTACGAACGCCGGCCCAGCCTCTGGGTCGAGCCGCTGGATGATTGGGGCGACGGGGCGGTGCAGCTGGTCGAACTGCCCACCGACGACGAAATTCACGACAACATCGGCGCCTACTGGCGTCCGGCACAGCCCGTCAAGGCAGGGGCATCGTTCCGGTTGCGCTATCGCCTGCACTGGCTGGCCGACGAGCCGTACCCCGCCAAAGTCGCCAAATGCGTGGCGACCCGCATCGGCCGCGGGGGCCAGCCCGGCAAGCCGCGGCCCAAGGGGGTCTACAAGTTCAGCGTCGAATTTGCCGGTGCTGCGCTTGATCCGCTCTGGGGTGACACCGTCAAGGCACAACCGGTGGTCTCGGCTTCACAGGGCACCATCAGCGGCGCATTCATGGAGCCGATTCCCGGCACGCGGCGCTGGCGCGCGATTTTCGACCTGACCCCGAAAACCGAGGATCCGGTCGAACTGCGCCTGTACATTCGCGGCAATGGCGACGCCATGACCGAAACCTGGCTGTACCAGTTCCGCCCCAACCACTAGTCGCCTCGGTGTTCCGTTCGGGGTCCCCATGGACCCCGGGCGGGGATCCCGCCCGCCTCACAAGAACTCAAGTCAGCCGCAAGGCCAGCTGCTCCATCGGCTGAGCGACCCGCACCCGCGTGATGCGGCCTTCCCGCTCGACGGCAAAGCCCTCTCCGGCCTGGCAGTGTCGATCCGTCTCCAGCACGATCAGCGCGTGTGGCTGGACGGTGCGGAAATACAGCATCTCCTCGTTCCCGCCGATCCACTCGGCGCTGGCGTATCGAATCCGCGTGGCACCGACACGGAGGCCGAGCGGCACCATCAACCCCTCGCGTCCCGGGAGTTGCAGGCTTTCCCCGTCGAGAAGGCAAGCCCCGTGCTGATACAGGCGGAAGGTCTTGTCAAAGCCGTCCAGATTGATCACATGCAGGAATCGCTCACCCTGAGCGTTGGCCGTCGAGGTCAGAAACAGGCCGGTATGCGGGCAGTCATGCTGGAACTCCGGCACGGCCCCCAGGTGTTGCAGTGCCGAGCGAAACAGGTCGATGTCGCAGGGATAGGCGGTCGTCAGCAGGATCGCCCGGCCGCGGCCGGGCGATCCTGCTGACGACCGCCTATCCCTGCGACATCGACCTGTTTCGCTCGGCACTGCAACACCTGGGGGCCGTGCCGGAGTTCCAGCATGACTGCCCGCATACCGGCCTGTTTCTGACCTCGACGGCCAACGCTCAGGGTGAGCGATTCCTGCATGTGATCAATCTGGACGGCTTTGACAAGACCTTCCGCCTGTATCAGCACGGGGCTTGCCTTCTCGACGGGGAAAGCCTGCAACTCCCGGGACGCGAGGGGTTGATGGTGCCGCTCGGCCTCCGTGTCGGTGCCACGCGGATTCGATACGCCAGCGCCGAGTGGATCGGCGGGAACGAGGAGATGCTGTATTTCCGCACCGTCCAGCCACACGCGCTGATCGTGCTGGAGACGGATCGACACTGCCAGGCCGGAGAGGGCTTTGCCGTCGAGCGGGAAGGCCGCATCACGCGGGTGCGGGTCGCTCAGCCGATGGAGCAGCTGGCCTTGCGGCTGACTTGAGTTCTTGTGAGGCGGGCGGGATCCCCGCCCGGGGTCCATGGGGACCCCGAACGGAACACCGAGGCGACTAGTGGTTGGGGCGGAACTGGTACAGCCAGGTTTCGGTCATGGCGTCGCCATTGCCGCGAATGTACAGGCGCAGTTCGACCGGATCCTCGGTTTTCGGGGTCAGGTCGAAAATCGCGCGCCAGCGCCGCGTGCCGGGAATCGGCTCCATGAATGCGCCGCTGATGGTGCCCTGTGAAGCCGAGACCACCGGTTGTGCCTTGACGGTGTCACCCCAGAGCGGATCAAGCGCAGCACCGGCAAATTCGACGCTGAACTTGTAGACCCCCTTGGGCCGCGGCTTGCCGGGCTGGCCCCCGCGGCCGATGCGGGTCGCCACGCATTTGGCGACTTTGGCGGGGTACGGCTCGTCGGCCAGCCAGTGCAGGCGATAGCGCAACCGGAACGATGCCCCTGCCTTGACGGGCTGTGCCGGACGCCAGTAGGCGCCGATGTTGTCGTGAATTTCGTCGTCGGTGGGCAGTTCGACCAGCTGCACCGCCCCGTCGCCCCAATCATCCAGCGGCTCGACCCAGAGGCTGGGCCGGCGTTCGTAGTTGACGCCATCCAGATAATTCTCGAACACGCGATCGCGTTGCAACAGGCCAAAGCCCTTGGGACTCTTGTCGACAAAGCTGGAGGTGACTGCGAAGGGCTGGTTGATCAGCGGTCGCCACAGGCGTTCACCGGAGCCGGTCCAGATAGCCAGACCATCGGAGTCATGCACCTCGGGACGCCAGTCTTCCAGGCGGCGCTTTTCGGTCTCGCTGAACCAATACATGGAGGTCAGCGGGGCCAGCCCCAGACGGGCGACGTCCTTGCGCATGAACAGGGCCGCATCGATGTCCTGCACCACGCCCTCGGTCCGGCGCACCGAAAACCGATAGGCGCCAGTGATACTGGGGCCGTTCAACAGCGCATAAATGACCTCAGGCTCGGCCTCGGATTGGGCCCCCTCGATGTAAAACTCGATGAAGTCGGGGAATTCTTCCGGCGTCGGCTCGGCCGAGTCGATGGTGACACCCCGCGCCGAGAGGCCGTACTGATTCAAGGCGCCGATCGCACGAAAATAGGAGGCGCCGAGAAAGGCCAGCCAGTCCTGGGTGCGCCAGTCCTCCCGATGACGCGACTCCTGCAGCCGGAAGCCGGCAAAGCCAGTGTCCGCCGGCAGCTTGCGGGCAATGCTGTTTTTCGGCATCGAGAAGTAGTCGTTGCTGTAGAGGATCTCACGTGACTGACCCTGCTCGACCCAGTGCATCTTGACCGATTTCTGGAAGAACTGACCGACATGGAAGAAGGTCGCCGGATACAGGCCGGGGCCCTCGGCGAACAGCGCCGATTCCGGCCTGTAGCGGATATTGCCCCAGGCCTCGTAGTCGATCTTTTCCACCACCGAGGGCATCGGCCTCGGGGGTGGGGCATATGCCGCCTTGGCCAACCGCGAGGCGCGCTCGATCAGCGCATCGAACGAGAACGGCTGCTCGGGGCCGAAATGCAGATCGGCGCTGGCCGCCTGCACGCCGATCAGGGCCTGTGCGGCCAGCAACATCCCGCCGAGCCAGAGGGCGTGGCGGGACAACAGAGGTCGATTCAGTAGGTGTGTCATCTGACTTCCAGATAGGTCGGAATTTTTCACGGCAACAACGGGCGGTGTTCATCTGCCCTGGCCCGGTCAATTCTAGACCGAAGCGGCTGGATTGGCACCGACAAACCAAGCATGATCCGCAAAAAAGGGCGCCGCAGCGCCCTTGTGTTTTCGTGGGGTGAATGCTCACCCCATCACGCATCAGGCCGCAGCCATGACATGGATTCGCTTCGGCTGCACGGCGGCTTTTTTTGGAATCGAGATTTCCAGCACACCCGCATTGCAACGCGCGGAGATGCTGTCAGCATCGGCCGTATCCGGCAGCGAGAAGCGCCGGTAAAAGCTGCCTTTGACGCGCTCGGCGCGCTTCAAACCTTCGCGACGCTCGGTCGATTCGGTAGACCGCTCGCCTTTCAGCGTGAGGATGCCGTTTTCCATCATGATGTCGATCGCTTCCGGGCTGACACCCGGCAGATCGGCCCACAGCACATAGCGATCCGCCTCTTCCTTGATGTCGACGGCGGGGGTCCATTCAGCCGTGGCTGCCGTTTCGGTGCCGGCCGCTTTGCTTTCGTAGTTACGCTCCAGTTCACGCTGCAGTTGATTGAGCAGACTCCAGGGTTCGTATCGGGACATGGGGTTCTCCTTTGGGAAGATTGGAATACACCCCCGATATGGCGTCCCCGGAACGTCTTTCAAGTACATCAGACATGGCCAGCCCAAGCCGCTACGGGACCTGCCGTAAGGCGGGACCTGCCTTGGTACCGCTGGTGCGGGGGCCTCGGACGAAAAAATCGCCCATGTATTCCCTATCCTGACGAAACCCACTATTCTTTGCACTTATTCGGTGCGAATACGCACCACATGCGAACATTCTGGCTCGGAGGGGCTTCCACTATGCTCAATACATCCCTGCGCACCCTATCAGTCCTTGCGCTTTCATTACTGACCGGCATCCGCCCCAGCCATGCCAAAGCCGATATCGTGACGGAGTCCGAGGTCAAGAACTGCCGCTTCATTTCCACTCTTTCAGCGTCCTCCGGCTATGGCAAAAACCCGCAGTGGCAGTCGATCGCCAAGCGTTATGCCGAACGCAAGGCAGAAGGCCTCGGCGCCACCCACCTCGTTATCACCAACATACAGGCTAACGGCAGTTTTAACGGGTCTGTGGACGGAAAAGCCTACGCGTGCCCTTGAGGCAACCTAAAGACAAGATGGTCCGTGATGGTGCATTCAACGATGCACTCGTGACCTATTCAGCATGACGCACCCCGATGTTGACGCCATTCATCATGGGAGTGATCGGAGAGCCGTGCACCCCTCGCCACCGGCTTGAAACGTTGCAACGTGCGAATCAAGTCAACGGCAATTGGATCCGCTTCTCCAGCCACCAATGACCTCACCAAGCAGTCGGGAGCTAAATCCCAGCCGAGACTTTCAACTCAGTAGCGCAACTAGCTCAGATCCGCTTGGCCATTACTGACACAAGAAAGCCCCGACTGGCGGGGCTTTCAGGGGTGCGATGCTTCTTACGGCATCACATGGACATGCAAACAG
>CAYFNI010000106.1:0-7282 GCA_964344495.1 uncultured Methylococcus sp.
GCCCGATGCCGCTCGGGCAACTGATCCGTCTCTGCCACAGGATGGGCCCGGACAGGCATCTGAACAGCCTGCATTTGCACATTGGATCGCCGATCCGCATATGACCCCATCGGCAGCGATGGCGGCCCTGCTGGGCGCCTGGGCGTTACCGATGAGCGGCAATCAGGAACAAAGCTGTCGCAAGGTGCTGCAACGGGGATATAAATGTCAGCCCCTGCACGGTGCCTGGCAGCAACTGATCAACATCAATCTGCCGGCCCAGCTGGAATTCATGCTGTCCGACGGAGAACTGCGCTATGCCACGCTGCTCAAGGCTCGTGGCGACGAATGGATCCTTGCGGCGGGGACGGTCTCGGCGCCGTTCAGACAGGACGCACTGCTGCCGCTCTGGACAGGCAGGGCCGTCGTCCTCTGGCAACCGGGTCCGGGTCGACTGAGCGTGGTTCGTCCCGGTAACCGCGAACCGGCCGTCTTGTGGATTCGCCAGCAATTGCACCTGCCGGCCGACAGCGATGAGGCGTCAATGTATGATGCGGAACTGGTGGCCCGGGTCGTGGAGTTCCAGAAAGCTCGCGGGCTCAAGGCGGATGGTGTGGTGGGTCTGCAGACTCTGATGGCCCTGCAGGCTGCCGCACCGGCCTCGGGCATTCCGCAGTTGAACCCCGCGGTTCATTGAGCGAGCGTCCGACATGTCCTTGATACTCGATGCACTAAAAAAATCAGAACGCGAGCGCCGGGCAGGCCAGGTACCAGGCCTGCCGAGTCTGGCCACGCAGGAGACCCGCACCATTCCGCGCTGGGTGTACGGAGTGGTGGGGCTGCTGGTCCTCGCGAATCTGTCCTTGCTGGCCTACTGGCTACTGACGCGACCACCATCATCGGCTCCAGCGCCGGTGCCAGCCGGTGACGGATCATCCCATCCAGCCGCGGCGCAGGATCACCCCGCGACTCAAGCGCTGGCGAATGTCGGTCCACCTCCGACACCGACGGCACCCCAGCCGGTGACGGCCCCGGGTACTGAAAAGGGTGTGCCAGCGTCGATCATGCCGACTCCGACTTCACCGCCCGTCATGGTTCAGCCATCGGCGGACCCGGCTATTCTTCCGCCGGAGCGCGCGCCGACGCTGTCAGACGGCCCCGCGCGGACGCTCATGCCGCAGCGTCCTGCCATCGACGCCGAGGAGGCTGAAATCGACGCCGAACTGGAGCAGGACGGCGAGTCGTCGTCCCGTACCGCCTCACTTGCGGAGGCGTCCGAAGGCCGGCCGCGGGCTGGTATCGAGCCGGGCATCCCGGCGCTTCACGACCTGTCGCCGGACTTTCAGTCCCGTGTCCAGCCGTTCAGAATCACCATGTTTGCCTATGCGCAAAATCCGGCCGAGCGTTTCGTGATCATCGACATGAAGAAGTACCGGGTGGGCGATCAATTGCCGGGTGGGCTGCTGCTACTGGGCATCCAGGCCGAATACCTGGTGTTGGAACTGGATGGTCAGAAGTTTCAGCTTCCGCGCATATGAAACAGAGGTGCAACCGGCTGATTGGCAGACTGGGCTGCGGGCTGCTCGCTGCATGTCTGCTGCCGACGGCATGGGCGGGGACTTGGTCGGGGCGCGTGGTTGGTGTCCATGACGGCGACACACTGACGATCCTGCGTCATGGACAAGGGTTCAAGGTGCGTCTCAATGCCATCGACGCGCCGGAACTGGGCCAACCCTATGCCCGCCAGTCGCGGCAGGCGCTCTCCGCGCTCTGTTATGGCCGCTATGCACGGGTCGACTCCCTGGGCGAGGATAAATATGGGCGCACGCTGGGCCAGGTCATGTGCGGCGGCAAGGATGTCAACGCCGAGCAGCTTCGTAACGGCTATGCCTGGCATTACCGTACGTATGATGACGATCCCGACCTGCAGCGACTGGAGGACAATGCACGCCAGCAGCGGCGCGGTCTGTGGGCTTCGGCCCAGCCGCAACCCCCCTGGGAGTACCGGCACGGTGCCCGGCATGACGCAGCGGCGGCTCCCGCCATCGCGACCCGACCCCAGCGTCCCGGACCCTGTGGGCGCAAACAGCACTGCGCGCAAATGACCAGTTGCGCCGAGGCGACCTATTATCTTCAGCATTGCCGGCTGACGACCCTGGACGGCAACCGCGATGGCGTCCCATGCGAATCCCTGTGTACCCCTGAGCGTTAGCGCACCATGTTGAACTCGAGCCCACGACACCGCCACTTCGTCGCTCTCCGAACCATTCTCGGCAAGGAGATCTATCGCTTCATGCGGATCTGGCCGCAGACGATTCTGCCTGCGGCGGTCACGACCACGTTGTATTTTCTGATTTTCGGCACCCTGATGGGCGGGCGGATCGGGCCGGTGGACGGCATCGCTTATATGGACTTCATCGTGCCGGGTATCGCCTTGATGGCGGTGATTACCAACTCGTTCAGCAATGTGGTGTCATCGTTCTATTCCAGCAAATTCCAGCACAATATTGAGGAATTGCTGACTGCACCGGTCCCGAACTGGGTGATTCTGACCGGTTATGTCGGTGGCGGCGTGGTGCGCGGACTGGTGATCGGCGCAGTCGTCACCGGGGTGGGCATGGTTCATGCGCACATCGGCTTTGCGCATCCGCTAGTGATCGCCGGGGTGTTCCTGCTGACCGCCACGCTGTTTGCCCTGGCCGGGTTCATCAACGCCATTTTCGCCAACAGCTTTGATGACATTTCCATTGTGCCCAACTTCATCCTGACGCCGCTGGTCTATCTGGGCGGGGTGTTCTATTCGATCGACATGCTGCCGCCGGTGTGGCAGACGGTATCTCTGGCCAATCCGATTCTGTACATGGTGAATGCCTTCCGGTTCGGCTTTCTGGGGACTTCGGACATCGACGTGGCGCCGGCGCTGGGGGTGGTGGCGTCCAGTGTCGTGCTGCTGGCGCTGTGGGCGTTGTGGCTGCTAAGGCGTGGAACCGGACTGAGAACCTAGCCGACCGGCTTCTCAAGCACGCGGGCAACGGCATGGGACGCATCCAGTTCCAGCGTCAGATCGGCTAGCCCGGGCAATGTTGCCAGCGCATGCCGGGTCAACCGTTCGTAATGCATGATGAAGCGGCGGAGCGCGGTCTCATCCATGCGTCGGTCAGGTCCCGTTCCGAACGAGGCGACCAGTTTCTGTTCCTGCAAACCGCGCCATTCGAACACACGGTTCATGTCCGGCACCTTGAGGAAAATCAGCCGGTCGAGTTGCCTGAACAGCGCCGGATAGCTTTCGGTGAGTGCACGGTTGATGGTCTGACGCCAGTGTCCGTCCCGGTCAGCCTCGGCTTCCAGCGCATTCATCGGTAACCGCAGGTTCGCCTCCGGCTCAGGCGGGATGCCCACGCACCAGCCTTCCACAATGATGATGTCCGGCCGGCCGGTGAACATTGGCCAGTCGGCCCGGGGGCGACGATCATCGGCAGCCTTGTCGAAGGCCGGCATCGGCGTGTGGCTGTCTGCCGTGGCGGTGTGCAGGCGGGTCAGGGTGTTCAAACCCAGGTCAATGTCATGCGTTCCCGGCGGGCCGCGAGTGATGAACAAGGGGTGCACCTCATGCGCCAGGCGTTCGCGTTCGGCGCGGGTTTTGTACAGGTCGTCGATGGAAAAACCGGCCACCCGTTGCCGGTAGACGTGCTCCAGCACCAGCGCGAGGAAACTGCAGAGCGTCGATTTTCCGGCCCCTTGGGCGCCATTGATGCCAACCGTTAATGTGCCGCCCCGTTTTTGTCGCAGAACCCAGGCGGCCAGATTCAGGTAGACATCAACC
The DNA here is from genome assembly GCA_964344495.1 of uncultured Methylococcus sp. GTDB lineage: Bacteria > Pseudomonadota > Gammaproteobacteria > Methylococcales > Methylococcaceae > UBA6136. Next base: position 3,803 of record CAYFNI010000106.1, read on the forward strand.
AGGCGGTCGGCCTGTTCAGCGGGCAACTGATGTGCCCGCATGGCCTCGAGGAAAACCGGGCGGAGGGTGGCCCACTGCTGCTGCACATCAATTTTCGAGAGCCCTCCACCCGGCCACTGAAGGCGCGGTCCACGCTCGCTCACAGCCTTCAGACGATGCGATTCGGCGGCGTTTCGCCGCGGAAGAAAGCTTCAAGGTTGTCGATCACTTTCATGCCCATGGCGACCCGGGTTTCTGTGGTTGCACTGCCCAGATGAGGCAGCAGCACGACGTTGTCCAGATCCAGGAAAGCGTGATCAAGGTGCGGTTCGTTTTCGTAGACATCCAGTCCGGCAGCGGCGATGGTCTTGTCCTTGAGGGCTTTGATCAGGGCCTGACTATCCACGACATCGCCCCGTGCGGTATTGATGAGAATCGCGCTCGGCTTCATCAGTGCCAGACGGTCGGCGTTGATGAGGTGGCGGTTCGCTGCGCTGCCGGGGCAGTGCAGGGCGACAAAATCGGCTTCGCGCAGAACCGCTTCGATGCTCTCCAGTTGGCGGGCACCGTAGTGGTCTAACAGATCCGGTGCGACCGGACGCGGGGTATGGAGGATGATTGGCATGCCGAAGCCGAAATGCGCCTTGGCGGCCATGGCCTGGGCAATCCGCCCGAAACCGATCAGACCCAGTGTCTTGCCGGTGACCCGGGTGCCGAGAAAATGGGTGGGGTGCCAGCCGGTCCAGGCACCGGATCGCACCAGCCGTTCACCCTCACCGCCGCGGCGGGCTGCCATCAGCATCAGCAGCATGGCGAGATCGGCGGTGCAATCGGTCAGCACATCGGGCGTGTTGGTGACGGTCATGCCGCGCGCCTTGGCCGTTTCGAGGTCGATATGGTTGAAGCCGACACCGAAGTTGCCCAGCATTTTGCAGCGGAGCGGTTCGACATTCAGCACATCGCTGCCAATGCGGTCCGACACGGTCGGCAGCACGGCATCGTAGTGCTGCATGGCCGATTGCAATTCTGCGACCGTCAGCGGGTGATTATCGGAGTTCAGCGTGACATCGAACGCCTCGCGCAAGCGGGCTTCACAGGCTTCGGGCCAGCGGCGAGTGACCAGTACCTTCGGTGTGTTCATGCCAGCCTCTGCCCTTCAGGTCGTCTATACCGAACCGAACCGGACGACCGACCCGGTTCGGTTCGATGGGGGAGCGCGCTTCAGGCCCGCGGTGCCAAGGGAGCAGCCGTCTGACGCCAGTACTCCGACGCGGCGGCAATGCCGCTGCCCGGGGTGACCTGGATGCCTGCATCCCGCATCGCCATTTCGGAACCGGTGATGGCGCTGGCCAGCATCAGTTCGTTGAGATCGCCCAGATGGCCGATGCGGAACACCTTGCCAAGTACTTCCGACAGGCCGGCACCCAGCGACAGGTTATAGCGATGGTAGGCGTAATGCATCACGTCACGGGCATCGAATCCCTCCGGAACCACAATGGCGGTGACACTGTTCGAGTACCACTTCGGATCCTTGGCGCACATCTCCAGTCCCCAGGCGCCCACTGCACGGCGGACACCCTCGGCCAGACGGGCATGACGGGCGTAAACGTTGTCCAAGCCTTCTTCAAGCATCAGGTCGATCGCCTTGCGCAAGCCGTATAGCATGGGCACGGCGGGGGTATAGGGGAAGTAGCCGCCCGGGTTGTGGACCATGTGGTCGTGAATATCGAGGAACGCACGGCGACATTTGGCCTGCTCGCGCGCGGCCAGGGCTTTCTGGCTGAAGGCCAGCAGGGCCAGGCCTGCCGGCAACATGAAGCCTTTCTGGGTGCCGGCCAGGCCGACGTCCACGCCCCAGTCGTCGTGCCGGTATTCCAGTGAGCCGATCGAACTGACGCCATCGACAAAGAACAGGGCAGGGTGGCCAGCTGTATCGAGCGCCTTGCGGACGCCGGGCAAATCGCTGGTTACGCCGGTGGCCGTCTCGTTATGGCAGATCAGGACAGCCTTGATTTCATGCTGTTTGTCTTCCTTGAGGCGTTGCTCAAGGTGATCAAGCGGGACGCCTTCGCCCCACGGGACCTGATGAAACTCCACATCCATGCCAAGGCGTGTGGCCAGATCGATCCACAGGTGAGTGAATTGACCGAAGCGGTAGGCCAGTACCTTGTCACCCGGTGAGAGGGTATTGGTGATGGCAATTTCCCAGCCAGCAGTGCCCGTGGCAGGAAACACGAAGCATTGGCCTTTTTCCGTCCTGAAAATCTTCTTCAGGTTTTCCAGCAGCGGGGTAACCAGTTTTGGAAAATTGGGCGAGCGATGGTCCTCGGAGGGGACATGCATGGCGCTGAGAACGGAGTCCGGAATATTGGTGGGACCGGGGATATACAGATGATTGCGGCCGGGCATCGAGTGTTCCTAGATGGTTTTGATGAAGGGGCGGGCAACGGGGCACACCCTAGGATAAGGCAGGCAATGATGCCATACCCTTTGATTTCGCTTCAAGAAAGCGGGATCTCAGCGTTGTTAAGAGGCGACGTGCTTTAATGGCCATGTTGCCTATTCATTCACGAGGAGCCCCGCCATGCAGGTCGCTTTTTCCACAACCGAACGTGTGCTGCGACGCATTCGGAACCCCGTGCTGTTCCTGGTCGTGGGCCTCATGATCGGCTGTTCACTGCAGCCTCCGACAGGCATCAAGCCGGTTGCTCCCTTCGATGTGCAGCGCTATACGGGCACCTGGTATGAAATCGCGCGACTCGATCATGCCTTCGAGCGGGGTCTGACCGACATCCGGGCCACCTACCGGTTCCAGCCGGACGGCAGTATTCAGGTGATCAACCGGGGTTACGATGCGGATGATGGTGAGTGGCGCGAAGCGATTGGTAAAGCCTTCCTGACCGGCAATAAGGGCGAAGCGTCGTTGAAAGTCAGCTTTTTCGGTCCGTTTTACGGCGGCTACCATGTGGCCGAACTGGATGCCCAGTACCGCTGGGCTCTGATCGTCGGCCCGAACCGGGATTATTTCTGGATTCTCGCCCGCGACAAGCAGCTGCCGCAAGCGTTGCTCGACGACCTCATCCAGCGGGCACGGCTCATGGGAATTGCCACGGATCAGTTGATTTATTGCCCACAGTCACGTCTTGAACATTAGATATGCAGAATGCCGGAATATCTGGGTTGACTGCCCGCGCAGCTTACCAAACCTCTCAGCACCCGTGCTGGGCATCGTCAAATCCATTTCGCATGATTACTATGCGAATGAATTACTTAAAAAAGTAGTGACGGATCTTTCCCGCTCATCGAACTTCACACCCCTAACGAGGATTGAATCATGATCAAACCCACCACGTACTCGCTCTCGGTTGCGCTCGCTGCAGCCATGGGCACGTTGCCGCTGAGCGGCGCCCACGCCACCTCTCAGCCCCAGCAGGATTTTGTATCGCCGTTCCTGTATACCTCGCCTACCAATTCGACTCCGACCGACCAGTATTCCGATTT
>CAYFNI010000107.1:0-7110 GCA_964344495.1 uncultured Methylococcus sp.
GGTCGTCTGAACGTGCTGGTCAATATCCTCGGCAAAAAGCCGCGCTCGCTGTTTCAGGAATTCGAGGGCACGGCCACTGCCTCACCCTTGGCCAGCGCCGGGGATGTCAAATACCACATGGGCTTTTCTTCCAACGTCCTGACTCGCAGCGGACCGGTCCATACCTCGCTGGCCTTCAATCCTTCGCATCTGGAAATCATTGACCCCGTGGTCGAGGGGTCGGTGCGTGCCCGTCAGGACCGTCGCCCGGGTGGCGGTGAGGATGAAGTCATTCCGGTACTGATTCATGGCGATGCGGCGTTTGCCGGGCAGGGCGTGGTCATGGAAACGCTCAACATGGCCGAAACCCGCGCCTTTACGACCGGCGGCACGCTGCATATCGTGATCAACAACCAGATCGGGTTCACGACCAGCAATCCGTTCGATGCCCGTTCGACGCTGTATTGCACCGATGTTGCCAACATGGTTCAGGCGCCGGTGTTTCACGTCAATGGCGACGACCCCGAAGCCGTTTTGTTCGTCACCCGGCTGGCGGTCGATTACCGCATGAAATTCAAGCGCGATGTCGTGATCGACCTGCTCTGCTACCGCCGCCACGGGCACAACGAGGCCGATGAGCCGGCCGTGACCCAGCCGGCCATGTACCGCTTCATTCGCCAGCAGGCGTCGGTTCGCCAGCAGTATGCCGACAGATTGGTGGCCGCCGGCATCCTGTCGCGCGATGAGGAAAAGCGGCTTGAGACCGACTATCAGGCGGCGCTCAACCGCGACGACCTTGTGTCCCGTCCGGTGGTCGATGAAAACCTGAGCTATCCCAAGCCGTCGTGGGACCGCTATCTGAACCGTGACTGGACGGTGCCCTATGACGGTCGCTCGACCGTCGCAGAGTTGCAGGCGCTGGCTGGCGAGATGCTGAATTTGCCGACCGGTTTCCATTTGCACCCCCGCACCGAGGCGATTCTGACCCAGCGCCAGGCGATGGCGGCCGGAGAGGTGCCGATGGACTGGGGATTTGCCGAGACGCTTGCGTATGCCACGTTGCTCAAGCACGGCTTTCCGATCCGCATCAGCGGTCAGGATGTGGGACGTGGCACCTTCTTTCACCGGCAGGCCATCCTGTATGACCAGAACACCAGTGCGCCGCACATTCCGTTGCAGCATCTGGCTCCACCCGCGGCTGCGTTCCAGATTTACGACTCGCTGCTATCGGAAGAAGGGGTACTGGGCTTTGAATACGGCTACGCCAGTTCGGCGCCCGAGGTGCTTGTGATCTGGGAAGCGCAGTTCGGCGATTTTGCCAACAATGCCCAGGTCGTGATCGATCAGTTCATCGCCTCTGGCGAGAGCAAGTGGGGCCGGCTGTGCGGGTTGACGCTGTTCCTGCCACACGGGTATGAGGGGCAGGGGCCGGAGCATTCCTCGGCGCGGATCGAACGCTATCTGCAGTCCTGCGCCGACCACAACATGCAGGTCTGCATTCCGACTACGCCGGCCCAGATGTTCCATCTCCTGCGCCGGCAGATGCTGCGCCCGTACCGGCGACCGTTGATCGTGATGACGCCCAAGAGCCTGTTGCGCCACAAGCTGGCGGTGTCTTCGCTGGAAGACCTGTGCGAGAACGGGTACCAACCCGTCATCGGCGAGTGTGATGCCCACGACCCGCATGCGGTGACACGGGTCATTCTGTGCGCCGGCAAGGTCTACTACGATGTGCTTGAGGCACGCCGCAAGGCGGGCCTCGGGCAGGTCGCGATCATTCGCATCGAACAGCTGTACCCCTTTCCGGAACAGGCGCTGGCGGACGAACTTGCCCGTTACCCTCAGGCACGAGAACTGGTATGGTGTCAGGAAGAGCCTGAAAATCAGGGCGCCTGGCATCAGATCAAGCACCGGTTCACGGGCCATCTGATGCATGGATTGACCCTGAGCTATGCCGGTCGGCCCCTGTGTCCGGCCCCGGCGGTGGGGCAGTTCCATCGCCACATTGAGCAACAGAAGCAGGTTGTGGACGATGCCCTGTTCGGTGTCGGCAACCCCTGAGGACAGCGGAATTCCTGATGCGTATAGAAGTGTTTGTACCGAACCTGCCGGAATCGGTAACCGATGCCACGGTGCTTGACTGGCACTTTGCCGTCGGTGATGCCGTGAGCCAGGATGCCCATCTGCTTGACCTTGAAACCGACAAGGTTGTGCTTGAGGTTCCTGCGCCCAGCGCCGGCGTGCTGCAGGAGATTCGCCATACACGGGGCGATACGGTGTCCAGTGGCGATCTGTTGGCTGTTATTGAGACCGAGGCGGCGGTCAAGTCGGCGTCGCCCCCTGCGGATGGGCAGCGGTTGCAGAGGGTGGCGGCGGAAACAACCCCTGAACCCGCCACTGCGGCCGCCGCTCTGGTCAATCAGCCGGTCAGTCCGGCCGTTCGCCGGTTGCTCACCGAGCACCAGCTGAAGCCGGCCGATATCCCGGTCACCGGTCGCATCACCAAGCAGGACGTGCTTGACTATCTGGATCAGCGCGCTGCCTCGTCGTCCTCATCGACGCCGGTCGAAACACGCGATCGATCCTCCATGACCGCGCCTCCTGCGGGGGGGCGTCAGGGTGAACGTCGGGTGCCGATGACGCGGATTCGGTCGCGGATCGCGGAACGGATGCTGGAGGCCCAGCATGCCACCGCCACACTGACGACCTTCAACGAGGTCAACCTGCAGAAGATCTTTGATCTGCGCAATCAGCATCGGGCGCAATTCGAACAGACTCATCAGGTGAAACTGGGCCTGATGTCGTTTTTCGTCAAGGCCTCGGTTGAGGCGCTCAAGCGGTACCCGATCATCAACGCGTCGATTGAGGACGAGGACATCGTCTATCACGACTACTACGACATCGGCATTGCCGTGACCACCGAGCGGGGGCTGGTTGTGCCGGTCCTGCGCGATGCCGACCGGCTGGGGTTTGCCGAAATCGAAAAAGCCATCAATGAATTTTCCGCGCGGGGGCGGGATGGCAAGCTGAGCTTCGAGGAACTGACCGGCGGGACCTTCACCATCACCAACGGCGGCATCTTTGGCTCGATGCTGTCCACCCCCATCCTCAACCCGCCGCAAAGCGCCATTCTCGGCATGCATGCGATCAAGGAGCGGCCGGTTGTCGAGGATGGGCAGATCGTCATACGACCCATCATCTATCTGGCACTGTCCTACGATCACCGCATCATCGACGGCCGCGATGCCGTGACTTTCCTCTATACGATCAAGAACCTGCTGGAAGATCCGACCCGGTTGTTGCTGAACGTCTAGCCGGTCGGGCAGGTGGCCCGTTCCAGCGCGGCGATCAAGTCCAATGCCGATTCCCGGTCGCTGCCACATAAATCGGTAGCGGGTTGCAGACTGCTGCAGCACCCCGGACGGTCGGGTTGCCCGAACAGGGCGCAACGCTCATCCGCAGTGAGCTGAAAGCACCGCACCCCGGCCGGCTTGCCCTGCGGCATGCCGGGAATCGGGCTGCTGATCGACGGTGCAATGCAGCAGGCGCCACAGCCCTCCCGACAGTCCATTAACCGCCTTGCGCCGGAACAAAGTCCGGCAGTTGATGCAGATCCAGCCGCTTCAGCAGCAGCGCTCGCTGATCATCCCGGTAGGGCTCGGGGCTGAACCGACCCCAGACCGGTGCCGGCCAGGCAGCATCGCCGCGGTAGCGTGCGACGTGGTGAAGATGCAACTGCGGCACCCGATTGCCAATCGCCGCCAGGTTCATTTTGTCCGCTCCCAGCTGGTGTTTCATGTGCCGCGACAGGGCCGAGGATTCGACGATCAGCTGCAGCTGATCGGACGGCTCAAGTGCATGAATCTCGGTGATGGACGCCCGCTCGGGTACCAGAATCAGCCAGGGATAGCGGGCTTCATTCATCAGCAGCAAGCGGCTCAGTGGAAAATGGCCCAGCTCAAAGCAATCGGCCGCCAGTTGCGGGTGAAGCTCAAAACAGGGATTTGTCATGCGGCGCTCCGCCGGTTGAGAAGCATGGCATCGCCATAGCTAAAGAAGCGATACTGCGCTTGCACTGCATGGCGGTAGCCGGCCATGACCGCATCGTAGCCGGCAAACGCGCAGACCAGCATCAGCAGGGTGGATTCGGGCAGGTGAAAGTTGGTCACCAGCGTATCGACCGTGTGGAATTCAAAGCCGGGGCGGATGAACAGCCGCGTTTCACCTTCAAAGGCCTCCAGCTGGCCGGAACGGGACGCGGTCTCCAGTGCCCGGACGACCGTCGTGCCCACCGCGACCACCCGCCCGCCCCGGCGCCGGGTTTCCCGGACGGCCGCCACCGTTGCGTCCGGAACTCTACACACCTCGGCGTGCATGCGGTGCTGATCAAGGTTCTCCACCCGCACCGGGAGAAAGGTACCGCTGCCCACATGCAGGGTGACAAAGGCCTGATCGACGCCGCGCAGCCGCAGGGTTTCCAGCAGGGTCTGATCGAAATGCAATCCCGCCGTCGGCGCTGCCACGGCGCCTTTTGAGCGGGCGAATACGGTCTGGTAGCGTTCATGATCGGCGGCCTCATCCGGACGCGCAATGTAGGGCGGCAACGGGATGTGCCCAACCGTGTTCAGAACAGTGTCGATGCTGGTGTCGAAGGCCAGCAGGAAAAGATCATCCCGGCGTTCGACGACCCGGCATTCAAAACCGCCATCCAGCATCAGCAGCGCCCCCGGCTTGGGGGATTTGCTGGCACGCATGTGCACCAGGGCCTCCCGGTCCGACAGCAGCCGTTCGATCAGTATCTCGAGGCGACCGCCGGTGGATTTATGGCCATGGAGGCGGGCGGGAATCACGCGCGTGTCATTGAGAATCAGCAGATCACCCGCGCGCAGGAAAGACGGTAGTTCATGGAACCCATGATCGTGCGGATGGCCCTGCTCATCCAGCCTCAACAACCGGGAGGCGGTCCGATCAGCAAGCGGGGCCTGAGCGATGAGGTCTTCGGGAAGGTCGTAGCTAAAGTCGCGGGTGTGCATCGGCGCGGATGGTACCAACTCAGCCATCCGAATGCAGCCCCGCCGGTTCGATTCAGGCGCAGGCGACTGGATTGGCGGGAGTTCAGCCGATATAATGGCCCGTCACCGCCGGAGTGGCGAAACTGGTAGACGCGCCAGACTCAAAATCTGGTTTGGGAAACCAAGTGTCGGTTCGATTCCGACCTCCGGCACCATAACACCCTCTTATAGTGTGGTTTACAGATAATCGCTTGTGCTTGTCTGGAGCTTTCACGCCCCACGCAAGAGATAGTGTCGCCATCAAGAACCATAAAGTCATCGATTTCACGATTTTATGGGCAGGGTGATGATCTCCTCAGGCTATTCTGAACGCCATCAATAGCACCCCTCATCTTCAAATCCCTGATCAAGTTCTAGGCTGTGTCGCGCATTTCTGGCAAAGCGGCTCAGACTGCAATCCACGATGGTCTAAAATCACTTGCCATCGTAGGAAGGCACGGAAGCACGACGACGCCCCGGACTGTGAGCCATTCCTCACACCCGCGGCGACCAGAGTAATTTTGAGCCGAGTCACTCCGAACGCATTGCTCCTACTAGACTGACCTGGCCTTTGGGAGAGGCTCTATTCAAAAGGTCTAGGTAGTCAAATCATCTCTGCTTTAACATCCTCAGGTGGTGTTCCTTTTACTCAGCACGCCTAAATCATTTTTTCTGCATCTCATGGCCTCTGTGATGACTGTCGTAAATTCGTGCCCGTCATCAAGCCAAACACCCCAACCAGCAACTGATGAAATCCCTAAAAGATCTTAGCGGCAGTGAAAACAACCACTTCAACCTCATCAGGATGATGCTGTCCTTTCTCGTATTCTTCTGCCATTGCTATGCCTTACGATTTGGGAAAGTGGCCAATGTAATGGATCCTATCTCAGGCCTGATTGGGCACTGGATCGGTGATTTGGCCGTGGATGGTTTTTTTGCCCTCAGTGGATACCTGGTGACAGGGAGCCTCCTCAGATCAACATCTTTTCTGCGTTACCTAATGGCGAGAGCTCTCAGAATTTATCCTGGGTTGATTGTGATGTTGGTGCTTCTCATTGCGTTTATGTCAACCATGAGCACCGTACCTCTCAAACAGTATCTCTTATCAAGAGAGACCCTCACCCTGATCCTTCAAAATTCAACGCTCGTATTTAACGTTCGCTACAACCTTCCTGGTGTATTCGCGGACAATCTCTACCCAAGAGCGGTCAATGGCTCATTGTGGACACTGCCTTACGAGGTGAGGTTTTACCTCTTGATCGGAGTGGCATGGTTTGCGCTTTATTCATTAACTCAGTACCGCAGAATCCTCTTTTTTATTGCTACCACACTCACGCTGATCTCACTCATAGCCTCAGGGAGCCTGGGAATTAGTCTTGAAGCACATTACATTCGATTCGGGATCGTGTTCTGTATGGGATCGCTCCTTTGGCAAATGTCGCCATACATTCCAACCTCCCGCATCCTGTTAGTCATTGCCACTTGCATTACCGCTTATTCCCTAAGGGAACCAGTGCCGCCTCTCACCTATCTGATCCTCATGCCTTACATTGCCGTTTGCTGCGCATACGCAAATATTCCAGCCCTATCCTTTTATTCAAAGGTCGGGGACTACTCCTATGGACTCTATATTTACTCATTTCCCGTACAGCAGACGATTTCTCACTTATATCCTGCTTTGAACATACATGCATATATTGCCGTTACCTTCATCGTAACGATGACATTTAGTGTCTTCTCATGGTGGATGATCGAAAAGCCATTTCTTGCCCTTAAGAAAAATCGGAGATAAACCTGGGCCATGAAACCATTACATCTGCCAATTCGTCAGCTTCATCAACCCAGCAGATGAGTCCTCTCTGATCATTTTTCTGGGACGCCACATGATGGATCGACTGGCGTTTGATGACATAACCAACCGTAACTTTCGAACTACTGTTGACCCGATAGCCGCTATCCCCAATGCATTGCAGCTACTCAATCCCAAGGTTTACTCAGCCAACGCTGCTGATATTCACCAGAAGGGTCATAGGTTTTAGCCTGTTTCTCTGGATTAAATATCCGCCCTCCTCGAGGATCA
>CAYFNI010000108.1:0-7041 GCA_964344495.1 uncultured Methylococcus sp.
GCATATAGCAGACGGCTCAACTGCAGGCTGGTTTCTAGTCTCACTCAAGTTGTCCGTCTTGCCTTGCGATGTCAGATAAAAAACCGTGTAGCCACTGTATTGGAAAAACAGCATGATTGCTCCCGCCCGCCACCACTTAGACAGCTTCATTGACTCGATTCGATGCATCCCGTAATCAACATTAAGGATCGTCAAACAAAACCCGAGGACATAAAAGAACCAAGCATCTAAGGTATCAAGTAGAAGCTTAGATCCATTAGGATGCAGGCCTCCATTGTCCAACCAACGCCCTACTGCAAAAAGCACCGCACACAACCCGTAATTTCGAAGATGCTCGAAGATGAATTTAACAAGGGCATCATCCTTAGCAAGTTTGTTTATAAACACAAAAGGCATGCGCTTTTTCACACGATGCTGAGCTGGGAATTAGATTAGGCAAGGAGCAGCATAACCCAATCCAATCAGATAGTTACGGTTGTAGTTGGAAACGGCACTGAGAACGACCGTGTAAACCAAAGAATTGTAGTACAGTAAAAAGTGTACTACTTTTGTGACGGGCATAAAAAAGCAGCCACGTAAGCTGCTGATTTATTGCGGGAATTTGGTCGGGGTGAAAGGATTCGAACCTTCGACTTCTACCTCCCGAAGGTAGCGCTCTACCAAGCTGAGCTACACCCCGTAAGTACTCTCTTGCCGCATTCCCCGGATTCCCAAGGTGCGCAAGAGCGGTGAATTCTAAGCCAGAATCGATCCTGACTCAATCCCTGATGTTGTAGGGTCTGCATTAAAGCGAGCGTCCCGCTCAGAAATTGCGCTCGACCGAAAACAGGGCCAGGTCGGTCAACGCCTGTTTATAGGCGCTGTCGGGCAACACAGCCAGCGCCTCAATAGCCTTGTTGGCTTCTTCCACCGCCCGGCGCGACGTGTAACGGATAGCGTCGGTGGCCTCGACGATCGCGAAGACACTCTGAAACGCATCCCGATCGCCCTGCTCAATCGCCGTTCGAAGCACGGCCGCCTGGGCCTCACTGGCCTGCTCCATGGCATAGATCAGCGGCAAGGTTGGCTTGCCGTCGGCCAGATCATCGCCCAGATTCTTGCCCAATTCTTCCGGCTTTGCCCGGTAGTCCAGGGCATCGTCGATCAACTGAAAGGCAATGCCTAGATGCAAGCCGTATTGTCTGAGCCCTTCCTCAACGGCGTCCGAGGCTCCCCCCAACACAGCCGCGAGTTGCACCGCCGTACTGAACAGAATGGCGGTCTTGCGGGCGATAACCCTGAGGTAATCCTGTTCGGTTGTCGCCGGGTTATTGCAGTTGAGCAGTTGCAACACCTCCCCTTCGGCAATGGCCGTGGTGGTGCGCGAAAGAATGTCCATCACGCGCAGACTTTGCACGCTCACCATCAACTCGAAGGAGCGGGAGTATAGGTAATCGCCGACCAACACGCTGACCGAGTTGCCCCACAGCGCATTGGCCGTATCCTTGCCGCGGCGCAGGGTGGATTCGTCGACCACATCGTCATGCAGCAGGGTGGCGGTGTGGATGAACTCAATGACCGCTGCCAGCGTGATCGCATGTTGATTGGCGCAATCAAGACCCTTCGCGGCCAGCAGGAGCAGCATGGGCCTCAGGCGCTTGCCGCCGCTGTTGACGATGTAATGCCCGATCTGGTTGATCAGCACCACATCGGAGCTCAACTCCTTGAGAATCAATTGATCGACAGCAAGCGTCTCGGCCTCCACCAGACGGCGAATGCTGGAAAAATCGGATGGGGCGGTCGAAGAATTAACGCTCATGGAAATTGAATGGGTAATCGTGCTCGCGGCCTCCGGCCGGTAGCGCACTGAAAAATGGGTGGCATCCTAGGTTTGGCGGAGGCGGCCTGTCAAGGCAACCTCCGTGTCGTTCAGCCCCGGTCTGACATATCAGGTTCCTGACTCCGTCGCGCCGGCCGGCAGTTCACCCTCATAGGGGGTGGCATAGCCGCATTCCTTCTTCGGGCACACCTTCTCAGCGCCGCGGCGTTTGGTTACCTTCAGCGTCAGGACCGGCCACTGGCAGTTGGGACAGGCCTCCTTGAGCGGTGGGTTCCAGACCGCGTAGGTACAGGTGGGATAGGTGGAACAGGAGTAGAACAGCTTGCCGAAGCGGGACTTCCGCTTGATCAGATTGCCCTTGTGACACTCCGGACATTCGACCCCCGTGTCCTCCGGCTTTTCGAGTGGCTCGATATGCTTGCAGCCAGGGTAGCCCGTGCAACCGATGAATTTGCCATAACGACCGCTCTTGATCACCAGAGGCGAATCGCACTTCGGACATTGTCGCCCCTCGACGATTTCGGGCGGTGCCTGTGGACCATCGTCCTTGAGGTTACGGGTGTATTTGCAGGTCGGATAGTTGGTGCAGCCCACGAAGCGGCCGTTGCGGCCCAGGCGGATCGACAGCTTGCTGCCACATTCCGGGCAGGCTTCGTCCATTTCCTCATGCGTCACATCCGCCCGCTTCAGGCTTTCGTCCTTATTCTCGATCAGGGCAATGAAAGGTCCCCAGAATTCTCGCATCAGCGGAATCCAGCTCTTTTCACCGCGCGAAACAGCATCGAGATCATCTTCCAGATGAGCCGTGAAGTTGTAGTCGACGTACTGCGTGAAGTGTTCGGTCAGGAACTTGTTGACGATCCGCCCCACATCCGTGGGATGAAACCGCTTGGTCTCGAGTTCGGCATACTTGCGCTGCTGCAAGGTCGAGATGATCGAAGCGTAGGTCGAAGGGCGACCAATGCCGTACTCCTCCAGCGTCTTGACCAGGCTGGCCTCGGTGTAGCGGGGGGGCGGCTCGGTAAAATGCTGGGAAGCGGTAATATCGACCAGATCGACCACCTGTCCCTGCTCAAGCTTCGGCAGGAAACCTTCCTCATCGTCCGACGGCGCATCGTCCTTGCCTTCCAGATAGACGCTCATGAAGCCGGGATGCGCCACCGTGGAGCCATTGGCGCGAAAAACGCCCTGCCCGCCATCGCCGCAGGCCAGATCCACGGCAACCGTGTTGATGGTGGCATGAATCATCTGCGAGGCCACGGCACGCTTCCAGATCAGGGCATACAGCTTGAACTGATCCGGACTCAGATGCGACTTGATCTGCTCCGGAATCTTGAACGCCGACGTGGGGCGAATGGCCTCATGCGCCTCCTGGGCGTTTTTGCTCTTGGTCTTGTACTGCGGCGGCTTGTCCGGCACATTTTCACTGCCGAAGCGTTGCGCGATCAGTTCGCGCAACTCATTGACGGCATCATTGGCCAGGGTCACCGAATCGGTTCGCATATAGGTAATCAAGCCGACCGTCTCGCCGCCGAGATCGATACCCTCATATAACTGCTGAGCGACCGTCATGGTCCGCCGGGTGGTGAAGCCGAGCTTGCGGGACGCCTCCTGTTGCAGCGTAGAGGTCGTAAACGGCGCCGCAGGATTGCGCTTGCGCTCCTTCTCCTCGACCTTGGCCACCTTGAGCGCCCCCTGAGCAGCGGTCAGGAGCGCCTGTCTGGCCTGGTGCGCGCGGGTCTCGTTGTCGATGCTGAACTGCTCCAGCTTCTCACCGTCCAGGTACGTCAGGCGGGCGCGGAATGACTGGCCTTTGGCGGAAGACTCCGCCTCGATGGTCCAGTATTCGCGCGAGACGAACTGCTCGATTTCCAGTTCACGCTCGACAATCATGCGCAGCGCCGGGCTTTGCACCCGACCGGCCGACAAGCCGCGGCGGATTTTCTTCCACAACAGCGGCGAAAGCTTGAAGCCGACCAGATAGTCCAGTGCCCGGCGAGCCTGCTGGGCGTTGATCAAGTCCTCGGACAGAGCCTTCGGATGCTCGATGGCCTCGGTGACGGCGCGCTTGGTGATCTCATGAAACACGACCCGGTGCACGGGCTTGTCCTTCAGGAGCTTGCGCTCCTTGAGAATCTCGTAGATGTGCCAGGAAATGGCCTCGCCTTCACGATCAGGGTCGGTCGCGAGAAACAGCGCATCAGCCTGCTTGGCGGCCTTGGCGATCGTCTGCACGTGCTTCTCGTTGCGGTCGATCAGCTCATAGCGCATGGCGAAGTCATCGTCGGGATTGACCGCCCCTTCCTTCGGCACCAGATCGCGGACATGGCCATACGACGCAAAGACCTGATAATCCTTGCCCAGATACTTTTCTATGGTTTTTGCCTTGGCAGGCGACTCAACGATGACGAGGTTATGGCCCATCGGTTTAGATTACGGTGATTCAGAAACAGAAGTCGGCTTGTGCGGCAACGGCGCACTCAGTGCAGATGGCTGGGCAGACTGCCATAGACCAGGTGTTCCATGCGGGCGAAGGCCATCTCTTCATCCGGCTGGCTGAAGAGCACCATCAGCACCATCCATTTAAGGTTGTCCAGGTTCAACTGATCCTCGGCGATCGCCATCACGCGATCCAGTACCAGTTCGCGGCTGGCGGGCGTCAAAATGCCGCATTGTTCGAGGAACATCAACAGCCCCCGGCTTTCCGCATCGAGCTTGGCCTGCTCCCGATCGGAAAACACGCGGAACGACGGCGAGGAAACCGTGGCGATTCCGTTCTGCTGGGTCAGCGTATCCAGCCAATCCAGCGCCTTTGAGACTTCGGCATGAGGGAAACCGGCGTCGATCAGGTCCGACCTGACCTCTTCGGCATCGGGCGGGGTCTCGACATCATCGTCCAGAAACCGCTCGAACAGATAAATCAGCACGTCGAAGACATTTTCTTTCATTGGGTACTCAGTTTGCGCACAGGCGCCCGGAGTTCTTCTCAACCGACTCGCAGGTAGGCCCCACCCGGCTGGGAGGCCAGCTTGCCCTGCAACTCCAGCTCGAGCAGCGCAGTAGCGATATGGTGGGCGGGAAGACCCGTGGCGACGACAAGAGTATCCACAGTCACAGGATCATACGCAATATATTTAAGGAGGCCCTCCTGCTCCGGGCGTGGGGCATCCCACTGAGCCAAGGGATCAGCTGGAGGCTGCTCCGGGAAGGCATCGGGATACTCCTCAAGGATGTCGTCCGGCGTCTGAACCAGCTTCGCACCCTGCTGAATCAAGTGGTTACACCCCTGAGATGCCGGACTGTAAATCGAACCCGGCACGGCAAAGACATCCCGATTCTGCTCCAGCGCCAGCCGTGCGGTAATCAGCGAACCCGATCGCAACGCAGCCTCGACCACCAGCGTTCCACGGGCCAGACCGCTGATGATGCGATTGCGACGGGGAAAATGGCCTGCCACCGGCGAGGTTCCGGGCGGGTATTCAGTGATCAAAGCCCCGCCCGTGGCGATGATCTCATCGGCCAATGCCTGATGATACGGGGGATACACCCGATCCGGACCGGTGCCCATAACAGCCAGCGTGACACCCCTGCCCGCCAGCGACCCCCGATGACAGGCGGCATCGATACCGACCGCAAGACCGCTGACCACACCGGCGCCCCGCTCAGCCAGCGCCTGGGCGAACTCGGCCGCCGCTTTCAACCCTGAAGGGGTCGGCCGGCGGCTCCCGACCATGGCGACGTGAAACTGACTCAACGCCGCCGGAGCCCCGCAGACAAACAACAACAGGGGTGGATCCGGAATTTCTCGCAGCAAGGCCGGATAGTCGGGATGGTCCAGCGTCAGGCAGCTGCGGTCTGCGCCCCCCGCCTGCAGCCAGCGGAGATCCGCTTCTACACCCGCCCAATCGGGCGTTGTCAGCGCGTCGATGACGCGTGGCCCCATGCCGATGGCGCGCCACTCGGCCTTGTCCGCCCTGAATACCGCCGCGGCCGAACCGAAATGCCGGACCAGGCGAGCTCCCCGCACACTGCCGACCTGATCCGCCCGCGCCAGCGCCAGCCAGCCGCGTAGGGCGTCCTGATCAGGGGCACTGGAAAGCGGCGTCACGGCACCCCGCGCACCCGATCCAGCACATGGATGAAGCGGCGGGCCTCCATTACCAGCCCGTAGCTGACCTGCCGGTAGACCGAAAACACCATCAACACCCCGGCCTGCTGCTCGGCCCCGACCACCTTCTCACCAAACCGCGGATTGACCACATCGCGCAAGACCTCACCCTGCTGCCAGATTTCGAACACATCCCCGACCCGAACCCCGTCCTGTCGGCCGCGATCAATCGACACGACCGAGTACTGGCCGATCTGGCTGACACCGTCCAGCACGCCGAGAATATGACCATTCAGCCCCGGACGGGGACGTTGCAGGACAAAGTCCTGACTCAGCTTGATCGGCTGCATCGGCAGCAGCCGGTCACCGATGCGCGCTTCCTTCTCGGCCTGCATCACCACGACACTGGCCGGATCGCCCAGCGCGCTCAGGCGGACATCGGCAATATAAATGGCCTCATACCCCAGAGTGGCACCTGTATCCGGATCCCGATAGGCTGCGCCCGGCCGCAACACGGTGAAGTCGGACGGTGTCCAGGCGTCGATCGCTCGCACATAGAGCGTGTCGCCCGGACCGCCCAGCACATGCTCCTCGGCCAACCCCACAACATAGGGCGCGGATTCCGACGGGTCGTCCTCGATCACCTGTGGGCGGCTGAGAAACGGGCTGATGGCCCGCGAGGGCACGACCGGAATCGGCTCGCCGAGGGGCGTGACGCGGATTTCAGGACTCAGGCGCTCAGTCCCTTGTCCCGCCAGCCGTAGATGCGGGTGTCCTCCTCGATGCTCGAACACGATCACATCACCGGGGTAGATCCGGTTGGGGTCATGAATATCGGGATTGCCGCGCCACACCTCCGACCACTCCCACGGGTGCCGCAGAAACCGGCCGGCGATGCTCCAGAGCGTATCCCCTTCGGTGACCCGGTAATGCTCCGGCCGCCCAGGCTGCCACTCGACCGCGCCAACCACCGGCACCGCAGTCAGGCTCTTGACGATCAGGAACACCACCCCCATCGTCAGAGGGGAGCGGAACGGATGGCGCCGACGCGTGCTCATGCGATTCAACGGACTCCCCCGGATGTCGAGATTCGGGTCAACAAGTTTCGGATACC
>CAYFNI010000109.1:0-6694 GCA_964344495.1 uncultured Methylococcus sp.
GGCCTGGGGGGCGGCGGAGTGGCAGGCGAATCTGCTGACCACGATTCAGGAGACGGTCGGTGATCACTTCAACAAGCGGGTGTACGAGCGCTTTGCGAAGCGCTTTGAATACCTGTCGGGTGAGTTGCACGATCCCGCGTTCTATCAGCGGTTGGCGGAACGCACCTGTCGCCATGATGTGTGCGCCAACACGATCTTTTATCTGTCGATCAAGCCGTCCGACTTCGGGACCGTGATTACCCGGCTGGACGAGGCGGGCCTCAACAAGCCGCGCGGGCATCACCGCATCGTGGTGGAGAAGCCGTTCGGCGAGGACATTGAGAGCGCCCGGTTGCTGAACCGGCTGCTGCATGAGGATTTCGATGAGGAGCAGGTGTTCCGCATCGACCACTATCTGGGCAAGGAGACGGTCCAGAATCTGCTGGTGTTCCGGTTCGCCAATACGCTGATCGAGCCGTTATGGAACCGGAATTACATCGATCATGTGCAGATCACGGTTGCCGAGGAACTCGGCATCGGTACCCGTGCCGAGTATTACGAAGGCGCCGGCGCCTTGCGCGACATGATCCAGAATCACCTGCTGCAGTTGCTGACGCTGGTGGCGATGGAGCCGCCGCCGGCGCTGGAGGCGGATGCCCTGCGGGACGAGAAGGTCAAGGTGTTGCGTTCGATCCGGCCGATCGCCAAGCAGGCGCTGCATGCGCATGCATTCCGGGCGCAGTACGGGGCGGGGACGATCAACGGGGTGGCGGTGCCGGGCTATCAGGAGGAGGCCGGCGTGGAACCCAACTCGGTGACGGAAACCTATGTCGCGGCCAAGTTCTACATTGATAACTGGCGCTGGCGCGGGGTGCCGTTCTACCTGCGCACCGGCAAGCGACTGGCCGCCTCGCAGTCGATGATTGCGCTGCGCTTCCGGCATCCGCCGCAGCAGCTGTTCAGCGAGACGCCGGTGGAGTTTGTCGAGCCGAACTGGATACTGCTGTCGCTGCATCCGTCCGAGAGCATGCACATGGAAATTCACTCCAAACAACCGGGGCTCGGGATGCAGACGCACACGGTGCAGCTGAATGCGTCCTATCGCCATGGCCACGAGGTGCATCTGGACGCCTATCAGACGCTGTTGCTGGACATCATGGAGGGCGATCGCACGCTGTTCATCCGCTTTGACGAGGTGGAATGGGCGTGGCGGGTGGTGGATCCGATTCTCAAGCACTGGGCGGAACAGCGCCAGTTCATTCATACCTACCCGGCAGGAAGTTGGGGTTCGGCGGAAGCGAACCGTCTGTTCGACAAGGATGAGCAGACCTGGCGCAACACGTTGTAGACGGAGAGCGCGGCGACCCAAAAAAAGGGCGCCGACCAGGGCGCCCAAGGGTCAGGGACACAGGGCCCTGACCGGGGTGGCGAAGGAAGCCCTACGGGAGCTGGGGGAGGAGCTCGTCAAGCGCCTTGTTGACCGGCACGACGGCCACGCCGCTGGCCTTCATGGCCGCGAAATGGGCATCCAGCAGATCCGGCGGGGTGTTGTAGAGCCCGCCCTGCGTCGTGTTGGGGTTGACGTTGTGATAGACCAGCACCAGCCAGGTCTTGTCGGCCTTGGCGCGGTTGACCCACGTCATCAGCTCGGCCGTGGTGGTGGTGCTGAGGATGCTCTGTGCCTTGATGTTCCAGATGTCGAAGTTGTCCTTGCTGTTGTAGCCGACGTCCACCGACCGATGCGAGCGGTAATACTTCTTTGCCGAGGCGATGACATCACTGTTATAGGCGCCATAGGGCGATGAGAAGTTGACCGGTTTCACGCCCGTCCAGTTGAACAGGTCGATTTGCGGCTGCGACATTTCGTAGTCGAGTTCGGCCGCTGTCAGCTTGGTCATGTCGGGATGCGTGAGGCTGTGGGTGCCGATCTCATGCCCGGCATCGGCGAACTCCTTCATGATCGCCGGGGTGACATAGCCGGGATAGCTGATGTCGCTGGTCTGAAAGTACTGCGTGGTGAGGAAGTTGTACTTCTTCATGATCGGCAGCCCGTAGGTGTACATGGGCAGCAGAACTTCGTCGAAGGTCAGGCTGATCAGCGGCCGCGTGAAGCCGACCGGCGCATACGCGGACAGCTTGTAGTCATCCGTGATCAGGAAGCCCACCTGATACAGGCTGTGATACACATCGACCGAGACGGCGTTGGCCGGCAGGGTGAACTGCTGGTAGAAATGGTTCCAGCCCGGGCTCTGGAAGGCGGTGCCGATATATAGCCACTCCTCGGTGCCATCCAGCATCGTGATGTGTGCATAGACTTCGGTATCGACGTTGGACTGATACCAGTCAGAGAATTCATACAGCTTGCCGCCGGTCACGGCCTGTTGCGGGAAGGTCCAGTAGGCATCGCCGCTGGTGTACTGGGTGATTTCCGTTTTCAGGGCGCGGGATCCGCTGTGACCGCTGGTGAGATAGGTGAACTTGACCGTATTGGTCCGCGCCTTCTCGGTTTGCCAGCCGCCGTCCGGCAGGCCAGGATTGGTGGCACTGGGCGTTTCCAGCGAGGGATTCGGGACCAGATTCGACCCATCCGGTGTCGGGGGGGGCGGAGGTGTGATGCCCGGCTGGGTGAGGCTCCAGTCATCGGTCTGCAGGGTGCCGACGCCCGCCAGCAGGTGCAGGATGGTCAGGCTTTTGACGTCGGACGGGGTATTGAAGCTGACCGTGACCTTGTTCCAGCTGCTGCTGGTGGGTGCCGTGGCCAGCCAGTGGTAGGAAAACTGGCCGTTCTGATGGGTGAATCGCACCAGAATCTCGGTGGCAGCCGAGGACTTGTAGTAATCGCTGAAGACATACGACACGTTGGGCGTGGCGCTGACCGGGTTGAAGAACCATTTGGCATCGCCGCTGGTGTAACGCGTGGTGGTGATCAGCAGGCTGCGTGTGCCGGTGTGTCCTTCAGTTTTCTTGTAGGTGAAGCTGGTCGTGTTCTGGCCCCATTTGTTATAGGTCCATCCCAGCGGCTGACCGGTGTTACCGGTCACGTTGGTTTCCATGGATGGGTTGGTAATCAGGTTGACGTCGGCTGCGTGGGCAGGGAGCCAGAAGCCGGTCACCCAGGCTAGCAGTAAAGCCTGAATCAGAGTCGGTAATTTCATGCAAAACCTCCGGAGTGCGATTCGGTTCAATCAACCGGCGCAGCCCTGCCGCGCGAAGCGGCAGGGCGCTCGGTCGTGGTTGTGGTCGACGTGATGGACGGCTGCCGGCATCGCTGCCGAAGCGGTCACCCGAGCAGGAAAGGCGACGGAGAGTCTATTTTTTTGCCGCTGCGCTCGATATTGGGATGGTTACCAAGCAGAAAATACCGGGTCATTTATTCAGGGGGTATGTTGATATGAAGGGGGTTATAAAAACGTGTCGGCTCTGATTAATAGCGGCGGGTTATTGTTATGCCTTAACGTCGCTGAAATATGTCTATAACCAGATGCGTGTTGACCGATTACCCCGGCTCCCAGGTTGGTTCAAGGCCCGTATGGGCGGTCGGCATTCTCGGGGATGCGTTACACTATCCCGACTTGAACCGGTGTTGATACCGGGTAATGGGTGGTGTCGAGCGGGGAGTTTGCGACGTCGCGGCTTGGCTGTCGTTCAGGGGCAAATATTCTGCAGTCAGGTGGCTTTGCCAGGGCTGTTTCAATACTTCGCTGCCGAAGGCATGGTTTTTTATTTGATGCAAGGGAGACTGGCTTTCGGCCCGGACGTATGCGATGCGAATACTGATTGTCGAGGACGACCCCTATCTCAGAAAAACGCTCAAGCACACGCTGGAGTCGTCCGGTTTCGTGGTCGATCTGGCGGAGGACGGCATACAGGGCGAGTTCATCGGTGCGACCGAGATTTATGATCTCGCCATTCTTGATCTCGGCCTGCCGGGTATGGAGGGGCTGGAGGTACTGAAACGCTGGCGCAGCCAGAACCTCGACTTTCCGGTGATCATTCTGACGGCCCGTGATGCCTGGCACGAGCGTATCGACGGCTTCAAGGCCGGGGCCGATGACTACATCGGCAAACCGTTCCATCCCGAGGAACTGCTGGCGCGCATCAGTGCGGTCATCAAGCGCAGTTACGGCAAGGCGCCGAAAGCCCTGAGTGTCGGCACTCTGAGTCTGGACGAGGAGCAGCAAACCATCCGTGTGGGTGAGCAGGAGCCGATCCGGCTCACCTCGACCGAATACCGCATTCTGCGCTATTTCCTGCTCAATCCCGGCAAACTGGTGTCCAAGACCCAATTGATGGAGCATCTCTACGGGATGGATGCCGATCCCGAAACCAACACGCTGGAGGTCTATATCAACCGGCTACGCAAGAAAATTGGCGATAACCGCATCCAGACCCGCCGCGGTCAGGGGTATCTCCTTGCCGAATGACACCCTGCGCCGGCTGAAACTGCAGTTGATCGCCCGGGTCACGGCGCTGTTCGTCATCGCATCGCTGATCCAGCTGGGGCTGGACAGTTACAGGACACGCGCGCTCCACGAGGCCGAACTGCGCACCTTTCTGACGCTGGAGTGCGACCGGATTGTCCGTGGCATCAGCCTGGATGACCGGTACACCGCCACGGTGAAGCCCGATTTGCAGGCCGGCCACTACGGCGCCGGCGGGTCCGATTATTTCGCGCTGGTCATCGGTCAGGCGCAGCTGGGGCAGCAGAAATTCAAGTCTCCGTCGCTGGGCAAGGGCACCCTGCCGACGCCGCCGCTGGAGGAGGGTGCGACGCAGGCTTACCCGCTGAGCGATAACCCCGCGGTGTTCGTGCTCTCGAAGGGCTATGTCCTGCGCGGGATGCCGCTCACCGTGTCGGTGGGGCGCCCGATCGGGGAGGTGCAGCAGCGGATGCAGACGGAGATCGGCATCAGTCTGGCCGTGCTGGTGACGCTGGCGCTGTTGCTGGCATGGGTGCTGTATCGGACGTTGAGCCGGGTCACCGGGCCGCTCAAGACCCTGCAGGGCGATCTTGAGGAATCGGTGCTGGGTTCACGCACTATTCAGCATCCGGATCAGGTCAACCTCGCCGACATCCAGCGTCTGGTCGACTTGTCGATTCAGCGCGTGGATCGGTCAAGGTCGGCGATCAGCAACCTGTCGCACCTGCTCAAGACGCCTCTGTCGGCCATCATTGGGCTGGCCAACAGCGACGAACTGCTGGCCTTGCCCGGTATCCGCCAGGAAATCCTGCTGCACGCCAAGTCCATCAAGGACAACATCGACTACCGGCTGAAGAATGCCCAGCTGTCGGGCGTGGCAACGCCGGATACCGTGTTCAACCCGGCGCAGGAAATTGACGGCATGATCATGGCGCTCACCGCCATTTACCGCGACAAGGGCGTCGTCTTCCACAAGGACATCCATGACCGGTCCTATCTGGTTGACCGTCAGGATGCCGTCGAGCTGCTCGGCAATCTGCTCGACAATGCCTGCAAATGGGCTGAATCAAATGTTGCCCTGTCCATCGGCTATGCGGACGGTGTGTTGTCGATCGCGGTCGAGGATGACGGGCCCGGTTGCTCGGAGACGAATCTCAGGATTCTCTCCGAACCCGGCATGCTGCTCAACGAGCGCAACACCGGTCACGGGTTGGGCATGTCACTGGTCAAAAGCATCGTCGCCATGTACGACGGCCAGATTCAGTTTGGCCGTTCCGCCCGGTGGGGCGGCTTCTCGGTTCTGATTCACATCCGCTGCCGATCGTTGGAGCCACGCCCCTAATTCGACCCGTCTGTGCCGGCCCGGCGGCGGTCCCGCGCCATAGGCACATTCACCTACCCGACCGGCGTCGCCGCACCCTCAGCTGCGCGACAGCGGTCGGGCCGGTGCCCCACCCCCGTATGCCGGTTGCCCGACGCGGCGTCAAAACCCGCAAGCCAGGCGGCCGGGTGCCTACGAGTCGGCTCGTATCGCACCCGAACGTTCCCGGTTGCATGCTGTTCCTGCCTATCAACAACCCCAATGGAGGACAGGAACATGAGAAATATCAGTCTTTGGCTGGCCGCTGTCGGCCTGTGGAGCCTCGCCGGCGTCAGCCAGGCCGGCAGTGTGTTGAACACCGACTACAGCTTTCCGGCCAAAATCTATGACAACTGCTCGCATGAGATGGTCGATCTGAACGTGGATGCCCACGCCCGCATCAATGCAACCCTGGACGGTGCCGGCGGCGTGCACTTCAATGTCGGCTGGAATGCCCACATGGACGGGCAGGGTGTGGCCAGTGATGCCAAGTACGTCGGCAATGCCCGGTTGGCGTTCAAGGGCAACCTCGGCAGCGGCGTGTTCGGACCTGAAAAGAACGAGCATGCCGTGGTCAGGGCCGCCATCTCCGCTCAGCTCAACCGCACCGGGTCGGGCGGGGCCGCTGATGACGAGGTGCTGAAAGGTGAGTTCAAGGTGACCTTCAACGCTCAGGGTGAGCCGGTCAACTTTGACATCGACTGGAGCGGCATCGAGTGTAAGAAGTAGGCGTCGTCTCCACGCCCGACAGCCAGGACGCCCGAATGGGCTCCTGGCTTTTTTGCGCGCTGCGTCAGCGGGGACGGCGCAGGTTGCCAGCGGCACCCGGCTGATTGAGACCGGGGTCGCGGTGTGTAGCCGCCGCCGGGGGGGCATTGCCGAGGGCGCCGGGCTGATTGATGCCTGGATCGCGGGCGGCGGCTACACACCGCGA
>CAYFNI010000110.1:0-3198 GCA_964344495.1 uncultured Methylococcus sp.
CTTGAACGCCGGATGCGTGAGCTGAATGGTGCGGGCGCTGACGGGTTCTTGGGTGTACACACCTTCACGTTTGAACGTGATTGTTCCAGTGCTCCGTGAAGCTTTGCGCTCCCCGCAAGGGGGGCGCTTTTTTTGACAGGACGGGCGGCGGGGCAGGTATGGCCTTCACTTTATGGCGGCTGCCGTGAGCTTGGGGGTTCTGCGGCTGTTCTCGACCCCAAGTCCGGGTCAATCATTGAACGTCAACCGCAACTCGCACCACTCGTCCGCTGCGCGACATTCAACCCGATCGGCGAGCCGGCGCAGCAGATAGCCGGACATTTGCAGAATCGCTTCCTCGTTTTCCAGCAGTTCCTCATGGCTTGGCGGATGCATGGCGAGCGAGGCGGCCTGGCCACGGTAATGCATGACGACGGTGAAGCTGAATTCGTTGAAGATCGTTTCCAGCTCGATGGTGCCGGTACCGCTGTCCTGCGGCGCGAGCAGGGCATGCTCGGTGAGGATTTCGAAGGCTTGCCAGGTGGCGTATTCGGAACGGCGCACGACATCGTTGCGGGCGCCCCAGCTTTTGCCCTGCCGTTCCAGGAATTCGGCAATGTCGTTGATGGAGCTGTGGGCTGCGTTAAAGCTGCGCCGCCGGCGTGTGTGGTCGCCGATGCGAAAGATCGCAGACAGCATGTCGGCGGCGATGACCCCAAATCCCACACCGGAAAACATCAGCGGCTTCAGGGCCTCCGGGGCGTTGGTCAGAAAGATGTCTCGCAACGGCTCGAAGCTGATGCCCAGCAACAGGCCGATGCCGATGGTCAAAATCTTGCGGTTGTCCAGCAGGCGTGAGGCGATGATTTGCAGGCCCGCCATGGTCGTGAAGCAGGCCAGAAAAATCATGGCCGAACCCATGACGGTTTCCGGCAGGATTTCCCAGAACAGGATCACTTTGGGCATGAACGCCAGCAACAGCATGATGCCCCCCAGCCAGTACGCCAGATGGCGGCTGGTGCAACCGGTGGCGGCAGCCAGACTCACCGCCCCCCCGCTTGAGGTGATGGGCACCCCGTTCAGAAACGAAGTAATGACATTGGTCAGCCCCTCCGCCACGATGCCTTGCCGGACCACCGGCATGTCCGGCCGTTTCCAGTCGGCATCGTTGAAGCGTTGGGCAGCCGTCAGGCCGCCAAAGCCGTGCAGCGCCAGGAACAGACCGGTCAGAACCACCGGTGCCAGGCTGTCGATGTCGATCATTGTCCAGCCGATGTGCATCGGGTTGGGCAGGAAAAAGAGGGGCGTATCCTGCAGCAGATCCCAGGCGCTGTCCGGGATCCGTTCCAGCCACAGGCTGGCGAGTATGCCCGCGGTCAGACCGAGAAAGGCCGAGAACAGCCGCAAATACCCTGATGACCAGACATTGCAGAGGATCATCGTGCCCAGCGTCAGGGCACAAATCAGCAGGTCCTCGCGATCGGCCGGGTGTCCGGGATGGGGCTCCATGATCAGTCGCAAGCCGTTATGGCCCAGACCCAGGCCGATGAGCATGACCGCCACGCCGGCCACCTGAATGTTGAAGATGCCCCGCAGGCGCGAAAACAGAAAGCCGAACAGGATCTGACTCAGGCCCACGACAGCCACGGCGCCAAAGACGGCCTGAATGCCGCCGATCATTTTCGCGATCATCAGGGCGCTGAAGGTGGAGGAGGTCGCCTGCAAGGGGCAGAAATAGCCGGAGCCGATTCCCCAGCGCCCGAGAGCCTGCAACAGCACGCCGATGCCCGATGCCAGCAGCGTGCCGGCCATGAGTTGCAGCGACTGCTCATGCGACAGATTGAGCTTGTGTGACAGCAGCGGTGACACCACCAGATACACGGCCAGAAACGACATTTGCTGGAGCGCCAGAGGCAGGGCGATCTGAACCGGGGGGCGATCGGTGAGCCAGTAGCGGATGTTATCGGGTTTGCGCATGAGGGAACGGAGCGGGTGGCGGTATGGGTGAGTGGCGTCAGCGTGTGAGTGGTGTCTGGCGCAGGTAGACCCGCAGACGCCGGAAGGACTCCGGGTCAAGGGCGTCCCGGCAGAGCGGCAGGGCGAACCGGGTACTTTCCGTGGAAAGATGCAGCAGGACGATCCAGGGGGTGACGACGGTGCTGGTCTCCAGTCGGGCGATCAGGGCATCCTCGCCCCGGGCCGGGATGATTTCCCACAAACCCTCGGGCGTGAGGGTCAATCCGCTAGCGGCCAGCGGGTGGCTGCGGGCACGCCAGAGGCTCAGCAAGACCACGGTCGTCAGGATCAGCCTGGCGGGGGCATCGACGGGTGTGCCCCAGACCGCAAGCAAGGCCAGTCCGTGCGAGATCAGCAGCATTCGGTCAAGGCTGGCCGAGCGCTCGATGATCAGGTGCAGCGGTGTGGCGGATCTGGTGGACGAGGGCGTCAAGGTCGGCATCTCCGTGAATCAGGCCCTGGCAGAGATGTCGCCAGAGTAACGCGTCGGGCAGTTCCAGCAGTCGCTGAAAGGCAGCCTGCTCCGATGGGCTGGCCGTCGAATAGTGCTGCTCCAGATATCCGGTCAACAACATATCCAGTTCGCGATTGCCCCGACGGCAGCGCCAGATCAAGTGTTTCGGGGTCATTTCCCGCAGTGGCGCTTGACCATCATCGACTTGATCTCGGCGATGGCCTTGGCCGGGTTCAGCGACTTGGGGCAGGTATCGGTGCAGTTCATGATGGTGTGGCAGCGGTACAGCTTGAACGGGTCTTCCAGCTCATCGAGTCGTTCATCGGTGGCGCCATCGCGGCTGTCCTTGATCCAGCGCAGCGCTTGCAGCAGGACAGCGGGACCGAGGTACTGGTCGCCATTCCACCAATAGCTGGGGCAACTCGTCGAGCAGCAGGCACACAGGATGCACTCGACCAGCCCGTCCAGCTGCTCGCGGTCCTCATGCGATTGCAGCCGTTCCCGGCCATCCGCTGTGTCCGGTGTTTCGGCCTTGAGCCACGGTTCGATGGCGGCATACTGGGCGTAGACCTGCGACAGATCCGCCACCAGATCCTTGATGACCGGGAGATGGGGCAGAGGATGGATTTTGACCGGCCCGGCGAGGGTGTCCATGGACTGGGTACAGGCCAGCGTATTGCGGCCGTTGATGTTCATGGCGCAGGAGCCGCAGATGCCTTCGCGGCAGGAGCGGCGGAACGTCAGACTGC
>CAYFNI010000110.1:3208-6364 GCA_964344495.1 uncultured Methylococcus sp.
TGCTATCGACCTGCTGCTTGATCAGCAGCAGGGCGTCGAGCACCATCGGGCCGCAGCGATCCAGATCGATCTCGAAGGTGTCGATCCGTGGCCGCTCGGCCTGATCCGGGTCGTAGCGGTAAACCTCGACTCGCCGCGTGCGACGGGCACCGTCCGGTGCCGGGTGGTCGATGCCTTGAGTCACTCGGGAGGGGGCGGGCAGGCGAAATTGGACCATGGCAGCGGCGTCCGGCGGTAGTGTCAGTAGGTGCGTTTGGCCGGCGGAACCGGTTGCACGTCGGCGGTCAGGGTATGCAGATGGACTGGCCGGTAGTCGATCCGGTGCCGGCGGTTCGGATCCAGCCAGGCGAGCGTGTGCTTCAGCCAGTGCTGGTCATCTCGCTCCGGAAAATCTTCGCGGCTATGGGCGCCGCGGCTTTCTTCGCGATTCAACGCGCTGGCGACGGTGACCAGTGACTGTTGCAGCAGGTTTTCAAGTTCCAGCGTTTCGACCAGATCGGTATTCCAGATCAGCGAGCGGTCACTCAGTCGCAGGTCGTCCAGCCGCTCGGCAATGCGGTGCAGTTGGTCCAGTCCCTCCTCCAGCACCGGGCCGGTGCGGAATACGCTGGCATGGCTCTGCATGGCGCGCTGCATGGCGAGGCGGACCTCGGCTGTGGGCGAACTGCCGTGAGCGTGACGCAGGCGGTCGAAGCGCTCGAGCGCCGGTGCCGAGACCTCGGCTGACAGCGGCCGGTGCGGACGCCCGGCGATCTTCAGATCGGCGCAGCGCATCGCGGCGGCGCGGCCGAATACGACCAGATCGAGCAGCGAATTCGAGCCCAGCCGGTTGGCGCCATGCACCGAGACGCAGGCCGCTTCACCGATCGCCATCAGCCCCGGCACCACCGATTCCGGATTACCGTCCCGCAACGTGAGGACCTCGGCATGGTGATTGGTCGGAATGCCGCCCATGTTGTAGTGGACGGTCGGCAGGACCGGCATCGGGTCCTTGCGGACATCAATACCGGCAAAGACACGGGCGAGCTCGGTGATGCCCGGCAGCCGTTCCTCGATAATGGCCGGATCGACATGCGCCAGGTTCAGGTGCACATAATCCTTGTGCGGGCCGCAGCCCCGGCCTTCGCGTATCTCGATCGTGATCGCCCGGCTGACCACATCGCGCGAGGCCAGATCCCGCGCATGCGGCGCATAGCGGGGCATGAAGCGCTCGCCTTCGGAATTGGTCAGGTAGCCGCCCTCGCCGCGGACGCCCTCGGTAATCAGGCAGCCAGCCCCGTAGATGCCGGTCGGGTGGAACTGGACGAACTCCATGTCCTGCAGGGGCAGGCCCGCCCGCAGCACCATGGCATTGCCGTCGCCGGTACAGGTATGGGCTGACGTGCAGGACAGGTAACTGCGCCCATACCCGCCGGTTGCCAGGATGACCTGATGGGCGCGGAACCGGTGCAGGCTGCCGTCCTCAAGTCGCCAGGCCAAGACACCCACGCAGGCGCCGGCATCCATCAGC
Source organism: uncultured Methylococcus sp. (assembly GCA_964344495.1). Taxonomy (GTDB): domain Bacteria; phylum Pseudomonadota; class Gammaproteobacteria; order Methylococcales; family Methylococcaceae; genus UBA6136. The sequence continues at coordinate 4,719 of CAYFNI010000110.1, forward strand.
AGGTCGAGCGTGACATATTCGACGAAGAACTCGACGTGCCGCTTGAGCGATTGCTGGTACAGCGTGTGCAGGATGGCATGGCCGGTCTGGTCTGCCGCGGCGCAGGTGCGTTGGGCCTGTCCTTCACCGAAGTGCGTGGTCATGCCGCCGAACGCGCGCTGATAGATGTGACCGGAATCGGTGCGGGTGAACGGAACGCCGTAATGCTCCAGCTCGATGACGGCGGGAATGGCCTCCCGGCACATGTATTCGATGGCATCCTGATCGCCCAGCCAGTCCGACCCCTTGATGGTGTCGTACATGTGCCAGCGCCAGTCATCCTCGCCCATGTTGCCGAGGGCGGCACTGATGCCCCCTTGGGCAGCGCCGGTATGGCTGCGGGTCGGGAAGACCTTGGTCAGGCAGGCGGTCTTCAGACCCCGCTCCGCCAACCCCAGCGCGGCGCGCAGGCCGGCCCCGCCGGCGCCGACAACCACGACATCGTATTCATGTTCGATCAGTGAGTAGGCGGCTGTCATGTCAGGCAGACCGGTTCAGCAGGACAAGCGAGCCCAGTCCGGCCAACAGGACGGTGAGCAGGGTCAGGTTCACCGCGCCGCGCCCCAGACACTTGATCAGGGAATGGTGGACGTAGTCGTCCAGAACCCCCTGCAGGCCCAGCCGTGCATGGTAGGTGGCCAGCAGGAGATAGACTGCCAGCGGGATTGCGTGCAGGGGTTCCCTCAGCCAGTGGACGATGACCTCGTACGAAAGCCCCGGCAGCGCGGCCAGATGAATGGCCAGCCACAGGCTCAGGGGCAATAGTGGAACGGCGCTTAGGCGCGCCGCCAGCCAGTGGCGGGTCGCCAGGGTGGATCTGGGGTTCAGGGCCGCTTGTCTGGCCATGTCAGACATGAGCGCCCCCCGAATGTCCGATCAGCCACAGCGCAACCGTCAGCCCGACCGCGCTGGCCAGTTCGAGCAGATTGAACAGCGTTTGCTGGCGGCGGGCCAGACCGATCTCTACATCCCACAGCAGATGCCGGACACCATGACAGGCGTGAAAGGTGAGGGCGAAAATCCAGAGCCACAGCATGACCTGTCCCGGTGCGGACGCGAGCGCGCCGGCCAGTGGCGGGAAGGTTTCCCCTCCGGTACCGACGATGACCAGGCCCGCGGCGAGGACGATCAGCCCAACACTCAGGCAAACGCCCGTGATGCGGTGGCTGATCGACAGCACGGCAGTCAGCGGCAGGCGGTAGATCTGCAGGTGGGGGGACAGCGGGCGATAGGGCTTGCCGGCCATCATCATCTCCGCGTGACATCAGGCGCATGGCCCGGGTCCAGCGCACAGGCGGCGGGTCGCAGGGGGCAGGCGCGGCAAGGTTGGAGCGTCAGGGTCGGGAACATGGCTCGCTGGAATCCATTCATAAACGCGCATCGAACCGGCGGGGATCCCGATGGGGTCGACATCGCAGTGTGGTTCAACTTTATACAGGGCCGTTTCGTCAATCACAACAGGTGAGCCGGCGGTTTATGGCGCTCTGTACGCCCCTGACCGGGAAACAGTGAATCCGCTAGTCGGGCCCCTGCAAGTGCATACCCGGCTTGGGGTGATTCTGATACTCTCCCGTGTACAAGCTGTACCGACCCCCCTGCTGTTTCCC
>CAYFNI010000111.1:0-5847 GCA_964344495.1 uncultured Methylococcus sp.
CATCCCATCTTTGCCGAGTCGGCCTTATCACTACCAGTCTGATTGCTCATGGATCGCGATTCAAGTTCTACCGCCTCTCTCTTTCCACCCCGTCTTCCGGGTGCTTGGCCATTGGTCGGGCATATTCTGGATTTCGGCAAGAATCCGCATGAGTTCATGATGCGACTGCGATCGCGCCTGGGCGATGTGGCTGAGTTCAAGATGTTTCATCAGGATATGGTGCTGTTGACGGGCGAGAAGGCCAGTGAGGCATTCTACCGGGCGGCGGATGAAACGCTGGATCAGGGCGCCGCATACAAGATCATGACGCCGATCTTCGGGCATGGTGTCGTGTTTGACGCCCCGATTCGCAAGAAGAACCAGCAGCTGCAGATGTTGATGCCAGCCTTGCGCGACAAGCCGATGCGCACCTATTCCGACCTTATCGTGGAGGAGGTGGAGCATCTGATCGGCGGTTGGGGCGATGCGGGTGAAATCGACCTGCTGGCGTTTACCAAGGAGCTGACGATCTACACATCCAGCCATTGTCTGCTCGGGCCGGAGTTTCGACATGAGCTGAACAAGGAGTTTGCCGAGATTTATCACGATCTTGAGCAGGGTATAAAACCGATTGCCTATGTGTTCCCTAATCTGCCGCTGCCGGTCTTCCGCCGGCGGGACAAGGCCCGCGCAAGGTTGCAGGGTCTGGTGACCGAGATTATGGAGCGCCGTGCACAAGCCCGGTCTGACAGTCCGAATGTGTTTCAGACCCTGATCGACGCAAGCTATGAGGATGGCAGCAAGCTGAGCGCGCATGAAATCACCGGCATGCTGATTGCGACGATCTTCGCCGGCCACCATACCAGTTCGGGCACGACGGCATGGGTGCTGATCGAGCTGTTGCGACACCCGGAGTGGATGCAGAAGGTGGTAGAGGAGATCGACACCTTGTTTGGAGATGATGGTGCCGTGACATTCGAGTCGCTGCGGCAGATTCCGCGGCTTGAGAGCGTTTTAAAGGAGGTGCTGCGCCTGCATCCGCCCCTGATCATCCTGATGCGCAAGGTGATGCAGGATTTCAGTGTCGAGGGCATCACCATCAAGGCCGGCAAGTTCGTTTGTGCAGCGCCCGCGATCACGCACCGGATTGCCTCGCTGTTTCCCGATCCCGAACGCTTCGATCCTGACCGCTATTCACCTGAACGGGCGGAGGACAAGAATCTCTATGCGTGGCAGGCGTTCGGCGGCGGTCGACACAAATGTTCCGGCAATGCGTTTGCGCTGTTCCAGATCAAGGCCATTTTCTGCATTTTGCTGCGCCGGTATGAATTCGAACTGGTCGGGGCACCCGACAGCTATCAGGATGACTATACCAAGATGGTGGTGGAGCCCGGTTCACCGTGCCGCGTTCGCTACCGGCGTCGCCAGGCCGTAATGAAGGCCGGTGATGCCCTCGTGACATCGACAGCCAATGGGGAGCAGCAGGCCAAGCCCGGCTATCGCATCGAAGTGGATATGGATTTGTGCAAGGGCCATGCGGCCTGTATGGGTGAAGCACCGGAATTGTTCCATGTCGACGAGGCAGGCCACCTGACAGTCCTCAATGCGGAGCCGACGGAGGCTCAGATGAAGCAGGCGCGTGCCGCAGCGACGTATTGTCCGACCCAGGCGATCCGAATCAGGGAGGAGTAGGGGAGAGGAGCAAACCCGCCGGTTAGCGGCGGGTACTCAAGGCGCTCGATTGATTATTTGGCGAGCGCAGTCTGTTCTTTCAACCAGTGACGCATGGCGGTCTGCGGGATGCTCAGGCTCTTGAGTCCGAGTTTCAGCATTGACTGCAGCCATTCGCCGGCCGTGCCCTGCCGGACCTGCTCGGGCAGGAGACGGAAAGCCTGGAACACCACCAGCGCAAACTGTGCCCCCATCGAAAGAATGCTGCTGTCCTGCGTAGACAGCAGCGCGAGTGAGTGGGCCCGACCTTTCGGATTGGTGCGCCAGTAAGAGAAAATGCAGCGGTTGAGCAATTGCGATTCGACCGTGTGCGACAGGAAGGCTTCGCGCAATTCCTCGGACAGGGTGCGGCGGGTCAGTTGGACACGGCCCGCGGCGATGGCATAGCGACGGAGTGCGGCCGGTACATCGAACTGGGTTGCCACCAGCGCATCACGCAAACTGAGGGCATCCTTGACGGCCGTGGTGATGCCGGAGGCGGTCAGAGGGTGGCAGCAGCCACGCGCATCGCCCAGGAGGGCGATATTGGCCTTGACGTTACTCTCCGGCACGATGCGGTAGTTCGCCGCTGCCAGAGGCTTGTCCTCAGCCATGGCCGCTTCGATATCGTTGCGGAAGTCGCTAGGGAAAAATTTCAGGTGCTCGCGGATCGATTCCTTGGAGTCGTCGCCGCGCAGAATCTCGAACATTACCCGGGCTCGGCCCTTGCTCACGCTGTAGGCGTAGGAGATGCCCATGGGATTCAGGAAGATGTTGCCGTAGCCGGGATTCGGCAGGTGGGTGTCCTCTACCTCAACCCCCATCATGCCGGAGTAGCGGTGAGTTTCATGCGGGATGCCGGTCAGCTTGCGCACTTGCGACATGGGACCGTCGGCGCCGATGATCAAGCGGGCCTGGACGCGGGTCTGTCCGCTTTCGTCACTGACGATGGCGGCATAGTCCTGCGCACCTTCATTCTGCTCGATCGAGGTGACCCGTCCCCCTCTCCAGATGTCCACACCCGGGAAGTGCTGAACTTTTTCCAGCAGATGATCGGTGAGGCTCTGGTGCTCAATGGCCATGCCGCCGTGCGTCAGGCCTTCGACCTCGTTGTAGGGGAGAATGACGGCCTCCGGCCGGTCCTGGTCCTGCTCCGGGGCATACGGGAAGATCGAGAAGCCGCGTATATCAGCCCCGATGTCCGTTTCTTCATCCAGCAGGCCCAGTTGCTTGAGGCCATCGATCCCCGGTGGATGAATGAGTTCACCTGCCAGACGGCGGCCATGTGAGGATTTGGGTTCGACAATTAGAATCTTGAGTCCCAGAGGCGAAAGGGCTGCGGCAGCTGCCGACCCGGCAACGCCTCCACCGGCAATCAGGACATCGACGTCCACTTGATTCATCGCATGTGCTTCCATCGTCAACTCGGAATTACCCATTTAAAGCTCGTGGATTGGAGATCTGGTATCACTGGATCCGCATGATAAGGTCAATCGGGTCGCTGCTCCCCCCTGTTACGCTCGAAGCCGTAGCGGGTTTTTGAACTGGCCTTAATAATGCAACAGTTGTGGCGTTCAGGCAACGCTTATGTTTCCTTTAATGCACAATTGTACCTTGTGAGCGCCCAAACCGGAAAATATGTGTGGTATAGGCGATAGTCGAGCATGGCCGCTCCGAAGAAAACGCCATTCACGGCCTGTCTTGGCCAGTTGCCATCGGCGTGCTGGTGTTCGATCAGCCAACGGATACCGCGCTGGATAGCCTCGTCGGTCGGCGGCAGGATCTCCAGCAAGCCCAGCACAGCCCAACTGGTCATCACGGCCTGTGTCTCAGGGTGTTCGACATAGTGGCCAGTCAGGCAACTGGTGTAATGCTCACCCCAGCCGCCATCGCTGCGCTGATGTTGCTTCAACCATTGGGCGGTCTTGACCAGGGCAGGGTCATCTTTAGCCACTCCAGCCATACGCAGACCTTTGGCGACGTGGAAAATGGCGTAGGTGTAATTGATGCCCCAGAATCCAGCCCATGAACCATCCTCGAGTTGCGTCTTGCGCAGCAAGGCCAGTGCGCGGTCAATGGCACCATCAATTGCGCCGGTAGAGACATCATCGCGATGGTGCCGTCGATAATGACAAAGCGCCGCCAGCGATGAGGCGGTACATTCGATGTAGGACAGTTCGGTCATGCACTGCCCGAACATCTCGGAGGGGTTGATCAATTCCAGTAGTTTGCCCGCACGTCGACGTTCGTAGGTGCCGAATCCACCATCCGCGTTCTGGCGCGAGAGTATGAATTCGATACCCTGACGCAAGCGGGTCGGACTGAATCGGGCGTCGTCGGCCAGCGTGGGATTATCCTGCATCGACAGCAGGCCACTGATAGCCTCGGCCGTGCAGTCGCTGACCGGCCAGCGATGCTGACCATCGGAGAAACACCATCCTCCCACGGCGGGATCGCGCCAATGTTCGGCAAATTCAGGCAACTCTTCCGTGATTTGTGCGCCCTCGAGAAACCGTGTGGCCCGCCGGACTGCCTCGGGGACGCCCGCCTGATGGCCGGAGGTTTCGGCCAGAGCCTGCAACACAAAGCCCGTATCCCAGGTGTTGGAGCGGGCGCCGACGTAGCGCAAACCCTCGGCGTCATCCTCCCAGCGCCAGGCCTCGACCCCGGCCAGACTGGGTTCCAGGTCAGGATGGTGCGGATCCTCGATGAAAATGGCCAGCGTGTTCAACAGCCCATTGACGGGGGAGATACCCTGATAGCGCGTGGTCCGCTGCTCGTGCAGGATCCGCTCGAAGCAGACGGCCAACGCCTTCTGCCGCAGTTCCTTCCCATGCCAGCGCTCGAATAGTGCAAGTCCATCGTATATGCGGCGCAGCAAGGGCGTGATCGGGACATAGACATCACCCGGCGCGAGGGTGTGACGCAAGCGGGCAAAATCGATCTGCTCGTAGGGTTCGTCGTACAACTCGCGCCGCAAGGCCTGCTTGAGTTCGTCCGGCAAGGCTGCTTGATAGCGACGCCCGGCGATGTAGGCAATACCAAGGTAAATCAACCGCGTATGGCAATAAAAGCGACGCGGATGAAAGGGGAGCCATTCAGGTAACAGGAACAGTTCCGGCGGGATGGCGTTGAGGCCCACGTATTCATACAAGCCCAGCAAGGCCAGCCAGAATTTTCCCCAGGTCGGGATACCCTTGACGCCACCGGGTTGCGCGCGGAGCCAGGCACGGGCTCGGGTCAGCATCGGGTCATCCGGCGGGAGGCCCATCAAGCGCAATGCAACGTAGCCCAGCGTGGTGAAAAAGACATAGCCGGGCGACTCCGGGTGCATGCCCCAAGAGCCGTCGGCTGCCTGGCTGACGGTGAAATGCTGCAGGATCTGCTGCTGCTCCTGCGGCGTGTAGGGCCGACCGACCAGGGTGCGGACGATGATGGCCTGCGCCAGAATCATCGTGCACCAGACCATCTCGCCTTCCCAGTCGCCACCGGGTTTCTGCAGGCTCAGCAGATAGTCAACGGCGCGGTCAGCCGACTGCCGGGCTGTTTCGTTGCTCACCTGCGGATGTGAATCAGTCATGCGGTTGAATCCAGTACGGGCAGTGGGACGCTTCAATTGCCGGCGCCAGGAATTTCCTTGGCGACCGCTTCGAACTCACGGGCCCAGATGGCTTTATTGTACCCCCAGGCGCCCTGTTCGAGCCGTGCTCGACCCGTCTCCATAACCGACTTGGCCGGGCCGGACTGCTCATCGACCTCCCACAGGGCCTGCGCGTAGAAGAGATGGTTCAGCGGATGTTGTGGAAACCGGTCGACCGCCTGCCGCAACAAATCAAGCGCCTTGTCGCCATCGCCCATGCCGGTCGGCCACGGCGGTGCTTTTAGATACAGCATGCCCAGTAACCGAAGTGGGCCACCGTCATCCACGGCCGGATTCAATTGAACCGCCTTGTTGAGCGACTGCTCCAGCAGCGTCAGGTGATCGGCTGCCTGCAAGGGATGATCGTGAATCGCCAGACCGAGATTCGCCGCCAGATAGTAATAGACGGCGCCATCGCGGTCGCCGCCTTTTGTCAGGGCGCGCTGAGCCAGATTCACGCCCTCGTTGGCCAGCGCCTCCTTGCGGGTCTTGTCGGTTTCTCGCTCGGCCAGATGCAG
>CAYFNI010000112.1:0-5823 GCA_964344495.1 uncultured Methylococcus sp.
CACAAAAACGATTCTTGTGACCGGTGGAGCCGGTTTTATCGGTGGCAATTTTGTCGTCCGGCAGGTGTTGCGCGGTGACACCGAAGTGATCAATCTGGATGCACTGACCTATGCCGGCAACCTTGATACGCTGGACGCCATCGAGGATCACCCCAACCACAACTTTGTGCTGGGCTCGATCGGGGACAGTGGACTGGTCGATTACCTCCTGGATCGCCATCGTCCGGCAGCGATTATCAACTTCGCGGCCGAAAGCCATGTAGACCGGTCCATCGATTCGCCGGAAGCGTTTGTGCAGACCAATGTGGTGGGCACCTTCCAGCTGCTTGAATCGGCACGCCGTTATTGGCGGGTGCTTGATGCGACTGCGCGAAACGCCTTCCGGTTTCTGCATGTGTCCACCGATGAGGTCTATGGCAGCCTCGGTGCGACTGGCGCATTCACGGAAGCAACGGCCTATCAGCCCAATTCGCCCTATTCGGCTTCCAAGGCGGCGTCCGATCATCTTGTACGCGCTTACTTTCATACCTATGGCCTGCCGGTTCTGACTACCAATTGCTCCAACAACTACGGTCCCTTTCAGTTTCCGGAAAAACTGATTCCGCTGATGATCCTGAACGCCCTGCAAGGCAAACCGCTACCGGTCTACGGGAATGGCTCCAACATCCGTGACTGGCTCTTCGTGCTCGATCACTGCCGCGCCATTGAGCGCGTTTTAGAGGCCGGCCAACCGGGTGAGGTCTACAATATCGGTGGCCATAATGAAAAAACCAATCTTGATGTCGTGCATACCCTCTGCGCTCTGCTCGATGAGTTAAAGCCGCGCGCCGGGCAGCAAAGTTATCGGGAACTCATCACATTCGTGAACGACCGGCCGGGTCACGATCAGCGCTATGCCATTGATGCCACCAAGATCAAAACGCAGCTAGGCTGGGAACCCGAAGAAACATTCGAAACCGGTGTACGGAAAACCGTGCTGTGGTACCTTGAAAACCAGACGTGGTGTCAGCGAGTCATGGACGGTAGCTACCGGGGCGAACGCCTGGGTGCAGGCTGATACATACCGGGATTTTCATTCGATACATGTTCACTTCATGAATTACAGAGGCATCATTCTTGCGGGCGGTTCCGGTACCCGCCTGCATCCGCTCACACACGTCACCAGCAAGCAGCTCCTGCCGGTCTATGACAAACCGATGATCTATTACCCGCTGTGCGTTCTGATGCTCGCGGGTATCCGAGAAGTCCTCATCATCACCACGCCGCAGGATGCACCCATGTTCCGGCATTTGTTGGGAGATGGAGCTCAGTGGGGGATGTCCTTGCAGTACCGCGAACAGCCGAAGCCGGAGGGCTTGGCGCAGGCCTTCATCATCGGGCGGGAGTTCGTGGGGCACGGCCCCTCCTGTCTGATTCTAGGGGACAACATTTTTTACGGACACGGCTTGTCCGAAAGCCTGCAACGGGCCACCTCACGCGTCGATGGGGCGACCGTGTTTGGCTACTGGGTGAACGATCCGGAACGGTATGGCGTCGCCGAGTTCGATGCCGAGGGCAAGGTTGTCGGTCTGGTTGAAAAACCGACGGTGCCTAAATCAAATTATGCTGTCACGGGCCTGTATTTTTACGATAACCAGGTGGTCGACATGGCGGCGGACTTGAAGCCGGGTGTGCGGGGCGAGCTTGAAATCACCGACATCAACAAGCTGTATCTGGCACAGGGCCAGCTTGAAGTCGAAAAACTCGGACGCGGGACGGCGTGGCTGGATACCGGGACCCACGACTCGCTCCTGCAGGCAGCCAACTTCATTCAGACCATCGAAATGCGGCAGGGCCTGAAGATCTGCTGTCCCGAGGAAATTGCCTGGAGCCAGGGCTGGATAACGTCCGAACAACTGGCGGCACAGGCTGAACCGCTGCGAAAGAGTAACTACGGCGAGTACTTGTTGGGTCTGTTGAGAACGGGACATCCGGCATGAAAATCGAAACGACGCCCCTGGCGGGATTACTGTTGATCACACCCGATCGGTTCGGGGATGAACGGGGCTTTTTTCAGGAAACCTGGAATCTTCGACGCTATACCGAGGCCGGACTGGACCGGCATTTCGTTCAGGATAATCTGTCGTTTTCCCGCCGCGGCATCCTGAGAGGCCTCCATTTCCAGAACCCCGGACCGCAGGGCAAGCTGGTGTATGTGCTGCAGGGCGAGGTCTTTGATGTGGCCGTCGACGTGCGCGCGGATTCACCCACTTTTGGCCAATGGTATGGCGTAACCCTGTCGGCCGATAATCATCAGCAGCTGTTTGTGCCCGAAGGCTTCGCGCATGGTTTCTGCGTGACTAGCGAAACAGCCCTGTTCGCCTATAAATGCACCGATTTCTATAGCCCCCAGGCCGAACATAGCCTGCTCTGGAATGATCCGGAGATCGGAATTGAATGGCCGATCAGTGCGCCGGAACTGTCTGAAAAGGATCGCCAGGGCCAGCCGCTCAGCGGCTTTACCCGCGACGCACTGACGTTATGGTGAAGGCGCCGATCCTCCTGTTGGGTCGTGACGGACAGGTTGCCTGGGAACTGCGCAGAACGCTCGCCTGCCTCGGATCCGTTGCCGTGGTGGGGCGCAACAGTGCAGAGGGTCTGGATTTGGCGCGCCCCGAGACCCTTCGCCCCTTGATCGACCGCATTCAGCCGTCACTCATCGTCAATGCGGCGGCCTATACGGCCGTTGACATGGCCGAGCAGGAACCTGAGCGTGCATTCCGGGTTAACGCAGAGGCTGTCGGCGTCTTGGCGGAATGCGCGCGAAACAGGGGGATCGGTCTGGTGCATTACTCCACCGATTACGTATTTCCGGGGGACGGCCAGCAACCTTACATGGAAGAGGATACGACCGGCCCTTTGGGGCAGTATGGCCAGAGTAAGGCGGCGGGCGAGGAGGCCATTCGCGCTGCCGGTGCCGCCCATCTCATCTTCCGCACGGCTTGGGTGTATGGCCGACGGGGTCAGAATTTCCTGCTCACCATGCTTCGGCTGATGCGGGAACGCGATCAACTGGGCATCGTTGGCGATCAGTGGGGGGCGCCGACCTGGAGTCGCATGATCGCCGAGGCAACTGCTTTGGCCCTGGCGCAGTGCCGGCACAACGGCGCCTTCGACCTCCGAGAACGGTCCGGCACTTATCACATGACCAGTGCGGGTCAAACCTCCTGGCACGGCTTCGCCACCGCCATTCGCGAGATCGGAATAGAGCTCAACCTGTTACCGCCGACGGCCGCGCAGCTGAATGCCATTACGACCGATGCCTATCCGACGCCGGCCCGGCGGCCCGCCTACTCGGTGCTTTCGAATGGCAAACTGGCCGACCGTTTTGGCGTGCAACTCCCGCCATGGCGCACGGCTCTGGAAGCCTGCCTGAGCGAAACCCTTCTGCCCTGAACGGCTCCCCGGTCTCCACGATGTCTGGTCAGCGCTTTGTCCACCTTCGGCTGCATACCGAATATTCCCTCATTGACGGGTTGGTGGATGTCAAAGCCTTGGTCAAACAGTGCGCGCAGTCGGGCATGCTGGCGGTGGCGGTCACCGATCATCTCAACCTGTTTGCCGCCGTCAAATTCTTCAAGGCCGCCCTGTCGGCCGGAATCAAGCCGATCCTGGGCGCCGATGTCCTGATCTACAACGAAGCTGATGCCGCCAGCCCGTACCTGTTGACCTTGCTGGTCCAGAATGGCACTGGCTACCGGAGCCTGAGTGAACTGCTGTCCCGTGCCTATCGGGAAAACCAGCATCAGGGGGTCCCGCAGCTCATGGCCGACTGGTTGGTGGACACAAATGCGGGCCTGATAGCACTTTCAGGCGGTCGCCATGGACAGGTCGGCCGTGCCTTGCTTGCGGAGCAGACGGATGAAGCCCGTCGATGGGCTGATTACTGGAGCCATATCTTTCCGGATCGGTTCTATCTGGAGCTTCAGCGGAGCGGTCGGCCGCAGGAGGAGGCCTACAACGTGGCCGCTGTGGCATTGGCTTCTGAACGGCGGTTGCCGGTGGTGGCGACGAATGATGTCCGGTTCCTGAAGGCGGACGAATTCGATGCGCATGAGGCGCGCGTGTGCATCCATCAGGGTCGCATTCTCGATGATCCGCGACGGCCGCGCGACTATACGGAAGCCCAGCATCTCAAGTCCGAAGACGAGATGGTCCGGTTGTTTGCCGACCTGCCCGAGGCACTGCAAAACACGGTCGAGATCGCCCGTCGCTGCAACCTCAATCTCACACTGGGCAAGAATTATCTGCCCAATTTTCCGGTACCCGCCGGCATGACGACGGCCGAATATTTTGCCGAACAATCCCGTCAGGGCCTGCAGCGACGTCTGGCGACCCGCGAACCGGTCGGCAGCGGGACACTGGAGGAACGCACCCGTTTGTATGAGGAACGGCTGGCACTGGAAATCGGCGTCATCAACCAGATGGACTTCCCCGGCTACTTCCTGATCGTTGCCGACTTCATCCGCTGGGCCAAGCAGCAGGCGATTCCGGTCGGTCCGGGGCGCGGCTCAGGTGCCGGCTCACTGGTGGCCTACGCGCTCGATATCACCGATCTTGATCCGATCGAATTTGAACTGCTGTTCGAACGGTTTCTGAACCCCGAACGCGTCTCGATGCCCGACTTTGACATCGACTTCTGCATGGATCGACGCGACGAGGTGATCGACTATGTCGCCCGCACCTACGGCCGCGATCATGTCTCGCAGATCATCACCTATGGCAGCATGGCGGCCAAGGCAGTGGTGCGCGATGTCGGCCGGGTGCTCGGGCACCCCTATGGGTTCGTTGACCGGATTGCCAAGCTGATTCCGTTTGAACTCGGCATGACCCTCGACAAGGCGCTGACCGACAGCGAGGACCTGAAGAAGCTGTATGAAGCCGATGAGGACGTCCGGGCCCTGATCGAGCTGGCGCAATCCCTGGAGGGTCTGACCCGTAATGCCGGCAAGCATGCCGGCGGGGTCGTGATTTCACCGTCGCCGCTGACTGACTTCTGCCCCCTGTATTGCGAAGCCGGCGGCGACAACCTTGTCACCCAGTTCGACAAGGATGATGTGGAAGCCATCGGGCTGGTCAAGTTCGACTTTCTGGGCCTGCGGACGCTGACCATCATCGACTGGGCTCTCACCACCGTGAATCAGCAGCGTGCCCGCCGCGGTGAACCGGTGGTCGATATCACCCGCATTCCACTGGATGATCCGGCCACCTATGACTTGCTGAAAAGTTGCCAGACGACGGCGGTGTTCCAGCTCGAATCGCGTGGCATGAAGGATCTCATCAAGCGGCTGAGACCCGACAGCTTCGAAGATATCATCGCGCTGGTCGCGCTGTTTCGCCCCGGCCCGCTGCAGTCCGGCATGGTCGACGACTATATCAATGTGAAACATGGCCGGCAGAAGGCGGAATATCCGCACCCGGTCCTGGAGCCCATTCTGCGCCCGACCAACGGGGTCATCGTCTATCAGGAGCAGGTCATGAAGATCGCTCAGGACATGGCCGGGTACACGCTGGGTGGCGCCGACCTGCTGCGTCGCGCCATGGGCAAGAAAAAGCCGGAGGAAATGGCCAAGCAGCGGGAAATTTTCGTCAGCGGCGCGACCGGGCAGGGCATTGATGAGCGGGTCTCGGGCTACATTTTCGACCTGATGGAGAAATTTGCCGGGTACGGCTTCAACAAGTCGCATTCAGCCGCTTACGCCTTGGTGTCGTACCAGACGGCCTGGCTCAAGGCGCATTTCCCCTCCGCCTTCATGGCTGCCGTGCTGTCATCGGATATGGACA
>CAYFNI010000113.1:0-2141 GCA_964344495.1 uncultured Methylococcus sp.
GATGAAATACTGGATTTTTCCAAGATCGAAGCGGGGAAAATCACGCTGGATAGCATCTCCTTTTCACCCGCCGAATTGATGCAGTCCGTGCAGGCGATGCAAACCAAGGCCGCCCTGGAAAAGGGCTTGTCGCTGGTTTGTCCACCCCACCCCGAACTCGACATCTGTGTATCCGGTGACGTCCACCGTCTGGAGCAGGTGCTGACCAATCTGGTCGGTAACGCCATCAAATTCACCCAGACCGGGCGTATTCAACTCCAAGCTAGCCTCGTAGCCGGCACCGAGCGGCGAGTCAGCATCCGCTTCGAAGTGAACGATACCGGCATAGGCATTCCGCAGGACATTCAGCCGATGCTGTTTTCGCCTTTTACCCAGGCTGACAGCAGTACGACCCGGCGTTTTGGGGGCACCGGTCTGGGCCTCTCGATCTGCAAGCGACTGGTCGAAATGATGGGGGGCCAGATTGGGGTGGTGAGCACACCGGGGCTTGGAAGCACCTTCTGGTTCGAGGTGCCTTTCCAGCGGGAAAAGACGGCTACGGCTGCGGTTGCGCCGGCTACCGACCTGCTTTCCGATACGCCGCCACCCCGGCGCCTCGATGGCCTCCGCATTCTGATCGCAGACGACGATGTCGCCAATCAGGAAGGGCTGAAACGGGCGCTGCGGCTGGAAGGCGCCGAATCGATGCTGGTATCGAATGGACAGCAGGTCGTTGACGCGTTGCGCCAACAACCCGGCATATGCGATGTCATCCTGATGGACGTTCAGATGCCGGTCATGGATGGCCTGACAGCGACCGCCCTGATCCGCCGGGAATTACAGCTCACACAGTTGCCGATCATTGCGGTGACTGCGGGCATCTTGCCGGATCAACGACAAAAGGCGATGGCCTCCGGCATTCAGCATCTGCTGAGCAAACCGGTGGATATCGACGAACTGATCGGCGACAACATCACCCACACCGAACGGAACCCACCCAAACCCGACGCATCGGCGTGATGTCAGGCATCACAGTTGCGGTTGTAATTCTTCCAGCGCCTGCCCCAGTGTCCTGACCGCAACGCCGCTGGACTGAATCAGGGCAAATTGGGCATCCAGCTGCTCCGGCGTCGTATTCCACGGGTCAGCGATCGGAGGCGCCGGGTCAACGCCGTGATAGACCAGCACCAGCCAGGTGCGATCGGTCTTGGCCCGCTCAAGCCAGGCCGCCAACTCCTGCAAGGATGTGCTGGCCCTCATGTTCTGCACCCGGATGTTGCCAGGATCGAACTGATCCCGGCTGTTAAAGCCGGTGTCGACCGAACGGTGCGACCGATAATGCTGCCGGATGACGGGCAACACGTCACTGTTGTAGGCACCGTGGGGCGAGGCAAAATCGTGGGGCACGCTGCCCAGCCAGTTCTGCAGGTCCGCCTGCGACTGGATCAGTTCGCGCTCGACCTCAGCCGCGGTCAGGTCGGTCAAGTTACGATGGGTCACGGTGTGGGATCCGACCTCGTGCCCGGCAGATTGAACCTGCCGCATCATGTCGATGCTCATGTACAGGGGATCGTTGCTGAAGCCGGTCAGAAAGTACTGGGTGGTGGACAATCGATACTTCTGCATGAGCGGCAAACCGTATTGATGCACGGACCGCAGTGCATCATCAAAGGTCAGGGTGACCAGGGCGCGATTGAAACCTTCAGCGGTGTATTCGGCCAGGCGGTAATCATCCGTCACCAACGTGCCGACGCCGGCCAGACTGTGATAGATGTCGACCGCAACCGCATCGGCAGGCATCGCCAACACCTGCTCGAATCGCGCCCACTGCCTGTCATGGTAGGCCGTGCCGACAAACAGCCACTGCTGATCACCGTTCCTGAGGGTGACGTGGGCGTAAACGTGGGTATCCACTGATGCCTGATAGACATCAGAAAAGACATAGAGCCGCCCTCCCTCTACCGGTTGTGAGGGATACGTCCAGTACGCATCGCCGCTGACGAAGCGCGTGATCTGGATTCCGAGACTGTGTCCACCGCTGTGTCCGGTATTGAGGACACTGAACGCGGCATCATTGTCTTTTGATGAGTGGCCTTTCCAGCCCGAGGCCGGAACCACTGGTTGCTGATCAAGGAGCTTTTCCAGCGACGGATTAGGAATCA
>CAYFNI010000113.1:2241-5752 GCA_964344495.1 uncultured Methylococcus sp.
GCTACTGGGCGCCTGAATGGCTGGGCTGGTGATTTCGTTCCGGATCAACTGATAATCGTCGGTCTGAAGTTGACCCTTGCTCCGCAGAACATGACTGACGGTGAGTGTACGAACATCGGCCGGGGTGGTGAAACTGAACTCGAGCGTCCGCCAGAGTCGGGTCTTGTCAACTGACAGTACCCGCTGCTCAATCACTTGGCCACGCGCATCGGTGAAACGCAGAACCACATCTGTCTGGCCCGACGCCCGGTAGGCATCCCTGAATGTGTATCCGGTCAACGGCTGGACCGCGACGGGCGCAAAGGCCCAAGCGGCCGCGCCGCTCTTGTAACGTCTGCACTGGATTTTCAGGCTGTACTTGCCCGCATACGCGCCCTGTCGACGGTAAGCGAACGCAGCCTGGATACGCCCAACCCTGAACTTGCTCCACCCATGGGGTTGGTCCTTGTTTGCGGCATCCGCCTGCTCCACCGAAGCATTGGCGATCAGATTCAGGCTCTCCGCCGATACCGACAGTGACCGTGTCAGCGCCGACAGCGTCACCCACATGAAAAACGCGATGCGCTGCCACCGCTGTGCTGGCTGTGTGCTGGTCCGTGTCGGCAGGCGCAGCACCTGCAGGATGTTGATCAAGATGAGCCCCTCACGTAGCCATCCCGACTCGGGTGGCTTTAAGTTAAGAGACCAGTGTCTGATTCCATCTTGAACAGGGCTATTAGGGCTTCTGTCTAGGGGCTTATGCTCACTGATGCACTGGATCAGGTCTGTACAAGGGCAGGAGTTGCTGAGCACCGCGATCGGGAATTGGTCTTGGAGAGACTCCGGCGAACTTTGGCCAGCACTCATCATGTACCGTACCGGGGCAGTTCAGGTCCTGGTGTCTTAATGAGGATGGTTGACACCCGGATATATTTGCCTAGAATCGGCGCGTCGCTTCTGTTTCTCCCCCGTTCAGAGGCGGCTGAAAACAATAAGAAGAATCTCACTACGAGAACACACGCCTCGTCCCCAACAGGGCGGTGCGACACTGGAACTCTGGCGACTTACACTCGGCCCCCCTGCCGTTTTCCTCGCCAGAGGTCTTTAAAGCGCAACCCGTTCTGCAACCCGGAACGGCCGAAGTCTGATACGCATCCGGTCCCCCTTGCGGCCTGCGTTACCTGAGTTGCCGTATCTCGACCCAATCGATGTCATAAAAATACCGTCGACCGGCTTTCCGCTCCTGGGTGGGTTTGAGTTTTTCAGAATGGGCTTCGGTCCAGGTCTTCGCCGGTGCCCAAAAGTTGATATGCAGTTGCGAGGGCCGATCAGGCTGGGCCTTGCGGGACTCGGCGACCCGGATGCCATCGACCAGCCACTGGGTCTTGTCGGGTAGCCATCGCATCACATAGACGTGCCAGTCATTTACATTCAGGCGACGCACATAGGTTGGCATGCTCCAATGCGTGAGCCCGTTCTGATAATCATTTTTTTCGCTCCACTGCCGCCAACTGGTGAACAACAGCGTGGCACCTCCAGGGCGGCGACCCACCTGGCGGGTGAGTACTTCGACATCCAGTTCGTCGGAGCGCCCCGTGGCCTTATCGTAGTCATACAAAAACACCGAGGTCACCAGCCCCGGCGGCAGACGGTTCAGTCGCACCCGGGCCGCAATTTCAAGTCCCTGCTCCCGGGAGAAGGCCTTGCGAGTCAGAATTTCCGTTCCCTTGAACTGATAGGTATCGAAGGTAAGCCGGGCGATGCCGTTTTTGAGTTGCGGGACACTACCGAATTGCGTTCTGCCGATGGACCAATCCGCAACCTGCCAGATGTTCCGATTCAGGACCGAACCCGAGAAATTGTCGCGCATGACGACCTTTTTTCCATGTGCGAGCGGAACGGACATCAGCAGGGACACCAACACAATGTGTGACAGACGCCGGAGCGGCAACCTCGACTCTCCGCTCAAGTGGCACTGTCTCGCTGATGGCATGGCCGTATCTACTCCTGATGCACTGAATCGCTTCCAGTTACTGAACGTTCCAGCCGCCAAAGGGACCGAAGCGTTACCCTTGGGGCGATCAGAAGAACGTATCAGCACAAAGACTGCTCACGCCCTGACTATGCCGTTTCGCATCGGATCATCTCATTGTCTAAGGCAAAACCACCATGCGTGTGGACACGCATGGTGTTGCCAAAAAGGCGTCTGTCCACACCCCGCAGGACATGGACAGACGCCATTCGCTCCCAGATCGCCTGCCGGTCAGGGCAGCCGTCGCACCTCTACCCAATCGACGTCATAGGTGTAACGCTTGTTATTCGCTGAGGTGGTGGGCGACAGGCTCGAAGAATAGGCCTCCGTCCATCCAGACGCCGGCGCCCAGAAATTCAACCGCAAGGGTGTCGCCGCATCCGGCTGGGCCTTGTCCGATGTAGCCACGACCACGCCGTCGATCAGCCATTGGGTACTGGTCGGCAGCCAGCGGATGATATAGGTATGCCAGACATTGACATCCAGCCCCGCTAAAAACTGGTCGATACTCCAATGATGTATTCCATCCTGATAAGTCGGTGAATTCTCATCCCAGTTATTCCAGCTGGTAAATAACACCGGATCACCGCCCGTCTTCAGATTAACCTGCTTGGTTAGAATCTCTATATCAAGCTCGTCCGATTTATTAGTGGCGTTGTCATAGATATAGGTAAAGAAGGCGGGCACCAGTCCTGAAGGCAACTGATTGAGCCTGATACGGGCTTCAAATTCGATGCCAGTCCCCTTGGAGAATAGCGCCTTGCTATAAATCTCCGTGCCACGGAATCGGTAGGTGTCGAAGTTCAGCCTCGCCATACCGTTAGCGACGGTCGGCGCATTTCCCAATTGGGTTCTCCCGACCTTCCAGGTTCCAATCCCCCAGGCTTGCTGGTTCAATGCGGTACCGGAAAAGTCATCCCGAAAGATAACCGTTTGCCCTATGGCCAGTTCGAGATGGCCCCCAAGAAGTACAAATAGAAAAGGCAGAATATATTTCACTGTGTTCACCCTAAGCTTGTCATTATTTCAATCAAGAGCAGGATCAGTTCACACGGCCGGCGCTAACCGATCAACCTTCACGGTGAAATATGTACATTTGCTTAGGTGAAAATCCCGTCAGGCCGGGGGTTTGACGATCTCCCTGACAAGGGTGTGCACACGCAAGAGACTGAGCAACGATGGGGTTGTCCAGCGTTCAGCGGGATGGCCACACATTAGCTGAGCCATTGAGCAGCTAAGAGTCCTGACAAACACAATGCCAAAGACCGGCATTATGGATAGCATTTAGAGTTTGGGGGCTGGCCAACGAGGCGAAATGGGCGGGTTAAAGCCCAGATCGATTACCGAAGCGCCATTTAGCCGCCGATTTTGAATATCAAGACGGATGGTCGATTGGATCGAAATCGGTTGCGAGGAGTGCCGGACGGGGCTCCGGTTGTCGCGCCGGGCAATGCGGGAGATTACAAGCAGTTGTGATAGATAGTCCGCGGCCTCTGTGGC
>CAYFNI010000114.1:0-3081 GCA_964344495.1 uncultured Methylococcus sp.
TCGACCGCGCCAACCACCGGCACCGCAGTCAGGCTCTTGACGATCAGGAACACCATCCCCATCGTCAGAGGGGAGCGCCGACGCGTGCTCATACGATTCAACGGACTCCCCCGGATGTCGAGATTCGGGTCAACAAGTTTCGGATACCGCTGGATAGTTGTCGGCCGCCTATAATGTCAGTGGCCGATTCGATAGAATCCAGAAGACGACAGATTCGTAAAATTACACCATCCATGGCACTTCTTACCATACTCGAGTTCCCCGACGAGCGGCTGCGCAAAAAGGCCAGACCGGTCGAAACCATCGATGCCGGCACCCGCCAACTGATTGATGACATGTTCGAGACCATGTACGCCGCGCCGGGTATCGGCCTGGCTGCGACGCAAGTCGACGTTCAGCAACGCATCCTGGTGCTCGACCTGTCAGAGGAAAAAAACGCCCCGCTGGCATTGATCAACCCGGAATTGCTGGAGAAGCACGGTCAGGCCGAAACTGACGAGGGCTGTCTATCGGTGCCGGGCATTTTCGAAAAGGTCAAACGCGCGGAAAAAATCCGCATCAAGGCCCAGGATCGCGACGGCAACCCGCTCGAACTGGAGGCCGAAGGCCTGCTCGCCATCTGCATCCAGCATGAGATGGACCATCTCGAAGGCAAGCTGTTCGTCGACCATCTGTCGCCACTCAAACGGCAATTGGCCCGCAAAAAACTGAAGAAAGAACAGCGCCAGCGCGAAGCGAGTGAAGCCGCCCGACAGCGCGGGGCCTCATGAGGATCGTATTTGCCGGCACCCCGGAGTTCGCAGTGCCCCCCCTGCAGGCCCTGCTGCAATCGGACCACACGATCTGCGCCGTCTACACCCAGCCGGACCGACCCGCTGGCCGCGGCCGCAAGCTCACGCCCAGCCCGGTCAAGGCGGTGGCACAGGCTGCCGGCATTGCGGTTCATCAGCCCGAGAGCCTCAGGGGCGATGACGCCCAGGCCGAATTACGAGCGCTCGGAGCGGACCTGATGGTGGTCGTGGCCTACGGGCTGATCCTGCCCAAGGCGGTGATCGACCTGCCCCGGCTTGGCTGTATCAACATCCACGCCTCCCTGTTGCCCCGCTGGCGCGGCGCAGCACCGATCCAGCGCGCCCTGATCAGCGGCGATACTGAAACCGGCGTCACCCTGATGTTTATCGAACCCCGTCTTGACGCCGGCCCCATGCTGAGCAAGATAACCTGCCCGATCGGCCCCGAGGACACTGCCGGCGATCTGCATGACCGGCTTGCCCGGCTGGGCGCCGAGGCCTTGATGGCGGCACTCCCCGGCATCGAAAGCGGCACCCTGCAGGCCCAGCCGCAGGACGAAGCCGGGGTCACCTACGCCGAAAAAATCAGCAAGGAAGAAGCCCGACTCGACTGGACCCAAGCGGCGCCGGACCTGGAGCGAAAGGTGCGCGGCTTCAATCCGTGGCCAGTGGCCGATACGCTGTATCAGGGCCAGCCCCTGCGCATCTGGCGGGCTCAGGCCATCAGCGCCGATGTCCACGAAGCGCCAGGCACGCTGGTGCATGCAGGGGAACATCTACAGGTCGCCACCGGCAGCGGCTATCTGCGTCTGCAGGAAATCCAGCTGCCCGGCGGCCGTCGCATCCTCGCCCGCGACTTTCTGAACGCCTACCCGGTGGACGGTGTTCGTCTGGGGGGCGGCGCTTGAATACGCGCGCACTGGCGGCCGACATTCTGGTGGACGTGGCCCACGCCGGCAAATCCTTGTCCAGCGTGCTTGAGCAAAACCTGCCCGGCATCGCGCAAGCCACCGATCGCAGTTTCATCCAGGCGCTGACCTACGGCGTGGTCCGCTGGTACTGGCAACTGGACGGCATCCTCGACCAGCTGACGCGCAAACCGATCAAGGATGAAACGGTTCGCATGCTGGCCCTGCTCGGCCTGTACCAGCTTCGCTACATGCGAGTGAAGCCGCACGCCGCGGTCAGCGAAACCGTGAAGGCCGCCGGCGGAAAAACCTGGGCCAAACCCTTGCTGAACGGTGTCCTGCGCACCTATCAACGGGAACAGGCACGGCTCGACCGCGTGGCCGATGAGCAGCCGTTCCGCGCCTATGCCCACCCCGAATGGCTGGTCAACCAGCTACGCAAGGACTGGCCCGAGGACTGGCCGGCCCTGCTTGATCACAATAACGCCCCGCCGCCGTTGACCCTGCGCGTCAACCGCCTGCGCCAGACCCGCGCCGACGTCATCCAGCGCCTGGCCGAGCAGGGCATCGCCGCAACCGCCTCGACGGTCTGCGACAGCGCCCTGACCCTGGATCAACCGATGGCGGTCGATGCCATTCCGGGCTTCAGTGAGGGCCATCTTTCCGTTCAGGATACGGCTGCCCAACTCGCCGCCGGGCTGATGCAGCTTGCCCCCGGTCTGCGGGTGCTGGACTTGTGCGCCGCGCCGGGCGGCAAGACGGCCCATCTGCTCGAAGCCTGTCCGGAACTGGCGGCGGTCGTGGCGGTGGACATCTCCACCGAACGTCTGGCACGCGTGCGGCAGAATCTCGACCGCATCGGCCTTGAGGCAACGCTGATTACCGGTGACGCCACCCGGCCGGACACGTGGTGGGATGGCCGTCCGTTCGACCGTATTCTGGTCGATGCGCCGTGCTCCGCCACCGGCGTCATCCGCCGCCATCCCGACATCAAGCTGCTGCGGCAACCGGGCGACATCGCCGCACTGGCCCGCACGCAGCAAGCCATCCTGCGCGCCGTCTGGCCGCTGCTGGCTCCCGGCGGGGTACTGGTCTATGCCACCTGCTCGGTACTCCGGCGCGAGAACGAAGCAACGATTGCGGAGTTTCTCGGCCAGCAGGGCGATGCGTTCGAAATTCCGATTGAAGCCGACTGGGGGCTGCCGGCTGGCCATGGGCGGCAAATCCTGACCGGCCACGCCGACATGGATGGCTTTTACTACGCCCGACTGGGGAAGACTGGCTGATGGGGTGGAGCGGCCTCGCTCTGGCGCTCTCGCTCTGGTCGCTGGCGGCATGGGCCGAGGAGCCGTACGGTATTTTCATCCAGCGCGCTTCACTGG
>CAYFNI010000114.1:3091-5740 GCA_964344495.1 uncultured Methylococcus sp.
GAGCAGGGGCGTGCCGCGGATCAGCGCGACATAGACCCGCGCCGCCGATTCCAGGAGCACGACGCCCGAGCGCATCATCAGCGCCGACATCGACTACCGCTTCAGTCCCGCCATCATTGAGGCGCTGGATAACGGCGTGCCACTGACCTTTCTGCTCGACTTCGCCCTTGTGGAAAAGCGCGCCCTTCACCTGGACCGTGTCTGGATCAGCGCCCGCCGTCGCATCCAGTTGCGCTACCATCCGCTGGCACAGTCCTATCAGGTAGTCGACCAGTTCAGTGGCGCCATCCAGAGTTTTGCGGGTCTGGCAGCGGTACTGGATACGCTCGGGCATATCCGCGGCTGGCGCATCGACGTACCCGACGCCGCTGGCACGCCCAAATCCCTGAACGCCCGCCTGCAGCTGCAACTGGACATCGAGTCGCTGCCCTTGCCGCTGCGGCTTTCCGCATACCTTTCCCGAGACTGGCGCTTGCCAAGCCCTGCTTACCTATGGCCCGCAGAACCCTGAAACCCCCGCTGACCCTGACCATCGTCGCCCTCTTTCTGGCGATCGTCGGTTCGCTGCACCTGATGAGCTCCGCCACTCAGGACGCCTCGCGGCTGGGCGAGATGTATTCGGTGCTGGTGCTGATCAATGCCTTGGGCTCGTTGCTGCTGCTGTGCCTGGTCATCGCCAACATCTTCTGGCTGACCCGCCAACTCAAAAAACGCGAGGCCGGTTCGAACCTGACCACGCGCATGATTTTCCTGTTCAGTCTACTGACACTGGCGCCGGCCTCGATCGTGTTCTTCTATTCCACCCAGTTTCTGGATCGGAGCATCGATAGCTGGTTCGACGTGCGCATTGATCAGGCCATGGAGGATGCCCTCCAGCTGGGTCAGACCGCGCTGGATGAGCGCATGCGCAGCCTGCTGACCCAGACCGAGCACACCGCCGAACAATTGGCGACCTCGCCCATTTCCCTGCTGTCGGTGCGTCTGAGCGAGCTCAACGAAGCAGAAGACGCTGAAATGACCCTTTTTACCCGCCAGGGTCAGGTCATCGCCTTCAGCGGCGCCCAATCGACCAGCGCCCTGCCGGATCTGCCGGACATCGGCATTCTGGTTCAGGTCCGACAGGGCAAGCCGTATGTCGGGCTGGAACCGACATCGCACGAGGGTATGCAGATTCGGGCGCTGGTCTCGCTGATCGGGGAGGACGCCATTTTCCTGCAGGCCATCTACCCCGTGCCGGTGCGGCTGGCGGGTCTGGCCGATACGGTGGAATCGGCCTATCTGCACTACCAGGAACTGACCTTTCTGCGCCATTCCCTCAAACAGACGTTCATCGTCACGCTGGCGCTGGTCCTGCTTCTCAGCCTGCTGGCCGCGATCTGGGCCGCTTTCCTGAGCATCCGCCGCATCGTGGAGCCGGTGCGTCTGCTGGCCATCGGCACCCGCGCCATTGCCGAGGGCAATTATGAGCAGCGTCTGCCTGTGAAGGATCGGGGCGAACTGGGCTTCCTGGTGCAGTCGTTCAATACCATGACCGACAAGATCGCCCAGGCACGCGACGAAGCCAACCGCTCCAAACGCGAGGTCGAGCGCCAGCATGCCTATCTGGAAACGGTACTGACCAACCTGTCCTCCGCCGTCCTCAGCCTCGACTTCAAGCTGACCCTGCTGACTGCCAACCCGGCCGCCAACACCATTCTCAACGCCGACTTCAGCCAGTATGTCGGCTGGCCGCTGGATGTATTGACTGGCGCCTATCCACATCTGCAGACACTGATGGGGAAACTGGAGTCCCTCAGCCAGTCGCCCAAAAGCTGGCAGGAAGAAATCAGCCTGACCGGGCCGACCGGCCGTCAGGAACTGCTTTGTCGGGGCACGCCCCTTCTGGGCGCCGACGGCGAGAAAGTCGGCACGGTGTTGGTCATCGACGATGTCACCGCATTGATTCAGGCTCAGCGCAGCATGGCCTGGGGCGAAGTCGCGCGGCGGCTGGCGCACGAAATCAAGAATCCGCTGACACCGATCCAATTGTCAGCCGATCGACTGCATCACAAGCTGGCCAAAACCCTGACCGGCAGCGAGCTGGAGGTGCTGGAAAAAGCGACCCGCACCATCGTGCAGCAGGTCGAGGCCATGAAAAGCATGGTCAACGCCTTCGGCGAGTATGCCAAACCGACCGTTGCGCAACTGCAGCCGGTCTCGATCAACCAGCTGATCGAGGAAGTCGTCGCCCTCTACCCGTCTGCCTCCGGCCTGACCTTTGAACTGTCGCTGTGCCCGGACCTGCCGCGCATTCAGGCGGACCCGGTCAAACTGCGTCAGGTGCTGCACAACCTGATCAAAAACGCCCAGGAAGCGATGCCGCCAGATCAATCGGGTAGAATGGTGATCAATAGCCGTCTGCAGGAAGACGGCGGCGAACGGTGGGTCGAAACCCGTATCAGCGATAACGGCCCCGGCATTCCGGCCGACCGGGCTGAACGCATTTTCGAACCCTACGTCACCACCAAGACCAAGGGCACGGGATTGGGGCTCGCCATCGTCAAGCGCATCATCGAAGAAGCCGGTGGCAGCATCAAACTGGATATGAGCCATCTGGATGGCGCCAGCTTCATCATCCGACAACCCCTTGCAACCCCACGCACAAGCGAA
>CAYFNI010000115.1:0-283 GCA_964344495.1 uncultured Methylococcus sp.
CCGTCGGTGCAGGGGCCGAACCGCTAGGGGCGGGCGGCTTCCCGCGGTGTTTGAATGATGCTGTCGATGCCGCGGGCGCGCAGGAACAGCCGTACCTGATGGGCGTCCGGTATGGTTCGGTACGGGCCTAGCTTGACACGATACCAGGTGGCGAATTCGAGGTTGATTTGTTCCAGTCGGGGCTTCAGGGTGCCAAAGGCTTCCAGTTGCTGCTTGAGCGCTTCAGCCGCATCGCGTTCCGGAAAGGCGCCGACCTGAAGGAAAAACTGGCCCGCGGCCGGGG
>CAYFNI010000115.1:293-5531 GCA_964344495.1 uncultured Methylococcus sp.
AGCCGCTTCTCGCGCTTGACGGCATTGATCTCGCTTTCCGGTACCTGCTGTTCGATCTCGGGCAGGAGCTTAAAGAAACTGACGCGGGTTTGCCGGGGAGCGTCGACCGCGGGTGCTGCTCCAGGCTGCCCTGTTGGGGGGGGCTGGTTGGAGCGCAGACGGGGGATGATGGCCGCCAGCATGAGGAGGGTGATGCCTGCCAGTCCCGCTATCAGCTTGAGTCGCTGGCTCAGGTGGACCGGCTTTTTCGGCTGGATTGCCGGTACGCGGTGCTTGAGGTCCTGCGCCATGCCTACATTGACTCCGGTGCCGAGACATCCAGCAGGGCCAGACCGTTGGCAATTACCTGACGAACCGCGGCAATGAGGTTGAGTCTGGCATCGCGCAGATCAGCATCCTCGACCAGGAACATGTGGGCGTTGTAGTACGTATGCAGGTCGCAGGCCAGTTCACGCAGGTAGTGGATCAGGTGATGCGGGGCATGCTGCACAGCGGATTGTTCGATGACTTCCGGGTAGCGGGCCAGGGTGTTAACCAGCGCGGTTTCATGCGCTTCGGTGAGCCGCGCCAGATGCGCCATGCCATTGGCCAGGTCGCGGGGCAGGGCTTTTTCATCGAGCTGCCGGAACACACTGCAGACCCGCGCATGGGCATACTGGACGTAATAGACCGGGTTCTCGTTGGTTCTGGATGTGGCCAGCTTGAGGTCGAAGTCCATGTGCTGGTCGGACTTGCGCATCACATAGAAGAACCGCGCCGCGTCCTTGCCGACTTCGTTGCGCAACTGACGCAGGGTCACAAATTCGCCCGAACGCGTGGACATCTGTACCTTTTCCTCGCCGCGATAGAGCACGGCGAATTGCACCAGTAGCACGTCAAGCTTGTCGCGGTCACCGCCCAGCGCCTCAATGGCCGCCTTGACCCGGGGAATGTAGCCGTGATGGTCGGCACCCCAGATGTTGATGATCCGGTCGAAGCCGCGCTCCAGCTTGTGCATGTGATAGGCGATGTCGGACGCGAAATAGGTCATCTGGCCGTTTTCGCGCACGACCACCCGGTCCTTTTCATCGCCAAGGCGGGTGGAGGCAAACCAGACCGCGCCGTCCTTCTCGTACAGGTAACCAGCCTGTTGCAGGGTATCCAGCGAACGCTGAACCGCACCTGAATCGGTCAGGCTGCGTTCGGAGAACCACTGTTCGTAGCGGACCCCAAACTCTTCAAGATCCTCGCGGATGTCGCCGAGAATGTCGTTCAGGCCGGCATCAAAGACCAGGCGATAATCTGCCGGACCCAGCAGAGTCTTGGCGCGCTCGACCAGGGCGTCGATGTGCAGTTCCTTGTCACCGCCCTGGGGTTCATCGGCCGGCAGGTCGGCGAATACACGGGTGACCGGGTGCTGCAGACGGGTGCCCTGGGTCTTGTGCAGATCGAAGGCAATGGTTCGGACATAGTCGCCGCGGTAGCCATTGCTGGGGAAGACCAGGCGTTCGCCGCATTCCTCCAGATAACGCAGCCAGACACTGGCGGCGAGGATGTCCATCTGCCGGCCGGCGTCGTTGACGTAATACTCGCGTTGGACGTCAAAGCCAACCGCTGACAACAGGTTGGCGACCACCTGACCGTATGCGGCGCCGCGACCATGGCCGACATGCAGCGGCCCGGTCGGGTTGGCCGACACGAACTCGACCTGAACCGTCTTCTGTGCGCCCATCTGACTATGGCCGAAAATCGGACCGGCCTCATGAATCGCCCGAATGACGCTGAATTGGGCCTGCGGATCGATGAAGAAATTAATGAAGCCGGGGCCGGCGATGTCGACCTTGACGATCAGCGGATCGGCCGGCAGCGCCGAGATGATCTGTTCGGCCAGGACCCGGGGGTTACTGCGGGCCGGCTTGGCGAGGGTCATGGCCAGATTGGTGGCGAAGTCGCCATGCTGGGCGTCACGCGCCCGTTCGACCAGGCAGACGGATTCAATATCGGCGGGCAGGGTGCCGCTCTGCTTGAGGCGGTCAATGGCGTCCTGCAGCAGGCGTTCCAGGCGTTTTTTCATGCGGGAGATCGGTAAGGCGGGATGAATGACAGGTCCTATTATCCTTGAATCCCTCCCCTGAGGACAGACCGGGGCCGGGGCCGGTCGGGTATTACGGACGGGCCTGCAGCCGGGCTTGTCGGCGCAGTTCGGCTTCGCGGCGCTCGTTCAGTCGCTCGATGCGGTTGCGCAGCCAGCCGAGATCGTCACGAAGCTTCAGGAGCTCGGGCCACTCGATGGCCAGTTTTTCGATCGTCAACCGGGCCAGCTGGTAGTGGCGCAGCGAGGCGTCGAGGTCCTTGGCGATTTCGCAACTGCGCCCCAGCTTGATACGCACGGCGGCAATGTCACGTCCGCGCAGGCCGGCGAAGGCCGACTGATTCGCTGCTTGCTCGGCAATGTCGAGGAACGCGAGGTAGTGGCTGTCGGCCTCTGCGGTGTCGTCAAGGCCAGTTAGCGTATCGCCCAGATGGTTGTGGCAGATGGCCAGATCGCGCTGCCATTCGGGTTCAGTGGGATCCAGTCGGGCAGCATGTTCGGCAATTGCCAGAGCGGTGCGATAGCGGTTGAGGGCGCCGGAAAGATCATCCCGCGCCGCCAGGATATCGCCAATGCGGTTGTGAATCTGGGCCGGCGCGCGCACGAAGCGGACCTGATCGGGATGGGCTTCGGCAAGTCGCTCGAAAATCGGGCGGGCATGCTCCAGCTCGGTCATGGCGGCATCGGTCTGGTTCAGCGCGATATGCAGTTCCGCCAGTTCTGTATGGCTGTTGGCGAGGTTGAAAGCCAGGCCGATATCGTCCTCGGCCTGCTGGGCCAGCCGCGCATGCAGCAGGTGGGCGGCCTGTTCGCTTTGCAGGGCGCCTTCGAGGTCGTTGGTTCGCTTCTGCACGTCGCGGATTTTGGTATGCAGGCGCAACGGGTCGTGGCAGCGCTCCATGCCAGGGGTGTCCTGCTTGGCCATGAAAGCGCGGATGCCCAGGCTTTTGCGGTAATGATCGAGCGCCAGACCGGGGTCTTCCTGTTGTGCCAGCAGATCGCCCAGTTGTTCCTGAACCCGGGCAAAGTCGCGCTGGCGGGCGCTGTTGTGCGTATCGACAGCCATGGCGCGAACCAGATAGCTGCTGGCCGCGCGGTATTGGGCCAGCGCCCGCAGGCGGGCTCCCTGCGCCAGGTCGAGATCGGCGAGGTGCAAGGCCAGCCGGATGCGTCCGGTAATTTCCGCCGGGCTGTCCTCTTCTTCGATGATCCGCTCGCGCAGATCGCTGACCAGCTTGTGCCCGTGCGGCGCCATGGCCGCCAGTCGCTGCCAGTCGTGGCTGGCGAGACAGGCTTCGGCCATCACGTACATGACCTGCAGCGCCGCATCGCGCAACAACGTCTGGCGGGGTGAACGGTTGACCACCTGATTCAGAGCCTTGACGGCGATCGGCTGCAGCGTCAAGCCGCGATCGGTCCGAATGGCCAGTGCCTGCCGCTCCAAACCGGCAGCGCCTTTCTCGACGTAGTCGCGGGCCGCGTCCGGGGTCAGCGGGATTTCCTGCGGTTCGTTCAAGAAGATGGTGAAAAGATCCTCCTTGCGGTCATCGGCGCTCATGTTGCCGGCCAGCAGGCAGTCGACGATGAACTCCAGTGGCAGGGGGTGCTCGGCCAGTTCCGCGCCGAGTCGGAGGATGTCGCGGGCCGGGCCTTCAAGGGATTTAAGGCTTTCCAGCAGCACGGCGGCGCAGGGGGTTTCCCGGGATTCCGGGAAGTAGGCGGGCCAGAGTCGTGCCAGTTCGCTGGCCGGTTTGTTCTTGCGATCGAACTTGTTCAGCAGCCAGCCGAAGGTGGCGCGTCGCGAGCCCCGCTGGTGCTCGGCCAGTGCGGCTACCATGGCGGCGTACAACGGGTGGCGCCCGACCTCGTCCGACAGCCATCTGGCCGCGTCCAGCTCATCATTGCGTGTGGGTGGCCGGCCTTGAGTGATGACCAGGGTGCCGGCGGTTTCGTCGAGCAGCGGCAGGTGGATCGGTTCGGCCCGGTGGTCATAGCCCTGACTGCGGGTGATGAGGAGGTTGTGCCCTTCGGCAGTCGGGGCCAGCCATTGCCGCAGCACCGGACCGTTGATGCCGTCGGGCAGGTCGTCGACGATCCACAGGTAGGGGTGCGGCTGTTCTGCCAGATGGCTCCGGAGTTCGGCCTGAACAGTGCTTAGCGGACTGTCATCACGGCAGGTCGTGTCCGGGCAGCGCTGCTTCAGCAGGGCCAGCAACTGCGGCTGCAGGGATGGGTTCTGGGCCAGGTCACGGAGTCGGGCAGCGGCTTGGGCTTCACTGGCCGATAGCCGGAAAATGCCGCCTGGGTAGGCTGGGCCGAAGCGGAACGCGTACTCGCGGGCGAGACAGCTTTTGCCCAGCCCGCTGGCGCCGGACACCACGGCGCAGCGGTCGATGGCGAACCCGGTCTTGTGCGGTTGCGTCCGGGTCAGGGCGGCATGGATGTCCCATAGTTCGCGTTCGCGTCCGGCAAAATGCAGCGGCGGGTGCAAGACCTTGTCGTAGGGTTCGGTCCAGACAGCATGCTCGATCGGATAGAGGCCGCCGAGGGTTCCGTTTAACGGGGCGCAGTGTTGATGCAGCAGTTCGGCGAGCCCAGTGTAGTCCGGGGCGCCTTCCTGACCCGGTGCCGCAGCAATGATCAGACTTCTGAGGTGCAGCGGGTAGATGTGCTTGAGTCCGGTCTGGGCGTTGACGACCAGAATGCGGCTCGCGAGGTTCTGGGTTTCGCGGGCACCGGCGAGGCTGGCCATGACCAGATGGGTCTGGCATCCGCGCGACTGGAAAAACCCCTCCGAACCCCAGACCAGAAAGCATTTCGAAGTGGCCAGCTTGGGCTGCAGATCTGATCCCGACCCCGCTTCGTAGGCGAAGCTGGAGACTCCCCTGGATGCCAGTGCCGCTGTCAGGCGTTTGACCGATGCTGCGGAGGCATGGTCATGGCAGATGAAGATGTCATGGGGACCGGACAAGGGCGTGCTCCTGCCTGACAAGTCGTATGCGTTGTTATAGGGTCATTGTATCCTGAATGCGCACGGCCAGAAGGCCGTCATGCGCTTCATCCAGCATGATTTTCACACTTCATGCCAAGCATCATGCAACTGAATAGACTTGTGTATGATGAGAGCCACTTCCCATCCTGATATTCCTATCGCGTGACACCTCCAG
>CAYFNI010000116.1:0-5529 GCA_964344495.1 uncultured Methylococcus sp.
GTTCGGGACTGGTGGGCACCAGTGACAGGTGGACCTTTCCGATCTCGTCCTGCAGGCGAAGGGCGGCGGACTTCAACTCCCCGTCCGCCTGCGCCGGCCCCTTGAGCAGTGCCTGGAGGGTTCGACGGGCGGCGGCCTTGTTGTTCTGCTCCGCCTGGGTCCGCGCCAGCGCCAGCAGTGCCTGGGCGTCGGGCTGACCGGGCATCGCCGCAAGGGGCTCAAGGCTGGGGTCGAGCAGATCCAGTTCAAAATCCAGTCGGGCAAAGCGGTAGGGTGGCGTGGGCGCGGCTTTCTGACCGTTATCCGGAAACAGTGTCAGGGTATCGTCCAATTCTTCCGCTACGTCATTCGATGCGGCATCGGCCGATTCGTCGTTACTGGACCCATTCCATGAGGGATTGGCCAGAGTGGTCTCCGGCCGGATTTCAGCCGTCAGGGACCGACGACGATCGGCGGTGGCCATGAGTTCTGCCCGTGAGGGCGGGATGAATTCGATCAGACGGTCAGCGGCGACCGTCCATTCTGACTGGTCGTCCGGCGGTGGCATAGCCTCCGCATCATTGCGCTCATTCTCACGCGGGTGCGCCGGACTTTCTGCGGAGATATCTGCCGGCATGAGGGCGGTTGACGGGTTGGGTCGGTCGGCTACGGACTCCGATGCGGCCTGAGGCGGGAGTTCTTCAGCGGCGGTCGGCTCACGAGCCTCGACCGTTGCGGCCGCGCTCCAGTCGCTCAGCTCGTTCAGCACATCTTCAAGACTCCGTTCGTCCTCCAGCACTGTCACGGCGTCGCTGCCAAAGTCCGGCCTCTGCGACGGTGGGCTGGGGGCGTCGCTGCTGAACGCCTGCTCACGTTCGAGCGCTCGCAGTTCCGCCTCGTAATCGGTGTCATCGACCGCCTGCGCTAATGGGTCCTCGTCCGCGGCCGAGGGTTCGTCCATCGGGTCGATGTTGCTGATCGGACCTTTCTCAGGCACCTCGAGTGCGGGCTGTCGCGCGGATGCGTCCGCGGGTGACCGGTCACCCTCTTCCAGTGCGTCCACAGCGGCCCAGAAAGTGTCCTGCAACTCGGGGTGGGTTGTGCGCAATTCGGTACGGTAAGCGGCGAAAGCTTCCGTTTGGCGGGTCAGTTTGAGAACTTCCAGCAACTTGAGCTTGATGTCCTGGCGGGCGGGATCCTGCTGGGCTTTGTTACGCAGTAAATCCTCGGCCTGCTGGAAGCGGCCATAACGCAGGTAGACATCGGCTTCCCAAATCGGATCCAGTTCGGGGGGTTCTTCCTCGATCGCAACCTGAGCCGTCGCAGGTTCGGGCGCAGCGATCGGCGCTGGCGTCGATTCGACCCCGGCTGTGGCGGGACTCTGGTCGATGACCGCTTCGCTCCCGGCGGAGGATAGTGCCGGCTCGGGGGCTTCGGGGCTGTCGACCAGTTGCTTCCGGCGTCGCTGCAGCCAGGCAGCAAGTCCGAGCAGCACGAAGCCACCACTTGCCAGGCCGTAGCTGAGACTCATCGGACTGTCTGGCGCGGGCGGAGTTGCCGAGGCGGCCGTGGTTGTCTTCGGTGCGTGGGTCGATTCGGCTGGCGTGGGGGCCGCGGCAGCGGCTGGCTGATCGGCGGCATCCACGGCCGGTGTGGCCTGATCGGACGGGGCTACGGCGACGTTCTCGTCAGCCACGGCTTCCACCACGCTCTGAATCGACCCTGACGGATCGGTCAACGTGCTCTGGTGCTTTTGCAAGGCCGCCAACTCGGCGTTTTTCATCGCCAGCAGCCGGTAGGCCTCCTCGATGCGGACTTCGAGTTGGGCCAGTTGCTCGCGCAATTCTTCGTTCTCGCGCTTCAACGCCAAGGGGATGCGGGCCGATACTTCGGCTACGGCACCGTGCGAGACCGGAGCGATGGCCGGCGACGGGCTGGCCGTGGGAGGCGTGCCGGCGGGTGCGGCAGGGTCGAGCGTCGCCAGATAATCGGCCGTCGGCAGCCGGAGGATGCTGCCGGCCTTGAGGCCATTGGGACCCCCCTTAAAAGCGCGCGGATTGGCCTGATAGAGGCCCAGCGCCATTTGTTGCGGGGTGATGTTGCCGGGGCGGGCCATCTGATCGGCAATTTCGACCAGTTTTTCGCCGCGCCGGACCGGCCCGTAAGTCTGGTCAGTCAGGGCTTCGGGCGCCAGTCCGGCGGGTCGTGGTGCCGGGGCTGATCGTTCATACGCACCCGTTTCTGCGAGAGGCGGCTGGGGCAGGCGTTCGGCAGGCGCGGGACTGGCCGTCGCGCGACCGGCGTAGACCCCGCGGCTGAGCGTGTCGGGCGGGTCCAGCAGCAGGGTGAATTCGCGCAGGACCGATTCCTGGCTGGATTCAACATCCAGCAGGAAGTCGAGGAAGGGTTCGGTCATGACGTCGGTCGAACTGATCTGGATGACCTGACGTCCGTCGGCTTTGGTGACGGCCTTGAAGTGCAGCCCGGTCAGGACGTGGTGCCGTTCCACGCCCGCCTGCTCGAACGCCTCCGGGCTGGCCAGGCGGATTTGGACCTTGTCGATGCGGTCACTGCCCGAGAGGATCAGGGGAATTTCGGCCCGCAGTGGCTGGTCCAGGCCGGATTGCACCCGAATGTCCCCCACGCCCAAGGCGGCGGCCCCCAGCGGGTAGAGCAGGCCCATCAGTGTGAGGGGTCTCAGGATCGCGGACATAGGTACCGATTCGGAGGTGGTTGCACTTCGGTCGCATCGGGGATCCGCACAACTCAGCGTAGCCCCCGATGCAGCGGTGCGGTCAAAGGTACTCCTTTATCAGTACTTCGGCAATTTGCAGGCTGTTGAGTGCCGCACCCTTGCGGATATTATCGGAGACCACCCAGAGGTTCAGGCCGCGGGGGTGGGAGATGTCCTCCCGCACGCGCCCGACAAACACCGGGTCGTTGCCCGCGCTTTCGGTCACGGCGGTTGGGTAGCCGCCCGGCTGGCGTTCGTCGAGCACGGTAACACCGGGAGCTTTGTGCAGCAGGGCCAGCGCCTCGTCCGCGTTGATCTTGGCCCGGGTTTCGATGTGTACCGCCTCTGAGTGGCCATAGAACACCGGCACCCGCACGGCGGTGGGATTCACCTGGATCCGGTCGTCGCCCATGATCTTGCGGGTTTCCCAGACCATCTTCATTTCTTCCTTGGTGTAGCCGTTGTCCATGAAGACGTCGATCTGGGGCAGAACGTTGAAAGCGATCTGCTTCGGGTACACCTTGGGTGAGATGGGTTTGCCGCTGAGCAGTTGCGTGGTCTGCGTGGCCAGTTCCTCGATGGCCTGCTTGCCGGTCCCGGACACGGCCTGATAGGTGCAGACGTTGATCCGCTCAATGCCCACCGCGTCATGGATCGGTTTCAGCGCGACCAGCATCTGGATGGTGGAGCAGTTGGGATTGGCGATGATGCCGCGATTGCGATACAGGGCGATGGCCTCCGGGTTCACTTCCGGCACGACCAGCGGAATATCGTCCTCGTAGCGAAACCGCGAGGTGTTGTCGATGACGATACACCCCGCCGCGGCAGCGATCGGCCCATAGATCTCGGAGACGGACGCCCCGGCCGAGAACAGCCCGATCTGCGCCCGCTGAAAGTCGAACTCGGCGACATCGAGAACGGTGAGCGCTTCGCCCCTGAACTCGATGGTTTGCCCGGCGGAGCGGCTGCTGGCCAGCGGGAACACCTCGCCGACCGGGAAATTGCGTTCCTCCAGCAGCGCCAGCATGGTTTCGCCGACGGCACCGGTTGCGCCGAGTACGGCGACATTGTAGGTCTTGCTCATGGCGGAATCCCGTCAGGCGCGCAGGCCGGCAACGATGGCGTCACCCATTTCACGGGTGCCGACCTTGCGTGTGCCTTCGGAGTAGATGTCGGCGGTGCGGTAGCCGGCATCCAGCGCCGCCGTGACGGCGCGCTCGATGCGATCGGCATGGGCGGCATCGCCAAAGCTGTAGCGCAGCATCATGGCGACCGAAAGAATGGTCGCGATCGGGTTGGCGACACCCTTGCCGGCGATGTCGGGTGCCGAGCCGTGGATCGGTTCGTACATGCCCTTGCCGTTCTTGTCCAGCGAGGCCGAGGGCAGCATGCCAATCGAACCGGTCAGCATGGCGGCGCAATCGGACAGGATGTCTCCGAACATGTTTTCGGTGACCATCACGTCGAACTGCTTGGGTGCCCGTACCAGCTGCATGGCGGCATTGTCGACGTACATGTGGGTCAGTTCGACATCCGGGTAATCGTTGGAGACCTCAATCATGATTTCGCGCCACAGTTCGGTGCACTCCAGCACGTTGGCCTTGTCGACCGAGCACAGACGGCGGTTGCGCTTCTGGGCGGTCTGGAACGCGATATGGCCGATACGGCGAATTTCCGATTCGGTGTAGAACAGGGTATTGAAGCCTTCCCGCTCACCCTGGTCATTGACCCGCCGACCGCGCGGCTGGCCGAAGTAGATGCCGCCGGTCAGTTCGCGGATGATCATGATGTCGAGGCCTGACACCACCTCCGGCTTCAACGTCGAAGCGGCCACCAACTGCGGGTAGAGCAGGGCCGGCCGCAGGTTGGCGAACAATTCCAGTTCCGAGCGCAGGCCCAGGAGACCACGTTCGGGTCTGACCGAATAATCAAGCGGCTCCCATTTCGGCCCGCCGACGGCGCCCAGCAGGACCGAATCTGCGGCGCGGCAAAGCGTCAGTGTCGCATCCGGGAATGGGGTGCCGGTGGCATCGTAGGCGGCGCCGCCGATCAGGGCTTCTTCGGTCTCAATCTGGAGGCCAAAGTCCTGTTTCAGCACGTCCAGTACCCGCAGCGCTTCCGCCACGATTTCGGTACCAATGCCGTCACCCGGCAATACTGCGATTTTTTTGGTCATGTTCTGGTGGTCCTGTCCCTAAGTCGTTCTATCAGGTGGCGTCGGCAAACAGCCAGGGCGCTTCCTGACGGCGGCGCGCCTCGTAGGCGCGGATGGCGTCGGCGTGCTGCAGCGTCAGCCCAATATCGTCGAGGCCGTGCAGCAGCCGGTGCTTGCGCGTCGGCTCGATGTCGAACGGGATGCGTTCGCCGAATTTGGTCGTGATCAGCTGCTTTTCCAGGTCGACTTCCAGCTGATAGCCGATGCCGGCCTCGGCGAACAGCCGATCGACAATGGCCGCATCCAGCACGATCGGCAGCAGGCCATTCTTGAAGCAGTTGTTGTAAAAGATGTCGGCAAAGCTGGGCGCAATGATGACCCGGAAGCCGTAATCTTCAAGTGCCCACGGTGCATGCTCGCGCGATGAGCCGCACCCGAAGTTCTCGCGCGTCAGCAGGATGCGGGCCCGGTATGCGGCCGGTTTGTTGAGGATGAAGTCCGGATTCAGGGGCCGGTGGGTGCAGTCCATGTCGGGTTCGCCACGGTCCAGATAGCGCCACTCATCGAACAGGTAGGCGCCGAAGCCACTGCGTTTGATCGACTTCAGAAACTGCTTGGGGATGATGGCGTCGGTATCAATGTTGGCCCGATCCAGCGGAAC
>CAYFNI010000117.1:0-5430 GCA_964344495.1 uncultured Methylococcus sp.
CGGCGGGTGCGGCGGGGGGGTAGGGGCGGTTGCCCAGCCGGCCCGGCTGGTTGAGGCCCGGATCATGCGCCGCGCCGGCGGCCATGGCGCGCGGATTGCCCAGCGCGCCCGGCTGGTTGAGTCCGGGATCCAGCGCCAGCGCGTCGGCGCCAAATAACAGGCCGGCCAGCAGAGCCAGCCGTTCGCAGCGGTGGGACAGGCAGGGGGTGATCTTCATGGCGGCTCCTGTGTCAGTTCTTTAACCAAGAGCATCGACCATAGCACAGACTGCTTACCCAGGAACTCCCTTTATAGGGTCTGCCGCACCAACAATACCGCAGCATCGCATGATCTGGGTTGCTGCCGGGTCTCCGGCCCGCTCGGGCAGGGCAGGGCGATCAGATCGGCGCGGCTGAAAGCCAACGGCGTTCCCCATCATCACGTTTTTCCAGCTTCGAAGGGTAGGGACTTCGGCGGCGTTGGGGTGATAATTGCGTGGCACACGCCTCGGCCCTTCACCCTTGCAGGATGCCCATGTCCGATTCCACCGTCCCGCGACCGAAAATCCCCTCCGGCATCTGGGTGCTGGGGTGTGTCAGCCTGCTCATGGATGTCTCCTCGGAGATGATTCACAGCCTTTTGCCGCTGTTCATGGTCGGCACCCTGGGCCTCAGCGTCTTTACGGTCGGAATCATCGAGGGTCTGGCGGAATCCACCGCGCTGATCGTCAAGGTGTTTTCCGGTGTGCTGAGCGATTACCTGGGCCGGCGGAAGGCGCTGGCCCTGTTCGGCTATGCCCTGGGGGCACTGACCAAGCCGCTGTTTGCGCTCGCATCGGGCGCCGGCCTGGTGACGGCCGCACGACTGATCGATCGGGTCGGCAAGGGGATTCGCGGGGCGCCGCGCGATGCGCTGGTGGCCGATATCGCCCCGCCCGAGCTGCGCGGTGCGGCATTTGGCCTGCGCCAGTCGCTCGATACCGTGGGCGCTTTCGCCGGCCCGCTGCTGGGGGTGGGCCTGATGCTGCTCTGGGGCAACGATTTTCGGGCGGTGTTCTGGGTCGCTGTCATTCCCGGCCTGCTGGCCGTGCTACTGTTGCTGGTCGGGATCAAGGAGCCGGAGCGGCACACCGACGGGCACCGTACCCACCCTCTCAGGCGCGAGAACCTGCGCCGCCTGAGCCCGGCCTACTGGTGGGTGGTAGGCATCGGCGCCGTGTTTACGCTGGCCCGTTTCAGCGAAGCTTTCCTGGTTCTACGGGCGGAGCAATCTGGCGTGGCGGTGGCGCTGGTGCCGCTGGTCATGGTGGCCATGAACCTCGTCTATGCCGCTTCGGCCTACCCGTTCGGGCGGCTCTCCGATCGCAGCAGCCATACGGGACTGCTGGCGGCCGGGCTGATGGTGCTGATCGTCGCCGATGCCGTGCTGGCCAGTGGCTTCAGTCGCTGGACCCTGTTCGCCGGCGTCGGGTTGTGGGGCATCCACATGGGCATGACCCAGGGGCTGCTGGCCACTATGGTCGCCGACACCGCCCCGGCCGATCTGCGGGGCACCGCCTACGGTGTCTTCAACCTGGTCAGTGGCCTTGCCCTGCTGGTGGCCAGCGGTTTCGCCGGTTGGTTGTGGGATCGGCAGGGTCCGGAGACGACGTTTCTTGCCGGGGCCGTGTTTGCCTTGATCGCCTTGCTGGGGCTGCTGCGTGCCCGCAGGGTGAACATTCGACCGCAACGCGTTCGCTAGGTGGGGGTGGGTAACTCCTTTTTGCTCCTCAGGCTGCAGAATTTTGTGTACACGGGCTTTTGGCAGGCGCCGTTCGCTCAGTACGGAGACACTCGAGCCAGTCGAAGCGGCTGAAGCGCTGTGACAGGCTGACGGGCTTACTCCACGTAACCCGCAGACCTGACTGAACCGCCCCGGGTTTGCCGGAGGCTCCAGCAGGCCGGTGCCTCCGCCGCCAAGGCAGCTCCGACCACCCCGCCTCCAACAACGGCACCCGCCGCCACCAAGGGCGACGCAACGTTTGAAAACGCGAAGCTGAAATGCAAGGAGCTTGGCAACAAGGAAGGCAGCAACAAGTTCAACAGCTGTGTCATGACGCTGATGGAATGAACGGAGCCGGTCGGCGGGGCGTACCGCTCTGCTCTGCTAGAGGCCGGAACCGGTTGCTGACACATCTGCTGGAATGCCACCGTGCATTTTTCAACTATAGTTAAGGTTGCCTAGGTATAACGACACACAAGACCTTCTGCTTTTCGCGGGTATTCCCGGGTTTAGCGATAGGGAAGGTTGGAAGGGTGTCGTTCTCGCTGGGAGTTTGGGTTTTGCCGGATGCGCGTTTGGCTGTGCCAGCAGGTGCGCCTGGACACAGGCTCCCCTGTGCAGCCCTATCCTGACGCGATATGCGTGGAGACTCGGCAGGATCCGGGCGGCTGCGAGCCCTAATGTTTTAACGATGGAGGATGCAATTTGAACTCACGTACCACACTATTCTGGCTCGCGTGTCTGCTGACTGCTCTAGGGATGCAGGCACATGCGGCCACGATTTCACC
Source organism: uncultured Methylococcus sp. (assembly GCA_964344495.1). GTDB lineage: Bacteria > Pseudomonadota > Gammaproteobacteria > Methylococcales > Methylococcaceae > UBA6136. The sequence continues at coordinate 2,529 of CAYFNI010000117.1, forward strand.
GTCATCCCTGGCCATGACGCCGGGTCAGGTAGCAACCGTCAGCGTCAGCAGCATCAGGGGCGCGCTATCTATTCAGAACTCCAATCCGAGCAGCGTGTCTGCGCAACTGATCTCGACCAAAATTACCGTGACGGCCTTGATGGCAGGCAGTAGCTCAATCGCAGTAAAGGATGCGAGCGGTACGAAACTGCTCGCGGTCACGGTTGCACCCCTGATGACGATTTCACCGTCTACATTGAATCTCACTGTAGGCCAGTCGGGCAGGGTCACGGTGACGAATCCCAACGGCACGTTGAGGGTCAGCAGTTCAAACTCGACCGTTGCGACGGCCTCCCTGACCAATGGCTTTATTACGATTCTCGGTAAGTCAGCGGGCAGCGCAACCGTGAGCATCCGGGATTCCAAGACGACTAAAACAGTCGCTGTCACGGTAACAGCCAGTGGGGGTGGCGGCGTGACCAGTACCGATGGTCGCCTGCTGGCGAGTAATTGCTTCCAGTGCCATGGGACCAATGGCAGCGGGGGATTTGAGCAATTAATCGGCGAATCGGAGCAGGAAATCTACAACGAGCTGGTGGGATTCTCCAGCGGACAGGAGGATGCCAACGGCATCATGGCCGCACATACCAAGGGGTATACGGATGAACAGTTCCGCGCCATCGCCAAATTTCTGTCCGGCGTAGCCAATCCTTGAGGAGCATCATTATGGATCGTAGAAAGTTTATTGGGCGGATGGCGGCCGGCGGGCTGGGGCTGCTGGTTGCGCCCGGCGTATTGCGGGCGGATGGCAGCACCTTGGGTGCCGGCTCCCGGCTCTTTCCGATACCCACGAATACCGGCATCAGCGGCACCATTGTCATCGTCGGTGGCGGTATGGCGGGCGCGGCCGTAGCCAAGTATCTGCGCCTGTGGGGCGGCACGGGGGTCAATGTCACCCTGATCGAAAAGGCGGCGTCCTACACGTCCAACATCATGAGCAACAAGGTCCTGACGGGTCAGGTAGCCCTTTCGAGCCTGAGCTACGTCTATGACACGTTGAAAAGCCATTACGGCGTGACTGTGCTGACCGATACCGTGACGGGCATCGACACGGGTTCAAGGGCGGTGAATCGGTTGAACGGCGCACCGATTGCCTATGATCGACTGGTGCTTGCGACCGGGCTGGAGTTCGATCTCATGCCCGGCATGAGCGCTGCCAGCGAGTATGAAACACGCGTGCCGCATGCCTGGAAGGCCGGCCCGCAAACCCAGCTGCTCCGCGATCAGCTCCTCGCGCTCAAGGCGGGTACCCTGACCGGTGACGTGGTTATGACGATCCCCAAAGCACCCTATCGCTGCCCCCCCGGTCCCTACGAGCGAGCCTGCGTCATCGCGGACTGGCTGTATACCAACGGGGTCAACAGCAAGGTCGTGGTGCTGGATGCGAACCCCAAGGTCATCGTCGAGGAAGCCAATTTCATGAACGCGTTCGGTGGTGCCTACGGCTATGTCGTGGATTACCGGCCGTCCAGCGTGATTGATGGCATCAACAGCAGTGACCGGTCGGTGACCTACACGCGCAACGCGCTGCAGGACACGATCGTGGCGGGGGTCCTGAATCCGATTCCGCCCCAACGTGCCCCACAATTGCTGGCCGATGCCGGGCTTTACAGCCCGATAGCTGGCGAGCGCTCGGCGCCGGTCAATGTGCTGAGTTATGAGTCGACCCGGGTAGCGGGGGTCCACATCATTGGCGATTCCAGTCTGACCACCCAGCCCAAGGCGGGGCACATCGGTAATCAGCAGGCCAAAACCTGCGCCGATGCCATGCTGCGTTTGCTCAGCGGCCGCACACCGGATCCGTCGCCAGTCACCAACTCGGCCTGCTACACGCCGATCACGGCAACCACGGCGACCTGGCTGTCTGCGGTCTATCAATACGATCCAGCCACCCAGTCGATGGTGATCCCTCCCCAGCACAATAATCGTGCGCCAATCGCGGCAACTGCAGCCACCGCTGAGAACTACAAAGACATGCAGGTCTGGTTCAAAACGCTGATGGCCGACACTTTTGCCTGAGCCATCAGTCGGCTGTCCGTCGAGCCGATGACACATCTCTGAGGGCGGGCGGGGTTCCATCCCGCCCTTAGGAACGCCCCTGCGGGAACCTCATTGGGGGTTCCTGCCATCGGGCAGCCAGTTTTTCACCCTCCGGACCGGCCAGAGGCGGCCTGATCAACACGTGAGCCGGCGATGCCAGCCGTCGTTGACGCGGGATGCCGCCTCGCCTTGCCGCTACGGGAAGAAATCCGTTTGAACGCGCTGCCGGTGAGGCCGTGGATCTGTCCGGGATCGGCCTTATACTGCTCAGCAGTCTGTTGTGACTACCCTACCGGTCTACAGGCGTGGCCCTTTCAACGTGCCCGGACAGAAAATATGGAATGGTTTTACCTCTCGGTTGCAATCGTTTCTGAAGTGATTGCAACGACCGCATTGCGCGCATCTGATGGCTTTACAAAACTGGGGCCTTCCTGTGTCGTGGCGGCGGGTTACGGAGTGTCATTTTTCTTTCTTTCACTTACGCTCCGATCAATCCCCGTGGGCATTGCCTATGCCGTCTGGTCCGGGGTCGGGGTGGTGCTGATATCCATGGCCGGATGGCTGATCTATGGCCAACGACTGGATGCGGCGGCCATGATCGGTATTGCCTTCATCGTAACGGGAGCCGTGATACTGAATGTGTTCTCGAAGTCGGCAGTCCACTGATTCTGTGATCGCCCCGCCGCGCGACAGCGAAACCGGTGTGCGGCGCTTTCGCTCACTTTCAATGCACAGCAGGCCCACTGGGCTGGGCCGGCTGTCGGGCTGAAGCGGTCTTCTGGGCCGCAGTGTTTCCCTCAACCACCAGCGATTGAGGAAAGAT
>CAYFNI010000118.1:0-715 GCA_964344495.1 uncultured Methylococcus sp.
CTGGGGTCGCACCCTTGAACCCCGTTTGCGCAAGCGGGTGCCATGGCTGACACCGGTCATTACCCCGCAACAGGAAGCGAGAATCAGCCTGACCATGGCCGGGGCCGTGCTGGCGCTGGCAGTGATCCATGGCGTCTGGTACCTGATGCATCGCAGCACACTGCAACAAGAACTCAGCACTCTGGAGATGATGGACCGGCAGGTGAACGGACTTATCGCCGGCAATGCGGCCAACCGCAACATGATCGCCGAGATCCGCAAGGTAACGGACGGACTGAAAACCCAGAATCTGCCGGATATCGTCGAACGCATGCGCTACCGGCCCCTGTGGTTGCTGACCTGTCTGGGCCGCTATGCCGGGGATGACATCGTGATCGAGAAAATCACCATCAACCACAACGACCTGATCATCAGCGGCGTCACCCTGCGCGTCACCGAGGCCAACCGCCTGTATGGCGAGTTGTCGGCGTCGATGACCGGCATGGGCTACAAGGCATTTTTGCCGGAGAAAACCAAGATGAATCTGCTGGACGGCGGAGGCCCCTGGGAATTCAGCATCCGTCTGACCGATACCGGTCTGGCTGGCTACACACCGAGGACCGCGCCATGACACTGGCGGAACTGCGGGAGCTTTCGCCCGAGGAACGGCAGCGGCTCCTGCGTCGGCTGCTGCCGGCACTGGCAATCGGGGTCGGGTATTTCTCCCTGGCCGCGC
>CAYFNI010000118.1:725-3500 GCA_964344495.1 uncultured Methylococcus sp.
CATTCGCACAAACGATGATCCCCTTGCGTGCCGAGGATGACGCACTGACGACCGAGCTCAATAGCTTGCAGGCGGAACAGGCCTTCTACCAGAAGCAGGCCGAGGAGGCCACGGCCTTTATCCATAAGCCCAGCTACGCTGAACGGGTGGTGACCCGCATCGGCCAGATTTTTGAGTCGCATGGCGTCAGCATCAAAACCGAACAGCGGTCGCATCTGGAAAAGGCACGGCCGAATCTGCCGGATTCAGTCAACGATATCACCCGCCTGGCACTGAGCACCCGCAACACTTCGCCGGAACAATTGATGAACCAGGGGCAGACCCCGCTCTCTCCTAATGGTTATGCCCTGCCACCGGAGATGCAGTCTGGCGGCTATCCACCGCCGCTGCCGGGCACCGAGCCACCCGCCGATGACGGCAGCCCCAAAATGGAAGCGACCATCTGGACCCTCAAGGTGCAGGGCTCCTACCTCGCGATGCTGGCCAGCCTGCGGGATATCAACGCCGATCCGCTCAAGATCATTACCGTGATGCTGGACATGATGACTCCGCCCGACAGCGGCAACCCCGAATGGACACTGGTGCTCTGGCTATGAATGAAAGCTTTCCCATTCCGGTGCAGTTCTATCTCGACCGTGTCACCGGCCCTGCCTGGGCACAGCCGATCGTGGACGAACAGACACTGCTGTTACTGGGCGAACGCCTGCCCGCTCTCGCGGCGGGTACCGAACTGGTGCTGCGCTTCGAAGAGCCGACCCGTTCTTACGCGCGTGCCGGACGGGTGGTATCGCTCGCCGATGCACCGGAGGGACGCGTGTGTACGGTGGCCTTGCTCCCGCCCTGCACACTGAGCCCGGACGAGCATGCGCTGGACATGGCGCAGGTGCGGGTCGATCCGGCCTGCGCCCTGCGCCTGCCGGCGTCGATGGTGCTGGGCCGCAAGGTGTTGCCGTTCGCCATGCTGGACGGCGAGGTCCAGGTCGCGGCCCCAGGCGGGCGCGACCATCCGGCCGCGGCCACGGTCGAGCGGCTGCTGCGCCAGCCGGCGCGCTTCTGGCCGGTCGAAGCGCGCGCGCTGGACAAGGCGGCGCGGGCGATTCTGGGCGATTCGCCATCGGAAACCTCCCTGGAATCGATGCCGCTGACCGATCAGATCCTGCTCTCGGCCTACCTGCGGCAGGCCTCGGATATCCACGTCAATCCCAGCGACGGGCTGTTGACGGTCCGGTTCCGGGTCGATGGCGTTCTGGAGACCTTCGACGAACTGCCGATGACGGTATCAACCGAAGTCATCAACCGCTTCAAGGTCATGGGCGGGCTGGACATCGCCGAAAAACGCGCACCGCAGGACGGCCGCTTCAGTTACCTCTTGCCCGGCAACGCCGGACAGGTGGAGTTCCGCATCGCGACGCTGCCGACCAAGTACGGCGAGCGTCTGACCCTGCGCATTCTCGCCGCCCAGACCGGTTCGCTGCCACTGGGGCGGCTCGGGTTTTCGCCCGACCAGCAGCAGACGCTGGAGACCTTCCTGCGCCGCAGTCAGGGACTGATGCTGATGACGGGCCCGACCGGCAGCGGCAAGACCACCACCCTGTATGCCGCCATCCGCCTGCTGCTGGGGGAACGCAGCACCAACATCATGACGATTGAAGACCCGATCGAATACACCATCGGCGGCATTTCGCAGTGCGAGGTGGATACGGCGGAAAAGGTCACCTTTGCCTCGGCCTTGCGCAGCATTCTCCGCCATGACCCGGATGTGGTGATGGTGGGTGAAATCCGCGACGGCGAAACCGCCAACATCGCCATGAAGGCGGCCATGACCGGGCACCTGGTGCTGGGCACCCTGCACACCAATTCCGCCGCCGCCGCGGTGACGCGGCTCAAGGACATGGGGGTGGATGCCTTCATGGTGGCGGCGACCCTGCGCGTGGCCATCGCCCAGCGCCTGAGCCGGCGCTTGTGCGGCTTCTGCCGGATTCCGCGCCAGCTGACCGAGGAGGAGTCGCTGCTGCTGGGCGATCCGGCGCTGGCCGGCATCACCGTCTATGAGCCGGGCGGCTGCGTCTATTGCGCCGGCCGCGGCTATCGCGGTCGCGTCGGGCTGTACGAAATGCTGGACATGCGCGCCGACTGGGCGCGCGAGGTAGCGCGCGGCGCCGACGAGTCGCGCCTGATCGAACTGATGCGCGAAGGCCAGATCGAGTTCCTGCGCGATACCGCCCTCAACAAGCTGACAGCGGGCGAAATTCACATCAGCGAAGCCTTGCAGGTCGCCAGTTCATGGTAGCCCTTTAACCCAACGGAGGCAGGATGCCGGAATTCAGCTATACCGGTCGCGACAAGACGGGACGAACCTTTCAGGGGACGCTGGCGGCGGACTCGCTGGAGTTGGCCGGCGCCGCCCTGAAGGCCAACGGCATTCTGGTCACGCGCCTGCTACCGGTGAAAAAACGCCTCGGACAGGGGGTGGAACTGAACCCGCTGGCGTACCGGTCGATCACGCCCCTGGATGTGGAGCGGGCTTTGCACCAGTTGTCGATCCTGGTCAAGGCCGGGCTGGCGTTGCTGCCAGCACTGCAACTGACCGCCGAAATGGACCGGCCGGGTGCCCGGCGGGTATGGGCCGACCTCGCCGGCCGGGTGCAGGAGGGCGATTCGCTGGCCGATGCGATGAACAGCCACCGCATCTTCACCACCATGACGCGTTCCCTGATCCGGCTGGGGGAAGAGACCGGCCGGCTGGATCAGGCCTTCGAGCAGGCTTCGGAGGAT
>CAYFNI010000118.1:3510-5124 GCA_964344495.1 uncultured Methylococcus sp.
GATGATGACCTACCCGATCTTCTCGATTCTACTGGCGATTGGCGTGGGTTACGGCATGCTGACGAAGATGGTGCCGGAACTGAAAAAGTTTCTCAGCATGAGCGGCAAGCGGCTGCCGCCCGCGACACAGGCGCTGGTGGATATCTCGGCCTGGTGTCAGGCCAATCTCAAGCAATGGATCATCGGGCTGGTCGTGGCTATTGCGGTCATGGCAGGCGTTTATCTGATTCCACGCGTGCGGGTCCACGTGGATCGTGCAGTGTTGCGCGCTCCCCTGCTGGGCACCCTGATTCAGTTATCCGAAACACGCCTGTTCGCCGCCGCCCTGGCCACCATGTTGCGCGCCGGGGTCCACATCATGAATGCACTGGAGATCATGGGCCAGTTGCACACCAACCGGCACATTCGAGGCTGCATGGACAAGGCGCGCCAGTCCCTGGCCAATGGCTCGTCCCTCTGGGAGCCGCTAACCGAGTACGGCATCTTCAAACCCATGCTGGTGAAAATGATTGCCGTGGGGGAAAAGTCCGGCTCCCTGATCGGCATTCTGGATGAAATGGCCACCTTCCATCAGGACGCCATCGAAAAATACATGAAACGGATCAGCGGCGTGGTGCCGGTGATCATGACCTTTGTCGTGGGCGGAATGATGGTGTTCGTCTACCTCGCCTACATGTTGGCGATGTTCTCGGCCGCCGGCGGGGTGAAACGATGAGTACAGCACTTCGAGGCTTGGAACGGCTCCCGCTATTGCCGCTACTGATCCTGTCCATGGGGGGCGTTGCGATTGCCGAGCCGATGCCACTGCCGCCACCACAGGCCCTACCCCAGGCGGCACTCCCATCACCCGACCAACCGCCTGCCCCTGCGCCTGCGCCGGAACCTGCATCTCCCCCTGTCGAGGCCGGAATCCCGTCAGCCATTCAGCCAACGGCTCCGCTGGCCACGACACCGCCAGTGACGGCTGCAACGGGCACGGCACCCGGCGCGGCAGTGCCCGCCTTGAATGCACCCTTTGCCCAGACTGCCCTGCCGGAACTGGCCAAGGACGATCAGCGATCCCTCCGGGAAGCGCCGAAGGTTGTTCTGAATGGTGCCACGGTGCGCGATCCCACGGTGATGACCCTGCGATTCCGTGAGGCTATCCGCTTGCAGGGAAGACCCGATGGTCAAGCCAGCGGAAAGGACAGTCATGCTGAACCGGCGATGCAGGCTCCGGAACTGCGCATCATCGGGTTTCTGCGAGGCCGCTCCGGAGAAGCCCTGGCCACACTCGTGATCGATAACACCCTGTCGCTTGTCATCCACAAAGGCACCTCGCTGAGTTACGGCAAGGACGGGATCCTGATCGATGTGGTGGAGGTGACCCAGGACAAGGTCGAACTCAGCTTGCCGTCCCTCAACAAAACCTTCGTGCTGAGGTAGCGATGAAGAAGCAATGCATGCCCCAGACACGCATCCTGATAAGCCTGGTCATGGCAGCCCTGATGCTGTACGCATGGCCCGGCTGCCCCGGTTGGGCGGCTAAAAGCCCTGTCGATGCCAGAACAATCCATTCCATCGACCTGCGCAACATCACCGTGGCCGATGCCATGCGCATGCTGTCGGAGCAGA
>CAYFNI010000119.1:0-4993 GCA_964344495.1 uncultured Methylococcus sp.
CCAAGCTGAATATCGGTCAATCTTATGGGGGCCTCTTGCGCACATCGCTACACGAGCCTTATGCGATTCCCTGATGCTTGGTGAGACCCCCTGACTCTAACACGCTAGTTATGCCTTGATTTTATTGACTTATCAGTAAATCTCGAACTCCCGCATCATGCCCATATCCTCATGCTCGAGGTTATGGCAGTGGTACATGAATGGCCCCTTGAAGTCGCCAAACGGCTTGATGATGCGAACCTTTTCGCCGGGCATGACCAGCACGGTGTCTTTCCAGCCGGAACTCATCAGACCGTCCTTCACGGTCGCATAGGCCTCGGCCTCGTCGGCGCCGATGGTGCGGCTGAGCACCTGGAACTGCTGGCCGTGCAGGTGGATGGGATGGGCCATGGAGAACATCATCCCCATACCGCCCATACCGCCCATGCCCTGACCCTCGCCGGGCTGATCGGCACCATGGCGCATACCACCACCCATCATGCCGTGGTTCATGCCCCCCATGCCGCCGCCCATCATGCCCATGCCATGGCCGCCCATGCCACCGGACTGAGCGGATTCGGACTGGGCAGCCCCGCCATGGCCGGCGTCTCCACCGCCTGCGGCTGCGCCACCATGGCCGCCACCGCCTCCGTGGGCGTGGAAGATGTCCAGCAACTGCACGGTGTTGACCGGCACCCGCTCAAACGGCTGCACATCATTAGCAGCATACGGCCGGCCGTTCAGAACCATCGACATCGGCCCCTCGGAAATGCCGATGGGTATCGGCTTGGCCGCATTGGCGGCATCGTCGATGCCGTACAGACGGTAGTCGGATAACCTTGTCGGCAGGGACGGGCTGTCGCTGATTTCGCGAGTGACCTTGAGCTTGAAGATCGGGAACTCGCTGCCCACCGGCAGGCTTGCGCCGGCCATCATGCCGCCGCCCATTCCGTGTCCCATGCCACCCCCCATGCCATGCGACATGCCACCACCGCCTTGCATCTGCTCGGCCATCTTCGGCAATACGCCCCGGAACGCCAGGCTGCGCAGGGTCAGTTCGGTGCCTTTCGGCCGGCCGCTCAAATCGGCCCAGACATCCAGTCGCTCGCCCGGTGCCAGCATGACATAGGGCTTGATTTCAGGCGTGCGCAACAAGCCGCCATCGACACCGATCACCGTCATCGGCGTGCCGTCGCTCCAGCCCAGCTTGTAGATGCGGGCATTCGAACCGTTCATGATCCGCAGGCGGTAGGCGCGACTGGCAACCTCCAGTTCAAGACGTGGACGCCCATTGACCAGAATCGTGTCGCCATAGAACCCGGTCATGCGGTCGTGCATGGTAGCGCCATAGACCAGCTGGTTCTTGTCGTCGAAGCGCCGGTCCTGAATCACGACTGGAATCTCGTACTCGCCGCCCGGCAGTTCGAGGCGGGCTTCTTCCGCATCGTTGATGATCACCCCGCCCGCAAGCCCGTAATAGACCTGACTGGCGGTCGCTTCATGCGGATGCGGATGGTAAATATTGAAGCCGGCCCGATTCAGCACCTCGAACTCGTACACCCGGGTTTCGCCGTTACGAATCGCGTGCATGGGGTGCCCGTCCATATCGGACGGCACATGCAGCCCGTGCCAATGGGTGATGCTCGGCTCAGGCAGACGGTTGTGGAAGTTGATTCTGACCTTCTGGCCTTTCTGCAGGCGCAGGATCGGCCCAAGATAACTGCCCGGAATTTCGGTCACGGCCTCTTTCGGCCCGCTCACCAGCTTGGCCGTATACCGAAAGAGACGCGTGGGCTGGCCCGGGAGGATCGACACGCTGTCCACCTGGGCCAGCAGGTCGATTTCCACATCGGCCTTGAAGGCTGGATTGGCACGGGTGGCATTGCCGCCCGCTTCCATGGCCCGAAGCCAGTTCGGCATCGCGGCCGCCGCCAGTAGACCGAAGCCAGTGGTTCGCATGAATTGGCGACGCGAAGTCAGACATCGTGTAGTCATGGTGGATCTCCGTATGGGCATCGTTGTTGTTATGGCATGGCATCAATCCATCCCCCGCCCTGCCACCGCAAGCGGCGTGCAGCCGGGTCAGGAACGACCTGACATCACTATAGGCCTCATCGCAAATTAGCGAAAGCTAATTTTTGCGGATATCCCGACTCATGCCCCTCCGCCCGCCGCATGCCGGGCCAGCGCCCACTGCACGTGCTCCCGGACCAACGGAGAGGGATGATCCAGCCGAGCCTGCAAGGCCGCCACTACCTCTGGCTCCGGCGACTGATTGCCGAGTGCCACGGCGATGTTCCGCAACCAGCGTTCATGACCGATGCGACGGATGGCCGAACCCTCGGTGCGCTGCAGGAAGGTCGGCTCGTCCCAGGCGAACAAGGACAGCAGGTCAGCGGCATCCAGCGCATGGCGCGGCAGAAAATCCACCTCACGGGTCAGTTGCGCATAGCGATTCCACGGACAGACCAGCTGGCAGTCGTCACACCCGTAAATCCGGTTACCCATGGCCGCCCGCAACGGTTCCGGAATCGGCCCATGCAGTTCGATGGTCAGGTAGGAAATGCAGCGACGCGCATCCAGCCGGTACGGTGCCACGATCGCCCGGGTCGGGCAGACCTCCAGACAGGCCACGCAACTGCCGCAATGCACCGTGACCGGCCGACTGAGCGGCAACGGTAGATCGGTAAAGATTTCCCCCAGGAAAAAGAATGAGCCCGCGTGGCGGTTGATCAGATTCGTATGCTTGCCGATCCAGCCCAGCCCGGCCTTTTCCGCCAGGGCTTTCTCCATCACCGGCGCACTGTCGGTAAACACCCGATAACCAAACGGGCCGATGGCGCCCTCGATATGCCGGGCCAGCGCCTGCAGCCGCTGTCGCATCAGCTTGTGATAATCCCGCCCGAGCGCATACCGCGATACAAACGCGGCCCCCGGTGCGTCCAGCTGCTGGTGCATCTGCTCACGACTTTCCGGCAGATAGTCCATCCGCACACTGATGACGCTGACGGTACCAGGCACGAGGCTGTCCGGGCGCGTTCGCAAGCGTCCGTGGCGCTGCATGTAGTCCATTTCGCCGTGAAACCCCGCCGCCAGCCACCGTTCCAAATGCTGTTCGGCCTGACGCAGGTCGAGATCGGCCACGCCAATCTGCTGGAAGCCCAGCGCACGGGCCCAGTCGCGCATCTGCGCCATCAGGGCCTGTCCGTCAGGCGGAGCGGAGGACATCGAACTGGAGATCAACGGGGCTTTCCGGGAAAATGAAGCGCCATGAACGGCTGACCGCATCATAAGCCATCCCCCGTTGCCGGGCGACCGGCCCCTGCCCTGAACCCAAGCCATGTCCGACCCCGTACTTCCAAGAGACCTCTATCGCGCGGCCGATGTCCGGGCCATCGACCGGGCCGCGATCGAAACGCTGCAGATCCCGGGCATCGACCTGATGGAGCGTGCCGGCGCGGCTGCCTTTGCTGCGCTGTGCGAACGCTGGCCAGGCGCCCGCACGCTGTCTGCCGTCTGCGGCAGTGGCAACAACGGTGGCGACGGCTACATCGTCGCCCGGCTGGCCCATCAGGCCGGCTGGGACGTCCGCGTCTACCCGGCGAGTGCGCCCACCGCCCTGCAGGGGGACGCGCGCAGCGCCTACACACGCTACCGTGACGCGGGCGGCGCCTGCCTGGACTTCATCCCGGAGGATTTCGAAGCCACCGAAATCCTGGTCGATGCCCTGTTCGGAACCGGCCTGAATCGGGCCCTCAGCGGCGCGCCGGTCGACATCATCGAGGCAGTCAACCGCTACCGCGCCCGGGGTCTCACTCACCGCAGCCGGCAGCGGGCCGTGGTGGCCCTCGACCTGCCCTCCGGCTTGCAAGCCGACAGCGGCGCCCGCATGGGTGCGGCGATTCAGGCCGATCTGACGGTGACCTTTGTGGCCCTCAAGCAGGGCCTGTTCACCGGCGCGGGTCCGGAACTGACCGGCGACATCATTTTCGATGACCTCGGCATCCACCCACGTGCTCGGCAAGGCATCCAACCCTCCGCCCGCCGACTCCAGCCCGACCTGATCCGATTGGCGCCGCGGCCCCGCTCCGCGCACAAGGGCTGCTTTGGTCATGTACTCCTGATCGGGGGCGATCAGGGTTACAGCGGTGCCATCCGTCTCGCCGCCGAGGCCGCCGCACGGGTGGGGGCCGGTCTGGTCAGCGTCGCAACCCGGGCCGCTCATGCGGGATTGCTCAACCTCCATCGGCCGGAATTGATGGTGCATGGCGTCGAACACCCGGCCGATCTGGAGCCGCTTCTGGAGCGTTGCTCGACCGTCGCCATCGGCCCCGGACTGGGCCGCTCGGCCTGGGCCCGGATGCTGCTGGAACAGACGCTGGCGACCAATCTGCCGCTGGTGGTGGATGCCGATGCGCTGAATCTCCTGGCCACGTCGCCCGTCCGCCGCGGCCAGTGGATCCTGACGCCTCACCCGGGCGAGGCCGCCCGCCTGCTGGGATGCACAGCGGCCGAAATTCAGCTGGATCGCTTCGCCGCCAGCGCCGAACTGCACCGCCGCTGGGGGGGTGTCATCGTACTCAAGGGCGCGGGCACGCTGGTTCAGACCGAAGCTCAAACGCCCGTGGTCTGCCAGACCGGCAATCCGGGCATGGCCAGCGGCGGCATGGGCGATGTGTTGACCGGTGTGCTGGCCGGATTGCTGGCCCAGCACTTCCCTCTGGCCGAAGCGGCCCAAACCGGCGTCTGGCTCCATGGCCGGGCGGCTGACCTGGCGGCTCAGGCGGGGGAACGCGGCCTGCTGGCGCAGGATCTCATGCCGCACCTGCGACGCTTGGTTAATCCCACCCCGGGGGCACCTGAACTGCCATGAGTAGCGCAGCGACGCCCCTCGAACTGGATCTGCCGAATGAGGCTGCCACGTTGCAGCTGGCAGCCCGACTGTTTGAGCGCCTGCGACCAGGCCAACTGATCTTCCTGCACGGCGAACTGGGGGCGGGAAAAACCACGTTGG
>CAYFNI010000120.1:0-4965 GCA_964344495.1 uncultured Methylococcus sp.
GGGGAGCCGCTCATGTGGCATCTGGCGCGAGAGTCGATCCACTTCCAGCCAGGTGGCATTGATCACTTCCCACATCTCGGAGGTGATGGCGCCCCGCACGGTGCGCGCATTTTCCCGCGCCAGACGCAGACAGCTGTAAATGCTGGAGGGGTTTTCGGGAGCGAGGGCCATGTAGTCGATAACCGCATCCGCCCGAGCCAGACCGTATTTTTCCTCGTAGCCGGCGGCGCAGCCGGTGATATTCAGGGGGGCATACCAGAGATAGGCCTCGGTCCCCTCGATATCGAGCGGCAACAGGGACGAGCGCTGGGCTACGTCCAGGATGCGGGCCGTGTTTTCGGCTCGCTCGATGTGGCGGGCCATCCAGAACAAATTTTCAGCCGTACGTGACAACATGGATTAGTCCTCCAGTACCCAGGTATCTTTGGTGCCGCCACCTTGCGAGGAATTCACCACCAGTGAACCCTCCTTGAGCGCAACTCGCGTAAGCCCGCCCGGAACCAGCCGGATGTCTTTTCCTGAGAGAACGAACGGGCGCAAATCAACATGGCGGGGTGCAACGCCGCTTTCGACCATTGTCGGGCAGGCGGACAGCGCCAGCGTGGGCTGGGCAATGAAGTTGTCGGGTTCCGACAGGATCCGCAGGCGATAGGCGTCGATTTCTGCCTGCGTACTGGTCGGGCCGACCAGCATGCCATAGCCCCCCGAGCCCTGGACTTCTTTCACGACCAGTTCTGGCAGGTGCTCCAACACATACTTCAGATCGTCCGCTTCACTGAGCCGCCAGGTCGGCACATTGGACAGGATCGGAGATTCACCTAGATAGAAGCGGATCATCTCCGGCACGAACAGGTAGGTCGACTTGTCATCAGCGACGCCGGTACCAACACCGTTAGCCAGCGCAACATTGCCGCTACGGTAAGCGGCGAAGAGTCCCGGAACACCCAGCATGGAGTCTGGCCGGAACGCGAGGGGATCCAGAAAATCATCATCCACACGCCGATAGATGACATGCACCTGTCGAGGCCCGTCGGTGGTGTGCATGTAGACCTTGTTCTGGTCGACAAATAGATCTTGTCCCTCGACCAGTTCAACGCCCATCTGGCTGGCGAGAAACGCGTGTTCGAAATAGGCGCTGTTGTACGCACCAGGCGTCAGGACGACGATCACCGGATCGCTGACATGCGCCGGGGCCGATTCGCGCAGGGTGTCGAGCAGCATCTGCGGATAATGTTCGACCGGATCGACCGCATGATGGGCAAACAGCTCGGGGAACAGCCGCATCATGGTTTTGCGGTTTTCCACCATGTAGGACACACCCGATGGCGTGCGGAGGTTGTCCTCCAGTACGTAGAAGTCATTCTGCCCGACCCGCACCAAATCGATGCCGGCGATCTGCGCATAGACCTGGTTCGGCAGCGAGACGCCTTGCATCTCTGGCCGGTACATCGCATTGTCAAGCACTTGACGAGCGCTGATGATGCCTGCCTTGATAATCTCCTGCCCGTGATAGATGTCGTGGAGGAAGGCATTCAGTGCCTTGACCCGCTGCTTGATGCCCTGCTCAAGCCGCTTCCACTCGCTGGCACCAAAGATGCGGGGCACCATGTCGAAGGGGATCAGTCGCTCACCGCCATCGGCTTCACCGTAGACAGCAAACGTGATTCCAAGCCGCCGAAACAGCAGTTCGGCCTCGGCACTCTTGCGCTCGAGGGTACCGTCCGGCAGTCCATCCAGCCACTGCGCGTAACGTTGATAGATTTCACGCACCGATCCATCGGCAGCATGCATCTCGTTGTAATAAGTTGGTGTGGGTTGTGTGCTCATGCATGCTTTCATGCAACGAGCGGGCCATCGTCTAAAACCGTGCTGAAATACGGCGATTTCAGGACGTCAGGCGGACCACTCGCACCAGCACGGACACCCGATCATACGGTCGTGCATCAAATTGGGGAGTCAGCAGGGCGCGAAAGTGGAGTACGGCAAGACAGGTCGATATAACTCAGTGGCGACGCCTGGCCGCGGACGCTTGCTGCACCGGGACCGAGGCTCAAGCGGAGGCCTTATGAGGCTGCCGCCACAGGCCAGTAGGCGGATTACGGCACCGGTACGATGCTGATGGCGTTGTCCGGGCTGCCGTCAACAATTCGATCCGTATACGTCAGATACACCAGCACGGAACGCTTTGCATCGAAAAAACGAACCACTTGCGTAGTTTTGAAAATGGCTGAAGCGCGAGCACTAAACACTTCTTGATTGTTTTTGATGCCGCGGACTGCCTGCGCATCGATCGGGCCGATCTGGCGACAGGACAATGACGCTTTGGGAGGGTTTTCAGCCAGCCCGACCATCCCCTTGAATCCGCCCGTTTCAGCGCGCGACAGATAGCAGGTCACACCCGACACATCCGGGTCGTCGAAGGCCTCGACAACAATTTTGTCGCTCGGACCCAGCCATTTGAACCGATAATTCACTGTCCCGATTTCCTCGGCCTGTCCGATGCCCACAAGACCGAGCAACAGGGTACAGAGCAGCGTCAGGTGTTTGAGTCTGTTCATGGGCGTCGTGTGTTTAGAGGAAGGCGGGTTAGTGATCGGTCAGATTCATACGCCATGGACCAGGATTTCCTGCCCCACTTTGAGCGGCGTTTTGGGTGTCAGCCCATTCCATTCCACCAGCTTGATTTCAGGCACTCCATGGCGTTGGGCGATGAGGGTCAACGTATCCCCTTTCTGGACGACGATCTTGCGTGGCGCAAATACCTTGGCGCCGGGCAGATGGGCGGCCATCAGGATTTCAGCCTTCTCCAGCGGCAGCAGGAAGTTATGCGGTTCATCCGGCAGTTCAACATCCGGTTTGAAGGCCGGATTCAAGCGATAGAACTCTTCAGCGGCCATGCCTGAGCGCTTGATCAACTCTGAAACGTGAACTTCGGGCCTGACTTCAATGCGCGCCA
Organism: uncultured Methylococcus sp.; assembly: GCA_964344495.1. Taxonomy (GTDB): domain Bacteria; phylum Pseudomonadota; class Gammaproteobacteria; order Methylococcales; family Methylococcaceae; genus UBA6136. The sequence continues at coordinate 2,957 of CAYFNI010000120.1, forward strand.
GCGTGTTCTGTGGCGCACCTTTTCGGGGCTGGAAGCCGTGCGCGACCGGATCAGCGATGACCTTGGACAAGGCTACGATCTTGACTACGTAATTTTGCGTTTCCGATGGCAGGTCCAACTCCCAGAACGTGCCCGCGCCTCCCGCAATTCGATTTGCCTGAATAGCGCGCTGGACGGTGCCCTCTCCCGCATTGTAGGCAGCAAGGGATAACAGCCAGTCTCCGTTGAACAGGCCACTGAGGTGCTTCAAGTAGCGCAAGGCAGCCTGGGTGGCCAGATGGGTATCGTAGCGGCCGTCATAACTCTCGGTGAGCGACAGGCCATATTGCTGGCCGGTACTGCGGATGAATTGCCACAAACCGGCAGCCTGCTTGCTGGAAACAGCGGTGGTTTGGAACGCACTCTCTACCATCGGCACAAGGACCAGGTCACTAGGGAGACCCTGACGACGGATTTGATCGACGAGGTAGGGCAAATAGGGCTCGGCCCGGGCCATTAAGTACTCGACGGTTCCGGGCCGCTGGCGAAGATAATTGAGGTGCGCATCCAGACGCTCATGCCGGAGGTTGGCCAAGCGTAAACCACTTCGGACCGTATCCCAGGTATCACCCTGCCGCACATACGCGCGGGTGGTCTGGCTGAAATCATCCTTGGGGGCATCGGCAAAAGCATCAACGTCGCGGCAGTTCGTGAGCCCCTTGGTGACATTCACTTTGACGAGTCCGCCCGGCTGCCGAGCACAGCCGCCATCCAGGTAGACATCCATCACTCGGCCACCGGCACCCGACTTGGCCGTTAGGGTCCGACCGGCCGCTCGAGTGCTGCCATGGCGCGATTTCTTGCCACGTCGTTGGCCCCATTGATCCGCAGCCAGGCTGGCCTGCTGCTGCCGATGCCGCATGACTACTCGGTCAATCACGGCTGACGACGTCAGGTCGGGGATATCCAGCGACACGGGTTCACTGGGCTCCATCAGGTATCGAGCAGGCGGTAATTGAGAGCCCATGCTGACCGTACTGGGCCGCTGTTTGGGGCGTTCGGCGTCATAGGCGCAGCCGTAGCCGAATATGACCGGCGAGATAATGACGAGGCGCAGCACGGCGTGCCAAGACGCCCATGAGAGACAGGATCGAAGCCGGGTCATGAGGAAGGGCTAACCTGCATTGAGCCCCCAAAGCAATTCCGCTTCAAGCAAACTGCAAGGGAACAGGAAGGTGCTTGCAAAAACAACACACCGAAACTAGCGGGATGCCGACCGCCGGACACACTGCCCGGCGATCGGAGCAGCAAGCGAAAAATGCTTACTTCTTGCCCGCTTTCAGGTAGGCAATCAGCGAATCGACTGCCTGATCCTGGGTCAGGCCTGCGCTCTTGACCGGACCCAGCGCCATGATCTGGTCCATGGCTTTCGGCATGGCGTTACGGCCTTCAACCAAGACCTTGGTCAGTTCTTCCTTGCTCAGCTTGTTGACGCTCTCGAACAGGTTCGGATTCGGCTGAACATCGTGGCAGGTACCACAACCGCGACCGAACGCACGGGTGTAGATCTTTTCGCCGATATCCGCACTCGGCTCACCGGCAAAGGAAGCGCCTGCGACGACCAGGCCAGCGATCAGAAGCATACCTTTCAAAGGCTTTTGGTTCTTCATGGTAATTCCATCTCTTCTAGAAGGGCAAAGTACTTTGTATTCGTTGTGCTGGGCATGCCAAGGGCATCCCGCAGAACGAACGCGCCGAATTATTTCAGACTAATGAGGGCTGAACAAGCGAATTCCATTCAAACAAAAGGGGTTAAGAGCCCTACTCTGCCCTGCCTCAACAACGAAGTCAACGGCCGGAGGAGTGGTGCCCGATCCGGTTCTCGGTTATCCTATGGATCGATTCCCGACCGGAATCAAAGGGGCGGGATCGGCATTGAGTTATCGCCATGACCGATCGCAACGCGGTGTTCAAAGGCCGCTGACTCCCCCAACCGCCTGATACGGAAATGTGGCCGAGTGGTTTAAGGC
>CAYFNI010000121.1:0-4954 GCA_964344495.1 uncultured Methylococcus sp.
GCAAGGCGACCGGTGCCCAGGCGGTTCACCCTGGTTATGGCTTTTTGAGCGAGAACGAAGAGTTCGCCAAGCGCTGCGAAGACGAGGGCATCGCCTTCATCTCCGCGGCCGTCGGCATGGCCTCCTCGATGACGCGTTGATAGGCGAATTCGGAGTGAAACACTCGGACCGGCAGGCCGTCCAGCGATTCGGTGGCGCCCAGTTGCAGCAGGCGACGGCCGGCCGGGTTGATGTAATCGAGCATCATGTTGCTGTCACAGATGCCGATCAGGTCGCTGCTATTCTCGACGATCATCGCCAGCTTGCGCTGCTGCAGGTCGACCAGCTTGCGGTCGTGAATGTCGGTGTGGGTGCCGAGGGCGCGCAGCGCCCGGCCGTCCGCGTCGCGCTCGATGACCGTGCCGCGCGCCAGCGTCCAGCGATAAGCGTCATTCGCAGGGTTCCGGAGCCGGAACTCGAACTCGAAGCTCTGGGGTTGCTGCAGTTGTCTCTCCGCCTCTGCCCGCACATCCTCAAGGTCATCGGGGTGAATGTTCCGCATCCAGCTGTCCAGCGGGGTCTGGTCGCGCGACGTCTTCCCTGAGTCACTCGGGGCCAGGCCCGGCGGGTTGAAGTCAATCGCGCCGGCCGCGATGTCCCAGTTCCAGACGCCGATATTCGAAAGCTTCAGGGCATGGCGCAAGGTACGCTCGCTGTCCTCGAGCCGCCGACTGGTCTGTTCCAGCGCGAGGGTGCGCTCGTCGATCAGGCTCTGCAGTTGTTCGTTGAGATCATGGAAGCGCTCCTCAGCTCTGCGACGGTCGATGATTTCGGTCTTGAGATGCCGCACCGTGGCCTGGTGTTCGGCGATTTCCTCGCACAACGCCCGGTTGAGCTCCGCCATCCGGGCCGGGCCGGGGATGGCCAGCGCCTTGCGCAGGACCGGCCAGATCACGATCGACGTGGTGACCGAAATCAGGGCGGTAAACCCCTTGGCCGCCGCCTGCAGGATGTAGTCGGGATGCCAGATGATCCAGATGTCGAGCAGATGTGTCACGCCGCAGGCCAGAATGAAGGCGGCGAACAGCACGAAGAGGGGTGTATGGACCAGATCCTTGCGCCGCATGACAAAAACAGCCAGGGCGATCGGAATCGTGAAGTAGGCCAGAGCAATCGTGGCGTCGGCCACGATGTGGGCCCAGAGAGTGGCGGAATCCCACGACAGGCAGATGCCGTGGGGCATGTAGCCCCCTTCGCTGTGGGGTCTGCTGAGCATGAGGGCCATCGCCGCCTCCCGCGTGGATACTGCCTGAACGATAGGGCGCAAGGGACGCCGGAGGGATTCCCTGTCTTTGCAACCGGCTTTACGAGCCCTATGGTCGGAAAATATCCGTACTCATTCCATAAGTAATCATGCGGATACCGGGGCGCGACTGGCCGGGCGTATCGGGCAGCCGCCGCGGGCTTACAGCCAGTCCTTGCTCTTTTTTCGTACGTGTTCGTAGAAGGCATCCATCACCTCGACAAAGGAGTCGGGGCGGTCCCAGAACGGCGGGTTGTCGCCGCCCTTGCGGATCAGGATGCCGGACACGGCCGCGGGTGTCGGCGGCTCCACCCCGCTCGGCAGCTTGCGCTGTCCGCGCCAGAACTGAACCGGCGCCACCGTCGCTGGCAACGGCCTTGTCAGCGGTCGGGTGAAGAACGAGCCGGCCGGTTCCGGCTGCGCCGGAGCCTCATCCAGCGCCGAGGCCAGCGCGGTGCCCAGCGGCGTGACGCGCAGCCGCTGGATCAGCTCGGCCCGCGAGAGGCCACGCAGCTCGAACAACAGGAACGGGTCCTGATCCAGCCGTCCGGCCAGCAGGTAGAACAGCGCCGCGATGTGCTTGCAGGGCGTTTCCGGATCGGGACAGGAACAGCCGTAGTCGATGTCCGCCGCATCCTGCGGCAGCAGGCTGACGCCAAGCGCCTGCAGCGGCTGCTCGATTTCATCCGGCATTTCGTTGAACAGCAGCCGCGAGATGTAGCCGGCGCGGCTGCCGATCAGCGCCAGCGCTTCGCTCCAGGCAGGGTCCGCCACCGGCTGGAACAGCAGCCAGGTGTCATAGACCGGTGGTTCCTGCACGCCATAATACAGATTGATCTTGCCGCGAATGCGCGCTTCGACCCGCGTGCCGGACACCGTCCACTCACTGATGCGGTGATCACTCAGATACTGCTTGCCGCGCGTCAGGCGGCCGGGTTCGGTGTGGGTTTCCAGAACCTGCAGCAGTCGCTGCCCCCACCGGGTCTTGCCGGGTTTGTTCATGGCTCCGCGCGCTCCGGACAGGGTCGGACGCGCGCACCGGTCGGCCTGTAAGTCATCGATTCCCTCGGTTTGCCGGGCTGGTGGAGGCGGTCTGAGCGCCAGATGCGGCTTGTTATAGTACCGTACTGGCCGGGCTGCCCCCGCACGGCGGAATCTGGCCGGCTTACCGCCCCCCCCCGAGGACACGCAGGCGAATGAAAACACGATGGCTCCAGCCCGCAGGCGGACCTGCCGCGCCCGTCCGGGCGCCTGGTCGGCTTTGAACGCCCCCTGCCCGCTCAATTCGCCGCAGGGCAAGGCGATTCTGGCGCTGGCCCGGGATGGCGATTACGCCCATCCGGGTGAAGCGGAGGCGATCCGGTTGGCGGCGGCCCGGATCAACCGCGCCGAAGTGCGGCGCCTGCTGGATGTGGGTTGCGGGCGGGGCGGATCGGCGGCCTGGTTTGACCGCGCCGGCTGGGGCGAGGTGATCGGCGTGGACATTGATGCCGAGTCAATCGACAGCGCCAGCCGGCGCTATCCCGGGCTGGCGTTTCACGTCGCCGATGTCGCCCGCCTGACAGCCTTGGCCTTGCCGCCGGTCGATCTGGTGTATCTGCTGACGGCGTTCTATGCCTTTTCCGATCAGGCGGCGGCCTTGCGGCAGATGCGCGCGGTCTGCCGCCCGCATGGGCAACTGCTGATGATGGAGTACACCCGCCGTGCGGATCAGGACCTGCCAGCGGAGCTGGGCCGGGAAATCGGCCAGCCGCTGGTGCTGGACCGGCTGGCGGCGGAACTGGGGGCAGCCGGTTGGGTACTGGAGCATGTGGACGACTGGAGCGACCGGTTTGCCGGCTGGTACGCGCAGCTGCTGGCGCGTTTCCGCCAGCACGAAGCGGCGATCCTGCAACTGGCGGGCCCCGAGACCACGGCCTTTTTTCTCCGCTGGTATGGCGACCTCCACCGTGCCCTGACCGACCGCCGGCTCGGCGGCGCGCTGGTGACGGCGCGGGCCGTCGGCTGATCACCGCTACCGCCGCGCCGGTGGTGCATGGCACAATCCGGTCCCTTACGAATTGCCCATGACGGAGCCTTGAGCATGTCCGACCGTTCCCGCCCGGCCAGCGAACTCAACCCGGTCCAGCCGACCCATGAGCCGGTCTACCCGGTAAAGCCCGACATCGCTGCCCATGCGCTGATCGGTGCGGACCGCTACCGCGAGCTGTACGCGCGCTCGCTGAGCGATCCGGACGCATTCTGGGCCGAGCGGGCGGAGGAGTATCTGGTCTGGGACCGGCGCTGGGATCAGGTCGGACATTGGGATTTCAACACGGCGACCATCGACTGGTTTCGTGGCGGCGAACTGAACGTCAGCGTCAACTGTCTGGATCGGCATCTGGCCGCGCACGGTGAGCGCGTGGCCATCCTGTGGGAGGGTGATGATCCGGGGGAGCAGCGTCAGCTGACCTACCGCGAGCTGCATGCCGAGGTCTGCCGCTTCGCCAATGTGCTCAAGGCGCAGGGGGTCAGGCGCGGCGACCGCGTGTGCCTGTACCTGCCCATGATCCCCGAGGGCGCTGTAGCCATGCTGGCCTGCGCCCGCATCGGTGCCGTGCATTCGGTGGTGTTTGGCGGCTTTTCCTCGGAGGCACTCAAGGACCGGATTCTGGACGCCGGCTGCCGGATCGTGGTCTGTGCCGACGAGGGCCGGCGGAGCGGCAAGCGCGTGCCGCTGAAACAGAATGTCGATGAGGCGCTGACCCGCTGCCCGGGGGTCGAAACCGTCATCGTCGTGCGGCATACCGGCGGCGCGGTCGGCTGGGTCGAGGGCCGCGATCTCTGGTATGACGCCCAGATGGCGGCGGTGGCAGCGGACTGCCCGCCGGAGCGCATGGGCGCCGAGGATCCGCTGTTCATCCTGTATACCTCCGGGTCGACCGGACAGCCCAAGGGCGTGGTGCATACCAGTGCCGGTTATCTGCTGTATGCGGCGATGACGCACCGGCTGGTGTTCGACTACCACCCGGGTGATATCTATTGGTGCACCGCCGATCTGGGCTGGGTCACCGGGCATAGCTATGTGGTTTACGGCCCGCTCTGCAACGGCGCCACCACGCTGATGTTCGAGGGGGTGCCGACCTGGCCGGACGCAGGCCGCTTCTGGCAGGTGATCGACAAGTACAAGGTCAACATCTTCTATACCGCGCCCACCGCGATTCGCGCGCTGATGGGCTTCGGCAATGCGTGGGTGCATGCCGCCGACCTGTCCAGTCTGCGCCTGCTGGGTTCAGTCGGGGAGCCGATCAACCCGGAGGCCTGGGCCTGGTATTACCACGTGGTCGGCGACTCGCGCTGTCCCATCGTCGATACATGGTGGCAGACCGAGACCGGCGGCATCCTGATCACGCCGCTGGCGGGCGTGACGCCACTCAAGCCAGGTTCAGCCGCGCTGCCGTTCTTTGGCGTCCGGCCGGCCCTGCTCGACGAGGCCGGCCAGCAAGTCGAGGGGGCCGGCTCGGGCGTGCTGGTCATGACCGGTAGCTGGCCGGGTCAGGCGCGGACGGTCTATGGCGATCCGCAGCGGTTCTTTGATACCTACTTCGCGCCGTATCCGGGGTACTACTTCACCGGCGATGGCGCCCGTCGCGACGCCGACGGCTATTACTGGATCACCGGCCGGGTCGATGA
>CAYFNI010000122.1:0-2227 GCA_964344495.1 uncultured Methylococcus sp.
CCTGGCAAATTGGGCGGCGCACTGATGGACAATGAACTATTCAAGGGGATTGTCCAGCGCAGCAGCATGCCGGGAGGCAGTTGTTCGTTTGACCTGCCGGCCTACCATCATTGGCTGGAAGGCGATGAACGGGCGCGCCAAGCCGACCTGGAGAGCTGGATCGAGCCTTTCCGCCAGACGCGCGCCACGATTGATATTCTGCTCAACTTCATCCGTAGCAGCGCCACGCCCACCCGGGAATGGGCTACGGCCGGTTTTTTTCAGAAGACACTGGATCACTCGCTGTCGTATCAGCTACTGCGCGTCGCGGTTCCGCTGGATGTGCCTTATTTCGCTGAAATCAGCGGCGGCAAGCATCGCTTCACCATCCGTTTCATGCTGCGGGATGCTGTCTTGCGGCCGGTGCAGACGACCGATGAGGTCGAGTTTCTGCTGACCAGTTGCCTGTTCTGATGTCCGGCATGACGTCGGTCAAATGTCCGACCTGCGGCAAGCCCGTGCCATGGATGCCGGCTTCGCGGTTTCGTCCATTCTGCACGGAGCGCTGCCGCTTGATGGATCTGGGCGAGTGGGCCGCCGGGGGGTATGCCATCCCCGCTGAATTTGCCGATGGGGATGGCGAAGCCGAAGGCTTTGAAGCATCCCAAGGCCACAGCCAGTCCCACCACTGAGCCAGTCTTACCGTGTCTGACAGACACGGAACGTAGCCGCCCTTTGTGGCATCCTATTCTTAACCTGTGAGTTCACCCATGAGTACACGCCCACTGGATCTGGGCCATCTGCAGGCCGCCCTGGCAGGAAAAAATCCTCGCACCGTCCTGAAGGAGGCGTTCGCCCGGTTTGAACGAATCGCCCTCTCCTTCAGCGGTGCAGAAGACGTTGCTCTGATTGACCTGGCGGTGCAGATCCGGCCGGATGTGCAGGTTTTCAGTCTTGATACCGGGCGCCTGCATGCAGAGACCTATCGCCTGATGGAGGCGGTGCGTAAACGCTATTCCCTCGAGATTGAGGTCCTCTCGCCGGAGCCGGCGGCGTTGCAGCGGATGGTGAAGGAAAAGGGGTTGTTCAGCTTTTACGAGGATGGTCACACCGAGTGCTGCGGTCTGCGCAAGGTCGAACCTCTGCGCCGGAAACTGGCCACGCTGGATGCCTGGATCACCGGTCAGCGGCGTGATCAAAGCCTGACCCGTTCAGAACTGGCGGAGGTGGAACTCGATGAGGTGTTCGGCGCGGCGGGCCGACCGCTGATCAAATTCAACCCGCTGGCCAACTGGTCATCACGGCAGGTGTGGGATCACATCGAGGCGTATGAGGTGCCGTACAACGAGTTGCACCGGCGCGGGTTCGTCAGCATCGGCTGCGAGCCTTGCACGCGGGCGATCCTGCCGAACCAGCACGAGCGTGAGGGGCGATGGTGGTGGGAGGACAGCGGCAAGAAGGAGTGTGGCCTGCATGCGGCCAATCGGCCCGGGACCAGCGACTAGCTCAGGTAAATCGCTCGGTCGGTCCGGCTCAGGTCTCGGGCCGTAGCCATCGGCACGGCCCGGAGACAGACGATTATCTTTCGAGGTACTGAAGTTTGCCGGGTTTGCCGTTCCACTCATCCGCATCGTCGCTGGCGGCTTTCACTTCCGTGAGGCTGGGCCAGACCTTGGAGAGCTCGGCATTCAATTCGATGAACTGCTTCTGGTCTTCAGGAACCTCGTCTTCGGAGAAGATGGCGTTGGCCGGACACTCCGGTTCACACAGGGTGCAGTCGATGCATTCGTCGGGATCAATGACGAGGAAATTCGGGCCTTCGTGGAAGCAGTCGACGGGGCAGACGTCCACACAATCGGTGTACTTGCACTTGATGCAGTTTTCGGTAATTACGAAGGTCATGTTTTTATCCCGTCTTCAGGCGTGTTTGAGTGGCGTTGCAGAGCGCGGCTTTCAGGGCGACCGGTCGAGCGTCCGGCTGGGCTGTGCCGCTGGCAAGCAAACAATTATATTCCGGCTTCGCCCCAATACCAAGACTCCAGCCGTTTCGATGACGGCGACGAGCGTACTCAGTGACGGCCAACACATGCGGTATGACCGTGAATGGTCATGGATCAACGCCATCGCTTCGAGGTCGTGCTTGGTCAGCCACGGATCGCGCACTCGCCCGGTCTGGTATATGCGGTGAAATTCAATAAAAAAGTAGTTAGTACGTATTTATTACGACTTAATGTGCGCGTATAAGTCA
>CAYFNI010000122.1:2237-4469 GCA_964344495.1 uncultured Methylococcus sp.
AGTCAACCGTAGACCGTAGTCTGTTGTCTTTTTTATACGTTTGTACTCGCTCTTGGGTTGTGGGCAGTCGCAACGTCAGTGTGGCTTGATCGGGGTCAACTTGATCATGGTGAAAGTGTGATGGACTTTGGGGGGGGTAAGACATGAACACGCTCTGGATCATCGATCCCTCGGTGGCGGGCTATGACGCCCTGCTTGCGCAACGTCCGCAGGACGTCGAAGTGCTCTTGCTTCGGAGAGATCAGGATGGCGCTGCCCAGATCGCACGATTTCTGAGCGGACGCCAGGCGTATGACAGCATTTCCATCTTCTCGCATGGGGCATCGGGTTTGCTGCGACTTGGCTCCAGTTGTCTTACGGATGGCAACCTGGACGGGTATGCCAACGATCTGGCCCTGTGGCGCGGTGGACTGAGTGATCAGGGCGATCTCCTGCTGTATGGCTGCAATGTGGCAGAAGGCACCGCTGGCCAGCGCTTTGTCAGCCGTCTTGCTGCCCTGACGGGTGCGGATGTGGCGGCCTCGGATAACCCCACCGGTGCCATTGCCCTGGGCGCGGATATGGTGCTGGAGGTGTCTACCGGGGTGATTGAAGCCAACACCGCCGTGCCCGATTATGCGGGGTTGCTCGCGTATCAGGACGATGTTTTTCCCGGACATACCCAGGGCGAGTACCTCAATCGTCATGCGTTTGCCGCGATCAAGTCTGATGGTTCGGTCGTCACCTGGGGGACTCCTGAATTCGGCGGCTACAGTGGTTCTATGGCCAGCGCGCTGGATGGAACGGTCGATGTCGTGCAGGTGTTCTCCACCGAAGTTGCCTTTGCCGCGTTGCGGGCCGATGGGTCGGTGATCAGTTGGGGATATCCAACCTACGGTGGTGAAAGTAGCGGAGTAGCCGGCGCACTGGATGGCACCGTGGACGTAACGCAGATTTTTTCGACTCGCTGGGCGTTTGCGGCCCTGCGCTCCGATGGGTCGGTGGTGACCTGGGGTGCCGCCGACTATGGGGGTGATAGCACTGCGGTTGCGGACCAACTCAATGGACAGGTGCCCGTCGTTCGAGTCTTTTCGTGCGCAAAAGCGTTTGCGGCGTTGCGGGCCGATGGTTCACTGGTTGTCTGGGGCGATGGCAACTACGGTGGCGATCCCTTGGCATGGACGGGGAGTCGCATTAATGACGGGTGCCTGGACGGGACCGTAAAGGTCGTGCAGGTGTGCGCCGCTGACGGTGCTTTTGCTGCCGTGCGCGAAGATGGGTCGGTGGTGACCTGGGGCGATCCTGACTCTCACGCCGGCGACAGCAGTGCGGTGGCCGGCGATTTGCATGATGTGGTGCAAGTGTTTTCGGCGGCAGGTGCGTTTGCCGCATTGCGGTCTGATCGGACCGTCGTGACCTGGGGGGATTTTGGGTACGGCGGTGACAGCACTTCGGTGATCTCCCAACTGCAGGGGGTCGTCAAGGTATTTTCGAGCCTCGGAGCTTTTGCCGCACTCCGTTCCGACGGGTCGCTGGTGACCTGGGGGCACTCGGATTTCGGTGGCGACAGTTCTGCTGTGGCTGAACAGCTGAACGGTATGACCGATGTCTTGCAGGTATTTGCCACTCAGCGCGCTTTTGCGGCCTTGCGTGCCGATGGATCGCTGGTTACATGGGGTGATTCGGGCTATGGCGGCAACAGCGCGAGCATCGCCAGCCAGTTGACTGACATTCAGCAGGTGGTCGCCGGTGAGAGGGCCTTTGCAGCCCTGCGAGCCGATGGATCGGTGGTGACCTGGGGTGATTCTGATTATGGTGGAGACAGCAGTCAGGCTGCATCGCAGTTGAATCAGGTTCAACGGCTGTTTTCCAATGGCCTGGCGTTCGCGGCACTGTGCGGCGATGGTTCGGTGGTGAGTTGGGGCGGCTCAGAACATGGCGGCGACAGCAGCGCCGTGGCCCGTGATCTGTCTTCAAATGTGATCAGCGTGGATGATATCTACGACGATACCAATCTGACGTTTCCGCATACGGATGGTCCAGGTGGGGATGTTCCAGATCAGGGAAATCGCGCCCCGACAGGTTGGGTCAGCATTGTGGGACAGGCGCTGCAGGGCCAGATGCTGACTGCAACCCACACGTTGTCGGATGCGGACGGCCTGGGGGTGATCCAGTACCAATGGCAAGCGGATGGGCTCCCCATCCTTTATGCGACCGGCGACCGTTACATCCTGACCCAGGCCGACGTCGGCA
>CAYFNI010000123.1:0-4399 GCA_964344495.1 uncultured Methylococcus sp.
ATATTCTGAAGGGAGGGGCAGGGGATGATGTCATTCGCGGCAACGCTGGATCGGACCGTCTCTTTGGTGGCGTGGGCCGCGATCTGCTCGTGGGAGGAGCCGATGCCGACACCTTCGTATTCAAGTCGCTGTCCGATTGTGGCAGCACAGCTGCCACCTGTGATGTGATAGAAGATTATAGGGAGGGAATCGATCTACTCGATTTATCAGGCATCGATGCTGATACAAGAATTGGAAGTTCAGGTAACCAATCCTTTTCCTTGCTGCTCGGACATCAGGCCTCGTTTACAGCCAACGCACAATTGAGATTTTTTGATGGGATTCTCTACGGAAACACTGATGGAAACCCGCAAACGGCTGAATTCCAGATCGATCTTATTGGTGTCAATCAGCTACAGTCTGAGGCAGGCTTCGTGCTTTAGTCGGCGGGCTCAAAAGCCAAGCGCAACACCTACGAGGGTAGGATGTTAAGCAACTCATGTCCGTAATCTCCTCTGTCTGGACACCCTCCTCATTCATGCGTGGGACCTTTATCTGGCATGCGGTGGCCATCGGTGCCGTCGTGATCCAACCCGATGTCTGGATGACCTCCCTGAGCATGATCCTGGCGAACCAGTTGCTGCTGACGCTGGCCGGCATCTGGCCACGCAGTCGGATACTGGGTCCCAACTGGACACATCTTCCGCCGGCCGCCCGGGCCCATGGGTGGGTGGCGATCACGATTGATGACGGGCCGGACCCGGACGTGACAGGCCGGGTGCTCGAATTGCTTGACCAGCATCGAGCCAAGGCCACTTTTTTTTGCATCGGCCAACACGCGGCGGATTATCCCGAGCTGTGTCGGGCGATCATTGATGGTGGGCACGGTCTGGAAAACCACAGCCTGAATCATCGACTTGGATTCGCTTTTTCTGGCTATTGGGGGTTTTTGCGAGAATTAAGTGAAGCGCAGCAGGTGCTGAAGGTCGCGAGCGGCCAGTCACCGCGTTTCTTCAGGGCGCCATTCGGTATCCGCAACCCATTGCTTGATCCGGTACTCAGCCGGTTGGGCTTGCAGTTGGTCAGCTGGACGCGGCGCGGTTTCGATACGCGCGAAACCGATGTCGACGTGGTGGTTAAGCGGCTGACTCAAGGTCTGGCGGCCGGTGACATTCTGTTGCTGCATGACGCACATGCGGCGCGTGCGCGTGACAGCGGTCAGCCCATGATACTTGCCGCCTTGCCTCGGGTTCTGGCGGCAATTGATGCGGCCGGCCTGACTTGCGTCACCCTGCAGACGGCGGCTGAGGCCAGTGCGACCCCAGGATCTCAGTGACATCCAGCTTCAGGGCATGAAATGCCCGCTTCACGGCCTGCCGCGGAAACGTCGATACAACAACCAGGGCAATCTCAGCAGCCACCCCAGCAGCAGGCGAGTGTGCATCCAGATGAGTACTCCGTTGTCCCGCAAATAGTGGAAGTGGGAAATGCCACCCTCGGCCCGGCTCGGATAACGTACCGGAGCAGCTCGATTGATGGCCGGAACGCCTTGCCAGCGGAGCCGTACCGCCGCCTCGGGATCAAAATCGAAGCGCCGCATCCAGCGTTGCCTGAGCATGATCCGTCGCAAGGGAGTGATCGGATAAACCCTGAAGCCGAACAGCGAATCGCCAATGCCGGTCCAGAGCGTTTCCAGTTGCGCAAACGCGTTCGAGATGCGTCGCCCCTGCACCCGCAGGGCCGGGGCTTGATCGTCGAATACCGGAACGCCGAGAATCATGGCGTCCGGATGCTCGCGTGACGCAGTCATGAAGTCGGGTATCAGCGCGGCCGGATGCTGGCCGTCCGCGTCCATGGTCAAAACATGGGTATAGCCTGCCGCGATGGCCTGCTCAAGTCCCGCCAGTACCGCCGCGCCCTTGCCTCCGTTATGAGGCAGTGCCAGCACGCGGAACCCCGGATCCGCAGCTGCCAGAGTCGCCAGAACCTCGGGGGTGCCATCGGTGCTCCCGTCGCTGACCACCCAGACTGGATTCCAGCGGGCTCGGGCCTGCCGGACCGTATCAACCACCAGCGTCCCCGGGTTGAAACTCGGAATCAGAACCAGATGAGTGTGGGATGGGGCAAGCATGGTGAAAATCTGATGCGGATGGGGTGGGTATCAGCGCTGTGCGTTCAGATGCGCGCTGAAATAGTCCTGCAGTCGCTGCGTCAACTGGCGCACATTGGGCTCGGGCGGGAAAACCTGTCCCAAGCGGACATGAATCACGATCGGCAGGATCGGGCGTCGAAACAGGGGCCAGCCCTTGCCGAGGAAGGGCTGATTCATTTCGATGAAAACCGTCTGCACCGGCACTCGGGCTTTTTTGGCAATCAGCGCCAAACTATTGGTAAACGGCCCGACCGGCACCTGGCTGCTACGCGTGCCCTCCGGGAATAGCAGCAGGCAGTGGCCCGACGTCAGTTCAGCGACCGCCGCCTTGATCATGGATTGGCGCCGGTCATTCGGAATATAGCCGGCCATCCGCGCACCAACCCCCAGTAACCCATGTTGCAGGAGGCCGGCCTTGACCACGCAGCCAATGCGACGGAAGCGGGCGAAAATAAGCACGGCATCGAGTAGGCTCGGGTGGTTGGGAGCCACGATCAACGGTCCGCGTGATTCAAGTCCGTCCAGCGCGGCGAGATCGATCCGTATGAAGCGCAGTGTTGCAAGTGTCGCGAGATAGAACGCGAATCCTTCCGAAATGACCCGCCGACCCACGCGTGTGGCCGCGCGATGGGGCAGAATCCACTGCAATGGCCAGGCGATGAGCGACCATGTGACACACAAACCGGCAAACAGACCCAGTCCCAGCAGCAGGGCGAAAGCGTCATGGCATGCCTTGAGCCGCGTCCACAGCCATGACAGGGGTGTAAATTCCTTCCGGGCGGGCGCTCTGGAGCTTGAAAAGGGCATGAGCGGGTTGCGAGTTGATCTCTGACGGATGGGGTGTCTGCTTTTCGGATGCGTCAAAAAACTGCCCTTTAGCGGGTCTTGCTGACCATTGACCCGGCCAAGGATTGATACAATCGACAGCTTTCCAACCCGAGGAGATTGTCATTATGACCGCATCCAACAGCCCCGCTGTGTTCTTTATCTACAAAGGCGGTGAATTCGTTGCCGCCGACGTAACCCGTTATTTCGGCGGCAAGGCCAAGCGGGCCGATGATATCGTCGCGACCATTTTGGGCGAGGGCTTCGAGCCGATGACCCGCAAGGAGGTGGATGCCGGTGAAGTGACATTCTCCCTGTGGGAAGGGCCGGGACACCAGTGCGTCGTTCAGATGGTGACGGCGGGCGTCGCGCCGCACATCGTTTACCTGGATGGCCTTCTGAACTGGCTGCAGTTCCAGGGCGCGATCCTCAATCCGGCCATTCAGCTGTCGCGTCTGGTTCACGGCGACGCCTGATCCGCCTGCCCGACGGGCGGTCGGTCAGTTGTCATTTCATCCGACCGGCGGGGGTGGCGGAGCCAGGACTTCCCGGCTGCCATTGGTCTCCGCCGGCCCCACAATGCCGGCGTTCTCCATGTCCTCGATCATGCGTGCCGCGCGGTTGTAGCCTACCTTGAACCGCCGCTGAACGCTGGAAATGGAGGCCTTGCGTGACTCTGTGACGAAGCGCACGGCCTCGTCATACAACGCATCCGATTCCTCGCCGCTGTCCGCCGCACCCTTGTAGCCTGAAAAATCGCCACCGTCATCGCTGAATCGGGTAATGTCCTCAATGTAGTGGGTCGGGCCGGTCTGCTTGAGGAACTCGACGATGTGATGCACTTCCTCATCCGAGACGAAGGCTCCATGGGCACGCATCGGCAAGCCCGTACCGGGTGGCAGGTAAAGCATGTCGCCGTTGCCGAGCAGGGACTCGGCTCCCCCCTGATCAAGGATGGTGCGGGAGTCGATCTTTGATGACACCTGAAACGCGATACGCGTCGGGATATTGGCCTTGATCAGCCCGGTAATGACATCAACCGACGGGCGTTGAGTCGCCAGAATCAGGTGCAGGCCGGCCGCACGGGCCTTTTGCGCCAATCGCGCAATCAATTCTTCGACCTTCTTGCCGACAATCATCATCATGTCGGCCAATTCGTCGATGACGATGACGATGAAGGGCAGGGGCTCCAGGAACGGCGCCTCGTCGCCTTCGGTGAACAGGTCCGGCGCCCAGAGTGGATCGCGGATCGGGGTTCCCGCTTCGATCGCGTCCTGGATTTTCTGGTTGAAACCGGCCAGATTCCGAACTCCCATCAGGGACATCAGTTTGTAGCGGCGTTCCATCTCGGCTACGCACCAACGCAGCGCGTTGGCGGCTTCCTTCATGTCCGTCACGACCGGGGTCAGCAGGTGCGGGATGCCCTCGTAGATCGAAAGCTCC
>CAYFNI010000124.1:0-4313 GCA_964344495.1 uncultured Methylococcus sp.
GCGCAATCCGGCGATCGATCAGGTGCTTTTCCATCTTGAAATCGGGAATGCCATAGCGCAACAGCCCACCGATGCGGTCGTTCTTCTCGAACACAACCACGTCATGGCCGGCACGGGCCAGCTGTTGGGCGGCCGCGAGACCCGCGGGACCGGAACCGACCACCGCTACCGATTTACCCGTCTTGTGCTTGGCAATCTGGGGCTGAATCCAGCCCATTTCCCATGCCTTGTCGACTATCGAGCATTCGATGGATTTGATGGTGACGGGCTCGTCCGTGAGGTTCAGCGTGCAGGCTGCCTCGCAGGGCGCAGGGCAGATACGGCCGGTGAATTCGGGGAAATTGTTGGTGCTGTGCAGGACGTCGATCGCCTCGCGCCACTGGCCGTGGTAGACCAGATCATTCCAGTCCGGAATGATGTTGTTGATGGGGCAGCCGTTGTGGCAATAGGGAATACCGCAGTCCATGCAGCGTGAACCCTGGCGGCTTAGTTCCTCCTGACTGAGAGGGACCACAAACTCGCGGTAGTGCTGAATCCGGTCGGCAACCAGTGTATAACGCCGATCCTGGCGCCCAACTTCCATGAAACCCGTGGGTTTACCCATGCTGACTTAACCTCTCGTGACGGCCGCGTGCGGCATCGTGATTGAATCGTGGTTCAGGTCGCCCGGCAGCGGCAAGGTCCCGCTGCCGAAACGGCATTAGTGATTGATGCCCGCCTGAGCCTGGGCCTGCTGCATTTTTTCAAGCGCCAGACGGTAATCAACCGGCATGACCTTGACGAACAGCGGCGCATAGTGGGACCAATTTTCCAGAATCCGCCGGGCCTTTTCGCTGCCCGTGTAGCGACGGTGCTTGGCGATCAGCACGCGCAAACGCTGCTCATCGTGGCGAGTCATGTCATGCATGACCTCGACCAGACCATGGTTTTCCAGATCGCCGCCCTGATGGTCGAAGCGCTCAAGGGCGTTGGCCTCGCTGGGAATCGGCTCAAGCTCGACCATCGACAGGTTGCAGCGCTGGTTGAAATCGCCGCTTTCGTCCAGGACATACGCTACGCCCCCGGACATACCGGCCGCGAAATTACGACCCGTTTCGCCCAGAACGACGACCACGCCGCCGGTCATGTATTCGCAGCCATGGTCACCGACGCCTTCAACCACGGTGACGGCACCCGAGTTTCGAACGGCGAAGCGTTCGCCGGCGACGCCGCTAAAGTAGCATTCGCCTTCGATGGCTCCGTACATGACAGTATTGCCGACGATAATGTTCTGCTCGGCAACGATGGGTGACTCCTTGGGTGGGTAGATGCAGATCCGGCCGCCCGACAAGCCCTTGCCGACATAGTCATTGCCTTCGCCAACCAGTTCCAGGGTCACACCCCGCGCGAGGAAGGCACCAAAGCTTTGCCCGGCGGTCCCCTTGAGCCGGATGTGGATGCTGTCGTCCGGCAGGCCGGTATGGCCGTAGCGTTTGGCGACTTCGCCCGACAACATGGCACCCGCCGTCCGGTTGAAATTGCGAATATTGGCTTCGAACTGCACCGGCTGGCGGTTTTCCAGCGCCGGACGGGCCTGAGCGATCAACTGGTGATCCAGCGCCTTGTCGAGGCCATGATCCTGGGTCTCGGTGTTGTAGATCGACACGCCGACGCCGGGCTGCGGCTTGTAGAGCAGGCGCGACAGGTCGATTTTTGCGGCTTTCCAGTGGGCAACGGCCTTGCGCATGTCGAGGCGATCGGTCTGGCCGATCATCTCGTCAAACTTGCGGTAACCCAGCTTGGCCATGATCTGCCGGACTTCTTCGGCGATGAAGAAGAAGAAATTGACCACATGTTCCGGCTGGCCATTGAAGCGCTTGCGCAACTCTGGGTCCTGCGTCGCGACACCGACCGGACAGGTGTTGAGGTGGCATTTGCGCATCATGATGCAGCCTTCCACGATCAGCGGCGCGGTAGCGAAACCGAATTCATCCGCGCCCAGCAGTGCGCCGATGATGACATCCCGACCGGTGCGCATGCCGCCATCGGCCTGCACGCAGATGCGGCCGCGAAGCTTGTTCAGAACCAGTGTCTGGTGAGTTTCAGCCAGCCCGATTTCCCACGGCAGGCCCGCGTGCTTGATGGAGGTGATCGGGCTGGCGCCGGTGCCGCCATCGTAGCCGGCGATGGTGACGTGATCGGCGTGCGCCTTGGCCACGCCAGCGGCGACGGTGCCGACCCCGACCTCGGAGACCAGCTTGACACTGATGCGCGCTTCCGGGTTGACGTTCTTGAGGTCGTGGATCAGCTGGCCCAGATCTTCGATCGAGTAGATGTCATGGTGGGGCGGCGGTGAAATCAGCCCCACGCCCGGCGTCGAGTGGCGCACACGAGCAATCGTTGCATCCACCTTGTGTCCGGGGAGCTGACCGCCTTCACCCGGCTTCGCACCCTGGCTGATCTTGATCTGGATATCGTCCGCATTGACCAGATACTCGGTCGTGACGCCGAAGCGTCCGGAAGCGACCTGCTTGATCGCCGAGCGCATGGAGTCGCCGTTCGGCAACGGTTTGAAACGTTCGGCCAACTCGCCGCCTTCACCGGTATTCGATTTGCCGCCGATGCGGTTCATGGCGATGGCGAGCGTGGTGTGCGCTTCGTACGAGATGGAGCCAAACGACATGGCGCCAGTCGCGAAGCGTTTCACAATGTCCTTGGCCGATTCGACCTCCTCCAACGCGACCGGTGCACGGTCATAGTTGAAGTCCAGCAGTCCGCGCAGGGTCAGCAGGCGCTCGTTCTGTTCGTTGATCGAGCGGGTGTAGTCGACATACGTATCCCAGTTGTTGGTCCGGGTCGCATGTTGCAGCTTGGAGATGGTTTCGGGCGTCCAGACGTGGTCCTCGCCACGGACGCGATAGGCATATTCGCCGCCGACATCAAGCGCATGGCGGTAGATGGGCGCATCGCCATAGGCAGCACGGTGCCGCTTGACGGTTTCTTCGGCAATTTCCTGCAGGCCCGAACCGCTCGTGGTGGCGCTGGTGCCGGCGAAGTACTGCGCCAGGAAGTCATCGCTGAGACCGATGGCGTTGAAGACCTGAGCGCCGCAGTAGGACTGGTAGGTCGAAATGCCCATCTTGGACATGATCTTCAGAAGTGCCTTGCCGATGGCCTTGATGTAACGCTTGTGGGCATCGTCTTCGCTGACCGGTTCGGGCAGTTCGTGCCGCAGCGCCGACAGCGAGTCAAAGGCGAGATACGGGTTGATGGCTTCAGCGCCATATCCGGCCAGCAGGGCAAAATGATGCACCTCGCGAGCCTCGCCGGTTTCCACGACCAGACCGACTTCGGTGCGGAGACCGGTGCGGATCAGGTGGTAGTGAACGGCTGAAGTGGCCAGCAGGGCCGGGATGGCGATGTGTTCGGCATCCATTGCCCGATCGGAAATGATCAGGATGTTGTTGCCGTCTTCGACCGCTTTCTCGGCCTGCACGCAGAGCTGCTCGATGGCACGCTGCATGCCGCTGGCACCGGAATCGGCCGGGTAGCAGAAGCTGATAGTGGTGGTTTTGAAGGCGCCATTGGTCCGTGCCTCGATGCGGCGGATCTTTTCCAAATCCTTGTTGCTCAGGATCGGCTGATGGGCCTCAAGCCGTTTGTGCGCGCCGCCGTTTTCGAGGTCGAGCAGATTGGGGCGCGGTCCGATGTGGGTAACCAGTGACATGACCAGCTCTTCACGAATCGGGTCGATGGCCGGGTTCGTGACCTGGGCAAAGCCCTGCTTGAAATAGTCATAGAGCATGCGCGGACGGCTGGACAGCACGGCCAGGGCGGCGTCGGTTCCCATGGAGCCGACCGGTTCCTGTCCGCTCAGCGCCATCGGGGTCAGGAAAAACTTGATGTCCTCCTGGGTGTAACCGAAAGCCTGCTGACGATCCAGCAGGGTCTGGTCATCGGGCGGCATTGCGGAAATCTCAGGCGGCAGGTTTTCCAGCTGGATCTGGGTGTCATTCAGCCATTGCTGGTAGGGCGCCTTGGCAGCCAACTGGGTCTTGATTTCGGTATCGTCGATGATGCGGCCCTGTTCCATATCGATCAGGAACATCTTGCCGGGCTGCAGACGCCATTTTTTGACGATTTTGCTTTCGGGGATATCGAGTACGCCCATTTCGGACGCCATCACGACGTAATCGTCATCCGTGATCAGGTACCGGGCCGGGCGCAGTCCATTGCGGTCCAGCGTGGCGCCGATTTGGCGGCCATCGGTGAAGGCGACCGCGGCCGGGCCGTCCCAGGGTTCCATCAAGGCGGAATGATATTCGTAGAAGGCG
>CAYFNI010000125.1:0-3692 GCA_964344495.1 uncultured Methylococcus sp.
AGCCATTCGACAACGACTGATATGCCGCGTCTAAATATTTCCGCGCGGTGGGCACGACAACACTATAGCGTTCTGGCAATCACACGATGCCGGATTGACCCGCGCCCTTTCAGACTGGCTTTGCCGTTCAAGCATCCGACTCCGAACAGTCAATCTTGTGGTTAAAACTGGGCGTGAGTTATCGCGATCTCTGGAACGGTTGGGATCAAAGTTGGGATCAAAAAGAAAAAGCCGAAGATGGGGTCTTCGGCTTCCAATGCAAGTCATTGATTTAATTGGTCGGGGAGACAGGATTCGAACCTGCGACCCCCTGCACCCCATGCAGGTGCGCTACCAGGCTGCGCTACACCCCGAGACGTGGAATGATAGCTGCTGCAGCCCAGCCAAGTCAAAGCCAAACGCGTCGCAGACGCACGCACTCTGACTGGTGTGCCCAAGTACATCAGCGCGTTCACGGGGCATGCATTACCATGGTGTCATTAATCGCACGCTGGACTCCTGCATGGCCAAAACCCTGTACCGCCTTTTTCCGCCTCCGTTCGAGTCGGTGGAACTGACCGGACTGTACCAATGCCTCGACCTGCACCGCCACGGAACACGCGAGAGCCCTTTCGTCTATGCCAACTTTCTCACCAGTCTGGATGGGCGCATTGCGCTGGAGGACGCCCAGGGCGAACCCTATCTACCAAAATCGCTGACGACCCCGGACGACTTTCGGCTGTTTCTGGAGTTGCAGGCGCAGGCCGACTGCCTCATCACGCATGGCGGGTATCTGCGGTCACTGGCCGAGGGGCGGCTCGGCAATATTCTTCAAGTCGGTGCTCATCCAGCGGGAGCCGACCTGATTGACTGGCGGCTCCAGCACGGGTTACCGGCCCAGCCGGCGATCGTCATCGCCAGCGCCAGTCTGGATTTTCCGATGCCTGAATCGCTCCGCTTGCAAGGACAGCGCTGCCTCATCGCCACGGGTCAGGCAGCCGATCCGGCGCGCGTGTCGGATTGGCAGGCTCAGGGGTATGAAGTGATTTTCAGCGGTCGCGGTCGGATGGTCGAAGGCGATCAGCTGACCACGCGCCTGGGCGAGCTTGGTTTTCGCACCCTGTACCTGATCGCCGGCCCGCACATGCTGGACACGATGGTGCGCGAAGGGCGACTGTCACGCCTGTTTCAGACCATCACTCACCAGCTGATGGGGGGCGAAGCCTTCCGCTCGCTGGTGCCTGGGCCGGAGATGGGACCCTTCGGTCACTTGAATCTAAGGTCATTGTATTACGACCCAGCAGCACCGAACGGAGCTGGCCAGTGGTTCGCGCAGTTTGGATGCGGCGCATCGGGGCAATCCATATCCGGGCTTCAGCCATGAGCTCCAGCGTCCCTGTCGCGCTGATCACCGGTGCCTCCCGGCGCATCGGCGCTGCCATTGTGGCCGACCTGCATGGCCGGGGCTTTCGCATCGCCCTGCATTACCACCGCTCGGCCGAGGCAGCCCAGCGATTGATCCTGCAATTGAACGCCCAGCAGCCCGACTCGGTGATGCCCCTGCCCGCCGATCTGGCGCAGACTGCCGACCTGCCCTTGCTGGTGCAGCGTGTCGTGGATCACTGGGGCCGACTGGATGTGCTGATCAACAATGCCTCGGCCTTTTTCCCGACCGCCGTCGGCAGCGTCACCGAAACGGACTGGAACGCGCTGCTGGACAGCAATCTCAAGGCGCCGTTCTTTTTGTCGCAAGCCGCCATCCCATCGCTCGCCCGTCAGCAGGGTTGCATCATCAACTTGATCGACATTTATGCCGACCGCGCCTTGGCCGGACACCCGGTGTACTCGATTGCGAAAGCCGGTCTGGCCGCACTGACGCGCTCTCTGGCGGTCGAGTTGGCTCCGGAGATCAGGGTCAACGGCATCGCCCCCGGCGCCATCCTGTGGCCGGAGCAGGGGCTGGCCAGCGACGAACAGGCCGGCATTCTGGCCCGCATTCCGCTGGGGCGTTCGGGCACGCCGGAGGACATCGTCAAGGCCGTGCGCTACCTGCTCGATGCGCCCTATGTCACCGGGCAGATTCTGACGGTGGATGGCGGCCGCACGCTGACCATTTGACCCCCTAGCCCGCGGGCAATCGCTTCTGGTTCAGGCCCGTTTTGTCAAAAGCCGCCCATAGCTCGGCATAGGTCTTGCCCAATACGGGATGCCGGAGGGTCGGCGCGAGTTCCGCCAGCGGCTGAAGGACAAAGGCGTAGCGGGTGATGTCATCGCGCGGCAGGCGCAGATGCTCTGCCTCAAGCACCCGGTCACCGTAGAGAATGAGATCCACATCCAGGGTGCGCGATGAAAACTTCCGGCTCGCCCGGGTGCGCCCGTGTTGTTCCTCCAGTTCGCGCAAGCGCTGGGCGATGGTTTCCGCCGGAGAATCGGACTGAAATGCCACCACCAGGTTATGGAACGGCGGCCCGTCGAAGCCGACGGCGGCGGTCTCGAAAATGGCCGACAACTTCAACGGCCCGAATACACTCCGCAAATCCGCCAGCGCGGCCGGAATGTGCGTATCGGGGTCGATATTGCTGCCGAGACTGAGAAAGACTTCAGGCATGAGGGGCCACGGCGCTTCGTTCAATCTGGATCCCGACATCACTGGCACCGCGGATGGCGCCCTTCTTGTTCAGCGTAAGCCGCACCCAGGGCACGCCGAATTCGTCCATCACGATGCGGGTAATGCGTTCCGCCAGGGTCTCGACCAGAAGGAACTGGCTTTCCTCCACGAACGCAATGATGCGCTTGGAAACGGCCTTGTAGTCCAGCGTATGGGCAATGTCGTCGGTGGCCGCCGCCGGGCGTATATCCGTGCCCATTTCCAGGTCAAGCACCACCGTCTGCCGAATGGTTCGTTCCCAGTCATAAATGCCAATGACCGTTTCAATTTGCAGACCGCGTAAAAAGATAATGTCCATGAAGGTGTCCATACGTGAAGTTTGATCGCGAGTTGGTAACATAAGCGCCCTGTTCATGACACACAAGACGTATCCACCATGGCAATCTGGTTTCTGGTTCCGCTCGCCTATCTCATGGGTTCATTATCAACCGCGGTCATCGTCAGCCGACTGTTCAAATTGCCCGACCCGCGCGAGCAAGGCTCGAAAAACCCCGGCGCAACCAACGTGCTGCGCTTGGGTGGCAAGAAAGCAGCCGCCCTGACGCTGGCGGGCGACGCGCTGAAGGGGTTGATTCCGGTCCTCATCGCCCGCTACCTGGACGTGCCAGCCGACATTTTAGCCGCTGTAGGTTTGGGCGCGTTTCTTGGCCACATCTACCCCGTGTTTTTTGGCTTCAAGGGCGGCAAGGGCGTGGCGACCGCATTGGGCGTGCTGAGTGGCTTTTCCGGCTGGGTGGGTCTGGCCGTTCTGAGTACATGGGTGCTGATGGCGTTCCTGTTCCGGCTCTCGTCCCTCTCGGCCCTGACCGCCGCAGCGCTGGCCCCGGTCTACATCTGGTTTCTGCTGCACTCTCCGGTGCTGACCGGTGCCGCAACCGCCATGAGCCTGCTGCTGATTGCCCGCCACCGCAGCAACATCGAACGGTTACTTAAAGGCGAGGAAACCCGTATTGGGCAGAAATCCTGATTCGACTGCGTTTACTGAGTCCGCACTGAACTGAAGCGCTCCGGGTTTGCCGGAGGCTTTTTGGTTTAAGTTAAGTCG
>CAYFNI010000125.1:3702-4156 GCA_964344495.1 uncultured Methylococcus sp.
TCCGTGCGTGCCGATTGACTCTCTCCCAGGCCATCTTTTTGGCCTCAGCCGGAGGACTATCTCCAAAGGGTCCAAGGAGTCGTCACTTGTTGAACCAATCCTGTCGAAGTGTTGCACTTGATTTTTGAGCCCGCCGTTTCGGCCAGAGCGTTGTCATGGGAATCTCCAACACTCCCGACGGATGATTCGATTCCCGCTTCGACCGGGCTTTCCGAGTACCGAATCGAGACGTATTGAGACACTCTCATGGTGACTCAATTACCCTGCAGCAACAGGCTGGCATGAGTTCTTTTTGCTTTCCATCTACTCGATAACACAGCATCCAATTCACTGTGCCACTTTTGAGAGAGCAAAAGTAACATCCACCCATCTGCTATGGCAGTTAGAATCCTAGGCTTATGGAGTTTTCCAAGCTGAATATCGGTCAATCTTATGGGGGCCTCTTGCGCACCTC
>CAYFNI010000126.1:0-4008 GCA_964344495.1 uncultured Methylococcus sp.
GCTATTCCTTTGCGGAACACGGCTTGCTGTAAGCCCTCCCGGCAGCCGCGGGGCGGGGCTGAGTGGGCAGCGGCCTTACTTGGCGTGCGCTTTCCGGTGCAGCAGACTCAGGAACTCGTCGGCAAACGCTTCGTAACGGCTGGCGAGCCGACCGATTTCCGTGGAATAGCGGTTGTAGGCCATCACGGCCGGAATCGCCGCAAACAGTCCCATGGCCGTGGCCACCAGTGCTTCGGAGATGCCCGGCGCGACCATCGCCAGCGTGGCCTGCTTGGCTGTTCCCAGCGAGCGGAAGGCATTCATGATGCCCCACACGGTGCCGAACAGTCCGACATAGGGACTGGTCGAGCCCACGGTGGCCAGAAACGGCAGCCGCTGGTCCAGCAGTTCCAGTTCGCGGTTCAGGGACACCCGCATGACCCGCTGCGCGCCCTCCATGACCGCATCCGGGGAAATATTGGGCTCCTGACGCAGGCGCGCAAACTCCTTGAAGCCGGCCATGAAAATGTTTTCGAGCCCCTCGGTCTCATATTCCTCGCGCGCCAGTTGCCGGTAGAGATCGGCCAGATCGAGCCCGGACCAGAAGCGCTCCTCGAATTCATCGGTCGTGGTTTCCGCGCGCTTGATCTCGCGGTATTTGGTCAGGATGAACGACCAGGACACGACCGACGCCAGAATCAGGATGGCCATGACAACCTGAACCACGGGGCTGGCGTCCAGGATCAGCTTGAGGATGGACAGTTCGGATGACATCGGATCTCTCGGGCCGGTTCTTGGAAGTAGTCAGGCGGTTTGGAGGGTATGCAGCAGGGCCAGCATGGATTCGGGCACGGCGGTCGGGCGGAAGTGGTCGGCCGACAGGGAAGCCACCTTGACCCGCCCTTCGCAGAGCAATTCTCCGTCGCGCAGAATACGCTGCACAAACAGGATACTGGCCGCGCGGACCGTCTCAAACTCGACGCTGACCGTCAGCGCCTCGCTGAGGCGGGCCGGCTTGCGAAAATCGACCGACAGCGAACGCACCGCAAAGATGACCCGCTGTTCGCGCTCCAGCGCATCCAGCTCGAATCCATGGTAACGCAGACATTCGGTGCGGGCGCGCTCCATGAACTTGATGTAGTTGGCGTGGTAGACGACACCACCGGCATCGGTGTCCTCGTAATACACCCGGACTGGCCAGACAAAGGGCGCGGCAGCCATCAGAACAGCTCCTCGTTCACGGATGCCACCGTCGGCGGCTTCAGCCCGAGGTGCAGGTAGGCCGTCCGGGTCGCGACCCGGCCGCGCGGCGTACGCATGATGAAACCCTGCTGGATCAGGTACGGCTCCAGTACATCCTCGATGGTGCCGCGCTCCTCGCCGATGGCGGCGGCCAGGTTATCCACCCCGACCGGCCCGCCGTCGAAACGGTCGATCATGGCACTCAGCAACTTGCGATCGAGCTGGTCAAAGCCGTGACGGTCCACGTTCAGCATCTCCAGTGCCCGGTCGGCGATGTCCGCGGTCACCGTGCCGTCGCCCAGCACTTCGGCAAAATCCCGCACCCGCCGCAGCAGACGGTTGGCGATGCGGGGGGTGCCGCGCGAGCGACGGGCGATTTCCACCGCACCCTCGTGACTCATGTCGACGCCGATGATATGCGCCGAACGACGGACGATCAGGGCCAGTTCTTCAGTGGTGTAGAACTCGAGGCGATGGACAATTCCGAAGCGGTCGCGCAACGGTGAGGTCAGCAGTCCGGCGCGCGTGGTGGCGCCGACCAGCGTGAACGGGGGGATGTCGAGCTTGATCGACCGGGCGGCCGGGCCCTCGCCGATCATGATGTCGATCTGGTAATCCTCCATCGCCGGATACAGCACTTCCTCGACCACGGCACTGAGCCGGTGGATCTCGTCGATAAAGAGAACATCGCGGGCCTCAAGGTTGGTCAGCAGGGCGGCGACATCGCCGGCCTTTTCCAGCACCGGACCGGAGGTATGCCGGATGTTGACGTCCATCTCGTTGGCGATGATGTTGGCCAGCGTGGTCTTGCCGAGTCCCGGCGGGCCAAAGATGAGTACGTGATCCAGGGCCTCCTGCCGGCCCCGCGCCGCCTGAATGAAAATGCCCATCTGCTCCCGCATCGCCTTCTGGCCGACGTAGTCATCCAACCGCTTGGGCCGAATGGCACGGTCAACCACATCGTCGTCACGACCGGCAGCGGGACTGATAAGGCGGGACTGGGTCATCGGGGATGTTGGGGTCGGGCTCGGAGAAAAGGATGCCGCGTTCGCACGCAGAATCGAGCCCACATCATAGCGCAAGCAACCCAACCGATGTCGATGCCCCAGGGCCTGCGGGTTACCTCAACAATAAACCCGCAGCGATGGCATCCACGGCCATTTCCGACGCCCCGGCGAATGACGGGGCGCCGGCGGCGGGACTACTTGTTGTCGTTAGGGATCAGATCGATCACGGTGTGACGATTTTCGGCACGACCTTCGCGGGTGGAATTGTCGGCGGTCGGCGAGTACTGGCCATGCCCCACCGTGGTCATGCGGGACGGGTCAATGCCTTTCTTCTGGAGGTAGGCCACGACCCCGGCCGCCCGGGCGGCAGCCAACTCCCAGTTGTTCTTGTACTTACCGCCGTGATGCCCAAAGGGCACATCATCCGTATAGCCATCGACCTCGATGCGGTGATCGGAGGCCTTCTGCAGGGTCGGGACGATTTCATCCAGGGCCTGCTGGCCCTGCCGGCTGAGACCCGCCTGACCGGAAGCATAGAGGGTCCGTTCCTCGATGGTGATCCGCAGACGGTCCTTCATCTCGGTCGTCTTGATCTGGTCGGAACGGGTTTCGGTCTGGATCTCCTGATTCCACTGGTGTTCATTGTCCCGGTTCTTCTGCCCGGCGCAGCCGGTCACGGCCAGAACAGCCACAGTAGCGAGAATCGTATGATGACGCATTGCATACTCCTTCTTCTTATGATTGGGTCGACGCCATAATAAGGGCCGAAAACCCGATTGGATAGCGAAATTTCACCTTCGCCCCGTCCCCATCCCTGCACCCGCACCGCCGATGCCAGACAGTGCTGCAGAGCCCCGACCCAGCGCAATTGCCCTGTTCGCGCGACCGCCATTCCTCACGCAACCTTGTCCTGCACCCTCCATCGCCCCTATAATTCCCGTTACGCCGATGTAGCTCAGCCGGTAGAGCAGCACATTCGTAATGTGCGGGTCGTGTGTTCGAATCACATCATCGGCTCCAAATCAAAGGGTTAGCGAAAGCTAGCCCTTTTTGTTGGCTGCCGGCATCCCTTGCGCTCGGGGCACCCCGCCAGCGACAAGACCATCACCCCGTGTCGGCCGCCCATCGCCGATTGAGCCCCCGTTATTCGCGCTCGCTCGGTCAGCTTGACCTTTGTGCGCTTCGGAAAGTCCGGCGCCAGAGCCGCCGTGTTGGTGATGCCCCCTCCTCCTTGTAGCCTCGACTTCCGGGGATAATGTGTCTCAAAGGCCTTCTGCCGCTGCGATTCCTGGCTAGCGCAGGCGCCTTATCCGCGGGAGTATTTTTTAAGCGATACAGACTATACTGCGGCTGGTGGGTAGGAATCCGCCGCCCACATGAAGACTTCCCGACCATACAAGGGCCCATCCCCTCAGGTGAACATCCGCACATGAGCGCTATTCGACCTGATTTCCCTCTCACCGGAGGACATGATGCGCAAGGACGCCCTGCTTGATTTAGCGTCCCTGAACGCCGCTTATCTGCGGGAAGCGCTGACGGCCAGCGGTCTGGGCCTTTGGGAGTACGACACCCGGAGCGGCCAGACGCGCTGGAGCGCCTGCATTTTCCATCTGCTGGGACGCCCGGAGGGGGATCTGCCCGCCGATGGCTGGTTGTCGCTGGTTCACCCGGATGATCTCGCATCACTCCAGACGGCGATGGAGACGGCCCAGACCCCCGACCATCCTCAATACCTCGCGGAATTCCGGCTGCGGCACAGCGATGGCCGATGGCTGTGGGT
>CAYFNI010000127.1:0-3860 GCA_964344495.1 uncultured Methylococcus sp.
TTCCAATCGGACACGGTGTGGTGTGCGGGACGCTGCTGGCTGCGGCCTGTGCGGTCAACATCGAGGCGCTGCAGGCACGGGCGCCGGACAGCCCGGCGCTGTGGAAGTATGCCGAGGTCGGCCGGCTGCTGACGGGGCAGGCTGCGCTGGACGATGCGGCGGCGCGGGCCGCGCTGGTGGCGACGCTGACCGAGTGGACCACGACCTTGCGCCTGCCACCGCTGACGGCGTTGGGGGTGACGGTCGAGTCGGTACCCCGGATCGTGGCCCATGCCCGAGGCTCCAGCATGAAGACCAATCCGGTGCTGCTGACTGACGACGAGCTGGTGCAACTGCTCCAGCGACGCTGGGCCTGACACGCCGCTTCTCCCTCTCATTTTTCGACGGTTCGTCCCGGATGCCCATGATGTCTATGCTTCGCCATTGGTGGCAGCCGCTGCTGTCGGGTGTGTTGATCGGCACCAGTTACATTCCCTTTCCGCCCTGGGCATCCCTGTTCTGCTTCGTGCCGCTGTGGTTGTTCTGGTTGCGTCAGCAGCGCGTGCGGCAGGTGCTGCTGGGCGGTGTTGTGACGGCTTTCGTGTTCACCCTGATCGGCTTCAACTGGGTGACCTACGTGCTGCATGAGTTTGCCCATCTGGACTGGCCAGTGGCGGTATTCGGCATGGTGCTGTTTGCGCTGCTGGCGCATCTCTTCGTACCGCTGGCGGGGTGGCTCTGGTTCATGGGCCGGCGCCGGTTCGGCTGGTCGCCGTCGGTATCGGTGACGGCGCTGGCGTTGATTACCACGCTGTGCGAGGCGCACGGGCCGACGCTGTTCGACTGGAATTTCGGCTACACCTGGTATGGCAGCGAGGTGCCGCTGTTTCAGTGGGCGGAGGTGGTCGGTTTCAGTGGCCTCAGTGCACTGACGGTGTTGGCCAACCTGCCGCTGCTGCGGGCCTGGCAGTTGCGTCGTCAGGCAGCGGGCTGGCGATGGCTGGCCGCGGTGATGGCGGTCTTCGGTTTATTGAACGTCGGCGGGGTGTGGCTGGAGCGGCGCTTGCCGACACCGGATGCGCAACTGCGGGTGGCGCTGGTGCAAGGCAATATCGGTAACTTCGAGAAGCTGTCGGCGGAGCTGGGTCGCGGCTTTCAGGACGGCATTCTCAAGGCTTACATGGCGGCTACCGACCGGGCGCTGGCGGGTGTCACCGGATCGCTGGATTTTGTCGTCTGGCCGGAAACGGCGTTTCCTGCATTGTTGGGCGAGCGGCTGCGGCCGACGCCCTACAGCGAGGCGCTGTCCGCGTTTTTGCACGACCGGAAGTTGCCGCTGGTGACGGGTGCCTACGGAATCGATACGGCGTCGGGTTTGCTGACCAATTCGCTGTTTGTGCTTGATGCGTCGGGTGCGCTGCTATCGCCGCATTACAGCAAGACGATCCTGCTGGCATTCGGTGAGTACCTGCCGGGCGAGCAGTGGTTTCCGCGCCTGCGCGAGTGGCTGCCGCCGACCGGGCAATTTGCCCGTGGCGCGGGGCCGACCACAGTGCTGGCCCTCAACGGACTGCGCATGGGGCCGCAGATTTGCTATGAGAGCCTGTTCCCCGGCTTTAGCCGGTCGCTGGCCGATCTCGGCGCGCAGTTCATCGTCAATGCGACCAACGATAGCTGGTACGGCACCTGGCAGGAGCCGTGGCAGCACATGCGCATGACGCTGGCGCGCGGGGTGGAACTGCGACGCCCAGTGCTGCGCTCGACTAATACCGGCATTTCGACGGTGGGTCTGGCGTCGGGCAAAGTGCTGGAGCAATCGCCGCTGCACGCGGTATGGGCCGGTGTGTACGAGGTGCCATATCTGAAGCAGCCACCGGTCACGTTCTATCAGAGTACCGGATGGTGGGGGGTGCCGCTGCTGTTGTGGAGCAGCCTGCTGGGTGTGCTGGTCTGGGGAATGCGCCGGCGTTGAATTAACATGCCGGTGATCGCGTCCGGGCCACCGATGGAGGTTGCCCGGACGCAGAGTCGGTTACCGATCAGGGTGCCGGAGCCGGGGTCGGAGCCGCTGAGCCCTCGGCGGGCGCGGTGCCGTCTTTCTGGTCGACATAGATCAGGTTTTCCAGTTTGAAGCCGAGCTTGACGGCTTTCTGAATCAGTCGCTGCATGGTTTCGTTCTCCAGCGTTTTATCGCGCGACAAAATCCAGAAAAATTTGGTGCTGGGTCCTGTCACCATCGCGTATCGGTAGTCTTTTTCATCCAGATCGATGATGTTGTAGCTGCCGTAAAACGGTCCGAAGAACGAGACCTTGAGTCGCCCGATATCCGGCGTATCGATGAAGGAGGCTTTGGCTTCGGATTGTTCCCAGTGGCCGTTCTTGGTGTTGAAGCCCTTGTTGACGATGTGCAGGCCGCCATCGTCCTTGAGGGTGTATTCGGCGCTGACATGGTTCAAGCCCTTTTCGAAGCCATGGTCAAGGCGGGCGATTTCATACCAGGTGCCGGTAAAGCGTTGCACATCAAAGCCCTGAATCGGGGTGACCCCGGCAGGGATGCCCAGATTGCCGAACATCAGGTAGGACATCGAGGCAATGAGCAGGATCAGGATAACGGCAGACAGAATTTTCATGCGGGGTTTCCAAAAGGGTTAGCGAAGTCGGTAAGCCGTGTGCCAGAGCCACAGCGCGAGGCCGCCAGACACGCCGGCGGCGAGTGTAGAGAGCCAGACGGGTGCCGGCCAGTCACCCAGTATCAGCGTCCAGCCGGTCACCAGGCGGGAGGCATGCAGCAGCGCCATGACGGCGAACAGGCTGCCGGCGACCCACAGAGGGCTATGCGCCCGGGCGGTGTCCGCTTCCGGCCACACATCGGCGGCGTCGGGTAACGGGTCCGGGTGCTGACCGCTGGCGAGTCGTTGTTTTTCGTGCCGCTTGCGGGCCTTGTCGCGCTCCCTCAGCTTGGCGCTTTGTTGCCGCTTGTACTGCTCAATGCCTTTGGCGATGCCTTGCGCGATCAGTTTGGTCTGCTCTTTGGTCTGTCCGGGCTTCTGAACGCGGCGGGCGATAGCGAGGGCGTCGGCCTGAAGCGGGCTGGCGGAGGTGGCGGGTGCGGGCGTTTTGGTCATGGCGGATAGCGGTTTACAGGGTGGCGTATTTTAACCACGGCAATGGGGCGGGCGCGCCTCCTCCGAATAAAAGGTGAGCCAAAAAAACCCGCCATCGCGGTGGGCGATGGCGGGTTTTTCAGGTCAGCGGCCGCGGGTTAGTGCGAGGGTGCCGCGTTGCCGATGGGTGCGATGTCGCCAGCGTCGGTCGATGCGCCACCTTCGGTGCCAGTGCCGGCCGCCGGCGGGGTGCTGATCCAGTCCTTGGGCGGGCTGGGTACGCGACCTTGCATGATCTGGTCGATCTGATGCCGGTCGATGGTTTCATACTTCATCAGGGCTTCGGCCATGAGGTGCATCTTGTCCAGATTTTCGCGCAACAGACGGTCAGAGCGCTCGTAGTTGCGATCGATCACCGAACGGATTTCCTCGTCGATCAGGTGTGCAGTTTCTTCGGACACCGACTTGGTCTGCGTGACGGAGCGGCCGAGGAAGACTTCACCCTGTTCTTCACCGTAGGCCAGCGGGCCGAGCCGCTCGGACAGGCCCCAGCGGGTCACCATGTTGCGTGCCAGCTGCGTGGCCCGCTCGATGTCGTTCTGGGCGCCGGTAGTGACCTTTTCGCTGCCGAAGATGATCTCTTCCGCCAGCCGTCCACCGTAGAGGCTTGAGATCTGGCTTTCCAGTTTCTGCTTGCTCGCGCTGTACTGATCACGTTCTGGCAGGAACATGGTGATGCCCAGTGCCCGTCCGCGCGGAATGATGCTGACTTTGTAG
>CAYFNI010000128.1:0-3707 GCA_964344495.1 uncultured Methylococcus sp.
GCCCAACAAGCAGGACGTGCGTGACGGCATCATTGCCTACAAGATTGCCGCGCACGCGGCCGATCTCGGCAAGGGCCATCCCGGTGCCCAGGCGCGCGACAATGCGCTGTCGAAGGCGCGCTTCGAATTCCGCTGGGCCGATCAGTTCAACCTGTCGCTCGATCCGGAAAAGGCGCTGGAATTCCACGACGAAACGCTGCCGCAGGAGGGCGCCAAGCTGGCCCATTTCTGCTCCATGTGCGGACCGCATTTCTGCTCCATGAAGATCACCCAGGATGTGCGCGACTATGCCCGGACGCATGGGCTGGATGACGCGAAAGCGCTGACGGCGGGCATGGAGGAAATGGCGGATGCCTTCGTCAAGACGGGTGCGGAGATCTATCACAAGACCTGAGCCGACGGCTGCCGCCCGGCCTCGCCCCGCGGCCACGCTCCCCCCGTTCGGGCCGGAAGACCGATACCCGGACGATGAACCGGCCGCTGACCTGACATACTTCCGTGTCGATGCCCGCGGGCCAACCCGCACGGGGCCCTGGGTCGGTCCCGGCGGGCTCCCGGCCTGGCATCGTCACAGCCATGAGCCGTTTGACAGCGCGGAGGACAGGCCATGAAAACACAGCCGATTTCCGAGGACGTGCTGCGGGAGAAATACGCCAAGGCGGGTGAAACCACCGCCGAGGACATCTTCCGACGTGTTGCCCGCGCGCTGGCGACAGTAGAGTCGGATCCGCCAACCTGGGAACCGCGCTTTCTGGATGCCCTGCGGCGCGGATTCATTCCGGCCGGCCGTATCCTGTCGGCCGCCGGCACCGATCTTCAGGCGACGCTCATCAACTGTTTCGTCCAGCCGGTCGGGGATGCCATTTCCGAACCGGACGCGAACGGTAAGCCGGGTATCTACATCGCCCTGCAGGAATCCGCCGAAACCATGCGTCGCGGCGGCGGTGTGGGTTATGACTTTTCCCGGATTCGGCCGCAAGGTGCGCGCGTTCGGGGCACGGCCTCGAATGCGTCGGGACCGATTTCCTATTTGCGGGTGTTCGACCGCTCGTGCGAAACCGTTGAATCGGCCGGCAACCGGCGCGGTGCCCAGATGGGTGTGCTGCGTTGCGATCATCCGGATATCGAGGCGTTCATCCATGCCAAGGACCGGGCCGGCGAACTGAGCAACTTCAACTTGTCGGTGGCGGTGACCGATGCCTTCATGCGCGCGGTCGAAGCCGATGCGCCCTGGGAGCTTGTCCACACCGCCGAGCCGGGTCCGGGTCTGGCCGATACCCGCCGCCGGGCGGACGGGGTCTGGATTTACCGCACCCTCCCAGCCCGCGCCGTGTGGGACCAGATCATGGCCTCCACCTACGATCATGCCGAACCCGGCGTGCTGTTTGTCGATCATGCCAACGCCGAAAATAATCTCCATTACTGCGAGGTCTTTGAAGCTACCAACCCCTGCGCGGAGGAGTGGCTGCCCGACTATGGCTGCTGCTGTCTCGGTTCCATTGACCTGACCCGACTGATCGAGGCGCCATTCGCGGCCGAGGCCCGCTTCAATTCGGAGGCGCTGAAATCCCTGACCGCGCTGGCGGTCCGGATGCTGGACAATGTGCTTGATCTCACCTACTGGCCGCTGCCGCAACAGCGCGCCGAGGCGATGGCCAAGCGCCGGATCGGGCTGGGATTCACGGGACTGGGCGATGCCCTGATCATGCTGGGGCTCCGCTATGACAGCGCGGCGGCGCGGTCGATGGCGGCCAGTATTGCCGCGACGCTGCGTGATGCGGCCTATCAGGCCTCAATCGACCTTGCGCAGGAAAGGGGGGCGTTTCCACTGTTCGACGCCCAGCCCTATCTTGATGCGGCGTTTGTCCGCCGCCTGCCGGAGTCGCTCCGACAGGGCATCCGCGCGCATGGCGTGAGGAACAGCCACCTGCTCGCGATCGCGCCCACCGGCACCATCAGTCTCGCGTTTGCCGATAATGCGTCGAATGGCATCGAGCCCCCTTTCGCCTGGACCTACACCCGGCGCAAGCGGGCTCCGGACGACGGGGTTGTGGAGTACGGGGTGGAAGATCATGCCTATCGCCGTTACCGGCAGGCGGGCGGGGACACCGAACGGCTGCCGCCGCAGTGGGTGACCGCGCTCGAGATTTCGGCTCGGGATCACATGCAGATGCTGGCGGCCGTGCAGCCCTTCATCGACACCAGCATCTCCAAGACGGTCAATGTGCCGGCCGACTACCCGTTCGCGGCATTCAAGGATCTCTATCTCGACGCGTGGCGGCACGGATTGAAGGGGCTGGCGACGTATCGGCCGAACCTGATTACCGGTGCCGTGCTGGAAACCACGGCGGCACACACGGTGCAGACACCGACCGCCGAGCCGGACTTCGACGATTCCGACCCCAACCGCCGCATACGACTGGAGTGCGTGCCCGAGCCGACGCTGGCCTCGCTGCGCTGGCGGCGGCGTCCACGGCCACCGGCGGGCAACCCGGCCTGGTGTTACATGGTGGACCATCCGCGTGGCTCGTTCGCCGTCTTCGTGGGGCATCTCGAAAACGCACAGCGGGCGCCCTTCGAGGTCTGGGTCAACGGCGCCGAGCAGCCGCGGGGTCTCGGGGCACTGGCGAAGTCCTTGTCAATGGACATGCGCTCGAACGACCGCGGCTGGCTCAAGGCCAAACTGGACAGCCTGATGAAAGCCTCCGGTGACGATGCCTTTGATCTGGCCTTGCCCCCTGATGGAACCCTGGTGCGGGTGCCCAGCCGGGTGGCCGGCTTCGCCCGGTTGGTGTTTCTGCGCTGTCAGGCGTTGCAGGCCTTCGAGCAGTTGGGAGAAACGCCGGTGCTGGATGCCCTGATGTCGCCCAAGGAGCCAAAAACGGGCCCTGACGGAACCTTGTCGTGGACCGTCGACATCCACAATCCGGCCACGCAGGACGACTTTGTCATGGGGCTGAAGGAACTGGTGCTGCCCAATGGTCAGCGCCGACCCTATTCCGTCTGGTTGTCGGGCGAATACCCCCGACCGCTGGACGGCTTGTGCAAATCGCTTTCCTACGACATGCGTGTCATTGACCCGGCCTGGATCGGCGCCAAGCTGCGCCAGCTGGTCGATTTTGCCGAACCCCGCGGCGATTTTCTGGCCTGGGTCCCGGGCGAGGCACGCAAGGCCAACTATTCGTCCACGGTGGCCTATCTGATCCGCCTGATCATCCACCGGTTCGCGCTGCTCGGTATCCTGGATGAGGAGGGCTATCCGATGGAGGAGATGGGCATCGTGGCTTACGAGACGGAAAATGTGATTCCGCTGCGTGCGCGCTCGGCCGGGGCGATGGAGGTACGTCCGGGCAAGCGCTGCCCGGAATGCGGGAATTACGCCGTGATTCGCAAGGACGGCTGTGACTTCTGCAGTGCCTGCGGTGCGGTGGGCAGCTGCGGTTGAATCGGGGTGGCCAGCGGCCGCCGGCATGGGCGTGAGTTGCGTTATTCTGCGGCTGGGCAGGTGGGGGGGCGTCCGCTAAACTGGTCTTGCGCCCTGTGCCAGGCCACCGGTTCCCGCGCTCGCTTGGGTCATGAAAGCGCCAAGTGCGTCAGGGGCCGGTTTGATCGGTTATCCAGTTTGAGGAGTTGCTCATGTCGATGAAGGAGTTTGTCGGAACGTATCTTCCGGTTGAAGACCGGGTGATGATCCGGTTGGTTGCGGC
>CAYFNI010000129.1:0-3575 GCA_964344495.1 uncultured Methylococcus sp.
AAGTGCCAGCAAAAAAGTGATGCTGGCGGGGAGCGAGAGTCTAATCTCAGTAAAGCCGGGGCGAACGTGAACTCCAGATTTAATGGGTGGGTTTGCTAGAGTTGCAAATGGCTCAAAGGGTAACGGCCTATGGTGGGAAATGAAATCTTGATATCCGCTAAAAAAAGGCGGGTTGGTTCTGGAAAGGAGACGAAAATAGTGGCGTACACTCAGCTCCATATAGTCAATGGGTGCGACTGACACGCGGTCTACAGCAACCTTCATCATGGTGCGGTCAATCTCGGCTGTCGACATCCCGGATTGAGAGTGAAGCCGAGAACGCAAATGATCGGAACAGGCATACTCGATACAGACTTCATAAATCAGGGTCAAGAAGGCTGTGCTGGCATAGTCGGGCGCATCTTCAATCAGCCTTCTCACGGGTGCAAAGTCGGTCTGAATCGCATCCCGAAGCGTTCCTTCTGCAGCATCCATCGCCGTGGTTGTCTCCTGATGGGCTGTATTGATCAGGGCGGCCTTGGCATATAGGTGACGCCCGGCGAGGGATGTTGCTTTTGCTCCATGGTGACTCTGAGTGTAGGCCCGCTCTACGCCGATGGTCATTACTGCTGGCAGGACTGCCGTAATGAGCAACGCAAGACGGTCTTTCAAAGTTAGTTTGCTGGAAGCATATAAAACCAGACAGGCCAGTATCGGAAGATAAGCGTATGCTGAAGGCCGGATCGCGGCTGATAAGCCCAGGACTACCCCGATTAGCAGTGCAATTGCATAACGTGGAGCTCGCAAGAATCGGATGCATAGACCGAGGAATATCATCTCCAGGCTAGTGAAAAGGGATTCGGTCATGATCTCTGCGTGATAGCTGTTGAGCTCCTTGTTTGACAGGATCAGCACGATCAAAATCAAAGCTAGCCAAGCCGTATCAGCGCTTTTTCGAACCTCAAAACTCAGGTACAGGGCAGCAGAGACAAACAATGTACTCTGCACATACATCGCCCGCTCTGGACCGAAAAACTGTAAAAACAGCGGGTAGCCCGCAGAACGGATTGGGAGAAATTTCAGGTAGCTCTGGGAATCAGGTTCGAGAATGGGTGAGACAGGCAAGGCATGCACTTGCGCAAGCCAGAATCCGACAGCCAGCGCAATGAGCCCGACTGTCGAATACGTGTTCAGTCGATCCGGGTGAGTTTTCACTCAGGCGTAAATCGTAAGTGCGGCTACCCCGCTCAACTCCAACATGTCTCTATCACCCGCCTAATTTCTTTTTCAGCATTTCATTCAGCTGTGCCGGATTCGCCTTGCCACCGGTTGCCTTCATGGCCTGACCGACGAAGAAGCCGAACAGCTTGTCCTTGCCCGATTTATAGCCGGCGACCTGCTCCGGGTTGGCGGCGATGATCTGGTCGATGATCGCTTCGATGGCGCCGGTGTCGGTGATCTGCCTCAGGCCCTGTTGGTCGATGATGGCATC
The DNA here is from genome assembly GCA_964344495.1 of uncultured Methylococcus sp. Classification (GTDB taxonomy): domain Bacteria; phylum Pseudomonadota; class Gammaproteobacteria; order Methylococcales; family Methylococcaceae; genus UBA6136. The sequence goes on from CAYFNI010000129.1 coordinate 1,472, forward strand.
GGCCGTGTCGCCGGTTTCCCAGAGCGACTCGAACACCTGCTTGGCGATCTTGCCGGAAATCGTGTCATCGGCGATGCGCTGGATCAGGCCGGCCAACCGCTCGGGCTGGACCGGGCTCTGGTCGATTTCGAGGCCGGCCTTGTTCAGCGCAGCGGCCAGATCACCCATGACCCAGTTGGCGCAGAGCTTGGCATCACAGCCGGCGGCACGGGTCACGGCTTCATAGTAATCGGCCAGTTCGCGGGTCGCGGTCAGTACGCCGGCATCATAATCGTTGAGGCCATACTGCGATTTGAAACGGTCACGCTTCTGGTCTGGCAGTTCAGGCAGGTGTTGGCGCACGCGGTCGATGAAGTCTGAGGTGATTTCCAGTGGCAGCAGGTCCGGATCCGGAAAATAGCGGTAATCGTTGGCTTCTTCCTTGCTGCGCATGGAGCGGGTTTCGTCCTTGACCGAGTCATACAGGCGGGTTTCCTGAACGATCTCACCGCCGTTTTCCAAAATCTCGATTTGCCGCTCAATCTCGAAGTTGATGGCCTTTTCCACGAACCGGAACGAGTTCAGGTTCTTGATTTCGGCACGGGTGCCGAACTTTTCCTGGCCAACCGGGCGGACGGACACATTCGCGTCACACCGGAACGAGCCCTCCTGCATGTTGCCGTCGCAGATTTCCAGGTACCGCACCAGCGCGTGCAGCTTTTTCATGTAGGCGACGGCTTCCTTGGCCGACCGCAGATCGGGTTCGGAGACGATTTCCAGCAGCGGCGTGCCGGCCCGGTTCAGGTCGATGCCGGAAAAGCCGTGGAAATCCTCGTGCAGTGATTTGCCGGCATCCTCTTCGAGATGGGCGCGGGTGATGCCGATGCATTTTTCCACACCCTCGACCTCGATCGTAATGCGTCCGGTACTGACCACCGGCAGATCATACTGGCTGATCTGATAGCCCTTCGGGAGATCGGGGTAGAAGTAATTCTTGCGGGCAAATACCGAGCGGGGCGAAACGCTGGCGCCGATGGCGAGGCCCAATTTCACTGCCATGCGCACGGCCTCCTGATTCAGGACCGGCAGTACGCCCGGCAGGCCGAGGTCAATGGCGCAGGCCTGGGTATTGGGTTCAGCGCCATACGCCGTGGCGGCGCCGGAGAAAATCTTGGACTTGGTGGCGAGCTGGGCGTGGATTTCGAGCCCGATCACGGTTTCCCATTGCATGGTCATCAACCTTTCAGGTGAGCGTGGTTAAACAGGGTGGCAGGGATGCGGCGGTCACAGATCCGGCGAACGGCGATGCCAGTCGGTCACCTGCTGGTAACGGTGGGCGACATTCAGCAGCCGTTCCTCGCCAAAATAGTTGCCGATGATCTGCATGCCGACCGGCAGACGCTTGGAAAACCCGACCGGGATCGACATGCCCGGCAGGCCGGCCAGATTGACGGCGATGGTGTAGATGTCGGACAGGTACATCGCGATCGGGTCAGCGCTCTTCTCGCCGAAGCGGAACGCCACCGACGGTGAGGTCGGACCCATGATCACATCCACCTCGGTAAAGGCGTGCTTGAAGTCTTCGCTGATCAGGCGGCGGATCTTCTGCGCCTTCAGGTAGTAAGCGTCGTAATAGCCGGCCGAAAGCGCATAGGTACCGATCAGGATGCGGCGCTTCACCTCGGCGCCGAAACCCTCGCCGCGCGATCGCATGTACAGATCCTTCAAATCCACCGGATTCGCGCAGCGGTAGCCATAACGCACGCCGTCGAAGCGGGCCAGATTCGAGGAACACTCGGCCGGGGCAACCACGTAGTAGGCGGGGCCCGACAGGTGCATGTTTGGCAGCGAAATCTCCTTCACTGTCGCGCCCAGCGCCTGGTATTCGTTCACGGCGGCTTCGATCAGACGCGCAATGTCGGGATCCAGTCCAGCGCCGAAAAACTCCTTCGGCAGCCCGATACGCAGGCCTTCGAGGCTGTTATTCAGACTCGCCGAATAATCCGGTACCGGCTGATCGAGGCTGGTCGAATCCTTGGGATCGAATCCGGCCATGGCCTCGAGCATGATCGCGCAATCGCGGACGGTGCGGGCCATCGGGCCGGCCTGGTCGAGCGACGAGGCG
>CAYFNI010000130.1:0-3550 GCA_964344495.1 uncultured Methylococcus sp.
ATGACCAAGGAGGGGGCACTGGATGCCATCATGTTCGACCTGGTCAATGCGCAGACGCTGACCATGCGCGTGCCGGTTGCGACCAGTTACCAGTTTTGTCTGCTTCTGACCAAGATGATTGCCAAGGCAGGCTGGTCCGAACCGGTGGCCGGTGTAGCGGAACAGTCAGCCCAGCCGCGTCAGGCGGCATCCGGAGATGCCCCATCGTCGTCGGCGCAGGCCAAGCGGCCGCGCAAAAAACTCCATTGAGCCGCTGCGGTGAGTCTAGGGGTGGTGCGGTGCGGGCTGCGGGCGGGATTCGCTTGAGATCTTGCGTGGCAGCGGCGCCTTCGGGTGGTGGGTCTCGGGTGGCGCGACCGGGGCAAACCAGGGGCTGATCGATTCGATATCCAGATCGGCCAGCGAGCCGGCATTCATGCGTAGCCGGATCAGGCTGCGAATATAGTCGTAACGGGCTTTCTGATATTCCGTCCTGGCCTTGAGCAGCTTCTTGTGCGAGTCGAGCAGGTCGACAATTGTGGTAGTGCCGATGGAGTAGCTGGTTGTCTGGGCGATCTTGGCTTTTTCCCGAAAGCCCACTTCGCGCAGGGTGGATGCGATGCGGCTGCGGCCGGAATCGATGTTGAACCAGCTGGTCCGGACCTCGCGTTCGATGCTGCGCCGCACTTCCTCGATTTTTTCCCGTGAAATCTGATAGCGCTGTACGGATTCGCGCACGCCCGCCTCGGTGCCACCGCCCGAGAACAAGGGGATGTTGACGTTCAGGTACAGCGATCCGATGTTGTAGGAGTCCAGCCCATTGGTCTGCAGGTTGTTGTAGATGGTGTTGGCGATGGTTTCGCTGGCGCTGACGGAGGCCGTGGGCAGGTGCTCGGCATGTGCACTCTGAATCATCTGCTGAGCGCTCTCGGCGGCATATTGCAAGGAGAGCAGCATCGGGTTGGAGGTCAGGGCTTCCTCCACCCACTCGTCCGCCGAGCGCTGCATTTCAGGAAAGTTATTCTCAACCAGCCGGTCGGGGTTATGGACCGGGACGCCGGTGATTTCGCGCAGCTTCTCGGAAAAGATGGCCCGCTGATGGTTGGCTTCGATGCGGGAGGTTTCCAGCGACTGGCCAAAAGCTTCGACTTCGTACAGGTCAGTCACCTTGGCCAGCTGGCTCTCGTGCATGTGCTGCAGCCGGGTGATCTGGGCCTGGGTCGCCTCCAGTTCGGCGTCAAGCTGGGCGATGAGATCGTCGGTCTCCAGAATGGCCAGATACTGGTCCAGCATCTTGTAGGCGATCTCCATCCGCTGTGCCAGCGCAGAGGCTTCCTGCTGCTGGGTCTGCTTGTTGGCGCCCTGCAGGCGAAGGTAGGAGGGCAGATCGAACAGCGCCTGGCTGATGGTGATGTTGCCGTTATAGCCGCCGTATTCCTTGTTGTTGCCGCTAAACAGGTTGAAGCCGTTGTTGTTCACGCTGTCATTGAGGCTGTTGTAGGAATAAAAGCCCTTGATGGCAGCATTCGGCAGCAGCTTCGCCAGCACCTGATCCTGTTGGGCGCGCGCCTGTTCGACGGCATGCTCGCTGGATTTCAGGGTCGGGTTGCTCTCCACGACATGCTCCCAGAGCTGAATCAGACTTTCGGCGCGCGGGCTTTCGGTCCGGACGGAAAGCAGCACCGCCAGCGCCAGAAGCGTCAGAGGCATCGCCAGGGGGCGTCGGGTCGCGTGGGCCATGGGGCGCTTAATCCTCGATGAAGGAGCGGGAGAAGGCGTCGCTCAGGGGGTCGGCCAGATACTGGAAGAAGGTGCGCTTGCCGGTATTGATGAGCACCTCGGCCGGCATGCCCGGCAGCAGTTCCAGGTTCAGTCGGGCAAGCTGATCCAGGCTGGCAGCATTGACTTCGACCCGGGCCAGATAGTAGGGATTATGCTCGGGTGTATCGTCCGTCAGGCTGTCGGCCGAAAGCGCAACCAGCTTGCCCTCGATGCGCGGCAGGCCTTTCGACTTGAAGACGCTGAAGCGGATTTCCGCCGACTGACCGATTCTGACCCGATCGATATCAATGGGCGAGACGCGGGCTTCGACCAGAAGTTTTTCGTTCTGCGGGACGATTTCCAGAATCGGCGAACCGGGCGCGATGACTCCCCCCAGCGTATGGATCGTTAGTCCCAGGACTTTCCCGGCCTCTGGCGCGCGGATGACGCAGCGCTCGACGGTTTTTTCGAGGGCATGGATTTTCTCCCGCAACTCGAACAGTTCCGCCTGTACCTCACCGACCTCCTTGACCACCTCGCGCTGGAGTTCCTTTTTCAGCTGCAGGACCTTGAGTTGCGTTTCGCTGATCTGGAGTGCGACGGCGGCCAGACTCGAGAGCAGTTCGCCGCTCTGGCCCTTGCTATCGGCATATTTGCGCTCCAGTTCCCGGACGGTCTGTTTTTCGGTGTAGCCCTCGCTGAGCAGCTTTTCGAAATCGCGCAACTCGCTTTCATACGATTTCACCATCAGGTCACGACCGGACTTCTGGGCCTGAAGTCCCCGCTCCTTGGCACGGAGCTGGCCAATCTGTTCCTCGTAGAGGCGAACTTCATTCTCATGCGCCTGGCGGCGGACGTGAAAAGTCTGGCTCTGCACGCGCATGGCCTCGACGGCGCGCGGATCGGCGCTGGCATTCAATAATTCGGGCGGAAACACGATCTGGGTCTGGTCGTCGCGCAGGGCAACCAGTCTCGCCTCCCGGGCAAGTGTAATCAGCAGCTGGCCGCGCAGCACTTCGAGCTGCGCCCGGTATTGGGTGTCGTTGAGGGTGAGCAGGGTTTGCCCCTTTTCGACCCAGTCGCCGTCCTTGACCAGAATGGCATCGACGATGCCACCTTCGAGGTGCTGGATGGTCTTGCGGTAATGCTCGACCGTCAGCAGGCCAGGGGCATCGGCAGCACTGTCCAGCGGGGCCAGCGCCGCCCAGCCGCCCAGCCCGCCAAAGATGGCCAGGATCAGGAAAAGGCCGAGACGCCGCAGGGTGCTGTCATCGGTCAGCGGTGCAGGGGTTCCGTTCGTGTGATTCATGAGCTATCTGATTACGCCGGCTTGGGGGCGAGGGTCTGCTGCGGTGCGGGTGCCTTGGGTTTGAGCGCCTCAAGAATCTCGTCACGCGGGCCAAAAGCGGCCAGCTGGCCTTCGCGCATGAAGGCAATGCTGTCGACCTGTCCGAGAATGCTGGGGCGGTGGGTGACCACGATCACGGTACAGCCATGCTGACGGAGACCGGCCAAGGCAACCGCCAGGGCCGTCTCGCCATCCTGATCCAGATTCGAATTGGGTTCATCCAGCATGATGATCCGGGGCAGGCCATAAAGGGCCCGGGCCAAGCCCAGCCGTTGCCGTTGTCCGGCGGAGAGCATTGCGCCCTGACCCTGGATGACGGTGTCATAACCGTCTGGTAGACGCAGCAGCATCTCGTGGATACCGGCCAGCCGGGCCGCTGTGACGACCTTGTCCGGGTCAAGGTCGCCAAAACGGGCGATGTTCTCGCTGATGGTGCCATCCAGTAATTCGACGTCTTGAGGC
>CAYFNI010000131.1:0-3495 GCA_964344495.1 uncultured Methylococcus sp.
GGCCAGAGTCTGCGCACTGTCGGGACGCTCGCCGAAATAACGGCACAAAAGCAGGCTGAAGCGGCCCGCCAACAGCGTGAACTGTACTTTCAATTCCTCACTGAGCACATCACCGAAGTGTTCTGGTTGGCGGATGTTGAGTTGGCCACCCTTTTTTACGTGAGCCCCGCCTACGAACAGATTTGGCAACGATCAAGGGCCGATCTGTATGCCAAGCCAAAAGCGTTTCTGGAATCCATTCACCCCGATGACCTGGCGCGAGTACTGGCAGGCCTGGCAGTGCAGAACCAAGGACTGCCCTTCGACCACGAGTATCGGATCGTGTGGCCGGACGGGTCCGTCCGCTGGATCTGGGACCGAGGGTTTCCCATTGTTGAAGCCGATGGTTCGGTCGCCCGTTATGCCGGTCTCGCCGAGGACATCACCGAGCGCAAGCAGGCCGAGGAGGTACGCTACCGGCAGTTGTTCGAGCAATCCGTCGACGGCATCTTTCTGGTGGGTGAGCGTGGCCGCTTTCTGGCGGTCAATTCGGCCGCCTGCCAGATCACCGGCTACAGCCAGCAGGAACTTCTCGAGCGCGGCATTGCGGACATGCTGGAACCCGACGAGATTCCCCGGATTCCCGAGCAAATGGCGCACGTTTCAGCGGGTGAGGTCAGGCGGAGCGAGTGGCGGGCCCGGCGCAAGGACGGCTCGGCTTTTGTCGCGGAAATCTGGGCCAGGCAACTGCCCGAGAGTGAACAGCATCTCGCCATTCTGCGCGACATCACTGACCGGCGATTGGCGGAGGCGGCCCTCAAGGAATCGGATCGCCGCAAGGACGAGTTCCTCGCAACGCTGGCCCATGAACTTCGCAACCCCCTGGCGCCCATCCGTAACGTTTTGCACGTACTTCAGAAGTTTCAGGCGTCCGGCCAGATTCAACAGACGCAGACCCCCGCCTTGCTGGCCATGGCGGAACGCCAGGTCGACCATCTGGTGAAACTGGTGGATGATTTGCTCGATATCTCCCGCATCAGCCGCGGCAAGATCGTCCTGCACCGGGAGCCGCTCGAACTGGTGAGCATCATCCATCAAGCACTCGAAACTTCCCAACCCCTGATTGAGGCAGCCCGGCATCGGCTTCAGATCCAGTTTCCGCCAGAGCCCCTGATCGTGGACGGCGATCTTGTGCGCCTGACGCAGGTGTTCGCCAATCTCCTCAACAACGCCGCCAAGTACATGGAACCGGCGGGGGACATCCAGATTCAGGCCCACGCCGAAGGGGGGCAAGTTTGGGTCAGCATCAAGGATCAGGGGCTAGGCATTCCCGCGGACATGCTCCCCCGCATCTTCGACCTGTTCACTCAGGTGGGAACGGGCAGCCACTCGCAGGGCGGTCTGGGCATCGGTCTGGCCCTGGCGCGAAGCCTCGTGGAACTTCACGGTGGCCGCATCGAGGCGCATAGCGAGGGACCGGGACAAGGGAGTGAGTTTCGGGTTTTGCTGCCCCTGGCCATCGGTGCGTCCATGCCCAATGCGCCCGACAGCGTTCGACCCCAGCCGCTCCACCGGTGCCGCGTCATGATCGTCGACGACAACCATGACGCCGCCGACAGCCTGGCTCTGTCCCTTGACCCCGAAGGCGCCGAAGTGCAGGTTTACTACGCGGGCGCCGACGCTTTCGATCAACTGACGGCCTTCAAGCCTGACGCCATTGTGCTGGACCTCGGCATGCCCGGATGGGACGGTTACGAAACCGCCCGGAGAATCAGAAGCCATCCCGATGGCGCGAAGGTGCTTCTGGTGGCGCTGAGTGGCTGGGGTCAGGAGGAAGACCGTCGGCGGACGCGGGAGGCGGGATTCGATCATCACCTGGTCAAGCCGGTGGATCTCGATGCTCTTTTCCGCCTTCTGGCGCCACTGGGCAGTCCGTCAGCCGCCACGGATGGCCGCGAGAGCGATTAGCGGTGTTCAACCCACCCGCGGATTTATGAAACACTCCCGGCAACGCGACCCCAGGCAGCCAACCGGGTTTACCGAAACATGCAACCTTCAACCAGGGAATTACCCATGACACCTATCCTCAGGACTCTCCCCTTCGTCACCGGCTTGATGCTGGCCAGCCCCTCCGACGCTGCGGTCTGTCAGGTTCCACTGAAAATCGTCAATATCGGGACGTCGGATGCCCCCATGTACAAGATCGGCATCAATGTCGGGCTGGGCGGGGGTGCGCCACGGCTGTACGAGTTTGATACCGGTGGCGCCGGTTTCTGGGCGGCCTACGACGGCAAGAAGCGGGAGGCATCACAGTGGTGGGGCGCCTACACCCCCATCGCCCCGGGATCCATGTCGATTCAATATACGTCCGGCAACGAATACACCGCCAACCTCGTCGGGACTCAGGTTGCCCTTTTTGATCCGAAATCAAAAACCGCTGCGTCCCCGCTCTGCACGACACCCGATGCCGTCCAGATCTCCCAGATCACTCAATTCAGCAATTCATACAGCAAGAACCTCGCCGGACAATGGAACCGCCGACTGGCCCATGGCCAAGGGCCGTTGTTCAAGCATTTCTGGGGGGACTTTGGAGCAGCGCTCCATCCGGCCATTGGCACCACGAACTCCCAAGGCGCCTATACCGTCCTGAACCAGTTCCAGACGGGCGCTGCGCATAATGGTTTCATCGTGCATGTCGGCGACCTGACCAAGCCCGGACGCCAATCCCCCTATGTTCAGATTGGCCTGAATACGGCTGACATCATGTCTTTCCCGTATCAGTTCCCGATGAACCCCGAGTGCTCCGCAGCCGGGCCCTACTCGCATAAGTGCCCGCCGTGGACGAACTTTTCAAACACGTCTGTCGACAGCTTTGCAGAAGCCCAATTCAACGCGGATGTCGTCATCAGCGGGCCCCGCACCACGCAGACCGACGTGATGCCCGGCATGGGCATCATCATCGACAGTGGCGCCACCCTCGCCAACATCTTCCAGAACCCGACCTGTGTCACCAATTGCGCCGTCAGCCAGCCCTTCATTCGCAAGCCGGCCGTCATACCAGACGTCTCCCCGGTGCTCTACGCCGGTCCGCTCAAGAATGGATACAGCGCCACGGTGACCGGAACGACCAATGAAAACACGACCTTCTGCGCCTCCCTCACCCAGACGGCGCATCCCTTGAACTCCTCGGTCAGCGCCAGCTATAGCGCCAGCAAGGCAGCCAGCGGCACTGGCGGGACGATGAACACTGGCGTGCTGTTCTATTCCGATTGGGACGTGATGTACGACGTCACGGCAGGCATCATCGGTTTCAGACCCTCCACGAAGACCTGCTGCTTACCTTGACGCCCGAGTGACCGCACCATTTCCCGCAGGGGTCCGGATCGAACATTGACCGGGGCGCAGGCTCCGGTGTCCGGGAGAACCCCTGCGATTCGCCGTCCCGATTCGGGGATCGGCCGACCCTCACAATACAGGCGGGCAGGCGGCAACGCCCCCCGCTCGCCCACCCAGAAG
>CAYFNI010000132.1:0-3488 GCA_964344495.1 uncultured Methylococcus sp.
CACCTGCACTTGGCAGCGTGCGGCCAGGCCGGCGGCCACCACGTTCTTGGCGACGTAGCGCGCCGCATAAGCGGCCGAGCGGTCGACCTTGGAGGGATCCTTGCCGGAGAAGGCCCCGCCACCGTGGGGGGCGGCACCGCCGTAGGTGTCGACGATGATCTTGCGTCCGGTCAGGCCACAGTCACCCTGGGGGCCGCCGACCACAAAGCGTCCGGTCGGGTTGACCAGGAAGTTGATGTCGCCCTTGATCAGTTCCTTGGGCAGGACCGGTTTGATGATGTCCTCGATCACGGCCTCGCGCAGCGTCTTGTCGGAGACGTCCGGCGCGTGCTGGGTCGAGAGCACGACGGTGTCGATCGCATCCGCCTTGCCGTTCACATACCGTACGGTGACCTGACTCTTGGCATCGGGGCGCAACCAGGTCAGCTGGCCGTCATGACGCAGGCGCGCCTGACGCTCCACCAGCCGGTGCGACAGATAGATCGGCAGCGGCATCAGGGTGGGGGTTTCGTCACAGGCATAGCCGAACATCAGACCCTGGTCGCCGGCGCCCTGGCCGAGGTCATCGTCATAGGCCTTGTTGACGCCCTGGGCGATGTCGGGCGACTGCTTGTCGTAGGCCACCAAAACGGCGCAGCCCTTGTAGTCGATCCCGTACTCGGTGTTGTCGTAGCCGATCTGCTGCAACACGTCCCGTGCGACCTTGATGTAGTCCACATTGGCGTTAGTGGTGATTTCACCCGCCAGAACGACCAGGCCGGTATTGCAGAGGGTTTCAGCCGCAACCCGCGAGTGCTTGTCCTGTGCCAGGATGGCGTCGAGGATGGCGTCGGAGATCTGATCGGACACCTTGTCGGGATGCCCTTCCGAAACGGATTCGGAGGTGAAGAAGTAGCTGCTGCTCACGGTGCGTTAAAACCTCGCCAAACTAAGGGGTTACTGAACCCAAAATAGGCGCGGATTATACGGGATCCGATGATGAAGGCAATTGACAGCGCGGAAACAGTCCTGTCCATTCGGTGCATTGACGCTGCGGCCGGCATGGCCAAATGTGCTATCCTCGCGCGCTTTCAGTTTCAATAAGGTGCGGGCACCTTGGCTTCTGCCGCCAGGCAGGCTCGGTGTTCGGCCGTCCGTTCTTCCACTCCTGTCAGACGAGAGCCTTTAGCCATGGAAAAGCCCTATATCCTGCATATGTTCACGCCGGAAAAAAATCTGAGTCCCTTTGACGTCAACATGGCGCTGGATGCAGGCTGGACGTCGGCCATCCCCTACCTGCACGTGGAGCCGGGCGAAATTCAGGCGCTGGTACAGGACGCGATCTTTTCCCGCAGCCCGGCGGGTGTGAAGCGCACCGGTATTTTCATCGGCGGGCGCGATGCCAAGATGGCGGTAGACATGGTCCGCACGGCCCATAAGTCGATGGTGCCGCCGTTCGAGGTTTCGGTCCTGGCCGATCCGAGTGGCGCCTTTACCACGGCGGCAGCGATGGTGGCCGTCGTTGAGCGGGAACTGGAAACCAAGTTCCACATGGATTTGCAGGGCAAGAAAGTGCTGGCGCTGGGCGGTACGGGTCCGGTCGGCCAGATCGCCGCCACGCTGGCCGCCAAGGCCGGGGCCGAGGTCAAAATCATCGGCCGCCAGCTGGAGAAGGCGCAAATGATCGCATCGTTGTGCGATACCGAGTTTGGCGACGGCCAGACCCAGATTCGGGGTGATGCCGATGCCAACAAGGCCGACTTAATTCTGGATGCCGACATCGTGTTTGCTACGGCGGCGGCCGGCATCCAGGTACTCAGCGCAGAACTGGTCGCAGCTGCGCCACAACTGAAGGTCGCCGCTGACGTCAATGCCGTGCCGCCTTCCGGAATTGCCGGTCTGGACGCGCACCATCGGGGACACCCGATTGCGGGATCCGGCAGCGGTGCGGTTGGCGTCGGCGCACTGGCGATTGGCAACGTCAAATACAAGACCCAGAGCGCCCTGCTGAAGCGGATGCGGGAAACGGACACGCCCGTGTACCTGAGCTTCGATGATGCCTTCGATCTGGCGCGCGAGTTTGCTCGTCAGCTTTGAGCAGCCACACCCCATCTGCCTCTCGAAAGGGCCAGCCTGCGGGCTGGCCCTTGATGTCTGAGCCTGTGCGCAGGATCGTGTCCCGGTGGCACAACAGCGCCTGATACCAAGGAAAGCCCCATGGATAAAGAAAAACAAAGCATCCTGCACATGTTTGATCCCATGCCGCATGTCAGCCCCTTCGACATCAACATGGCGGTCGATGCCGGATTCGATCGCGTGTTTCCCTATGCCGGTGTTGCGCTTGAGCAGATCAACGGGCTGGTGCAGGACGCCATCTTCTCCCGCGGTCCCGCCGGGGTGAAGCGGACCGGCATCTTCATCGGTGGCCGTGACATCGGTCTGGCCTTGAGCATGCTGGATGCCGCACGTCAGGCCATGGTGCCGCCGTTTGTCGTTTCCGTGCTGGCCGACCCCAGCGGTGCCTTTACCACGGCCGCCGCGCTGGTGGCCTGCGTCGAAAAGCAACTCAAGCAGCAACATGGTCAGGAATTGAAGGGGGCGCACGCGGTTGTCTTCGGCGGTACCGGCCCGGTCGGTCTGGCCACGGGCGTGATTGCCTCGTTGGCGGGGGCCGAGGTGACGATTGTCGACCCGTTCAATATCGATAACGCTCTGGAAAAGGCACAGGCCTACAATGCCCGTTGCGGCTCGGCGCTGATCGGCACCTATGCGAGTTCCGACGCCGACAAGGCGCGGCTGCTGGCGCATGCGGACATCATCTTCTGCACCGCCAAGGCCGGCGTTCAGGTACTGAATGCCGGCGTGCTTGCCGATGCCACACAGCTCAAGGTGGCGGGGGACGTGAATGCGGTGCCGCCCCTGGGCATCGAGGGCATCAAGCGCACCCACAACGGTGAGCCGCTGCTCCATGCCGTCAACGCGCCCGGCGCAGTGGGCATCGGCGCATTGGCGGTCGGAGATATCAAATACAAGCTCCAGAATGCCCTGCTTGCCTCATTGCTGGCAGCGCAGGAACCTGCGTATCTAGATTTTCGCGCCGCCTTTGAACAGGCGCGAAAACTGGTTTAGCCCTGGCTCCAGGGTGCCGGCAAGCCCACGGGTGCCGCCAGCACGGTATCCGGCGTGGCGATCAAGCCGCTTAGCCTGCCCAAGACCGGCAGGTGCCACGTTCACGTACCATCTTTGATGTTTTTTCTTGATGCCAATCAACTTAGGGCGCGGCTGGGTCCTCTATCGTGTTCCCGCCCACTAGAGGGCGAATGCAACTCTAACACTATGAGGAGTCACCGATGGAGAAAGAAAAAGACATGTTTTGGGTATATGTTGGCGGCCTGATTCTGGCAGTCATCGTGACGCTGGTGATGGTGAAGGGCAGTGAGCACGAAAAATATGCAACCGCCCAGAGAGCCATTGCTGAAGACGCCAACAACTCGGCCTACAAGCACGCC
>CAYFNI010000133.1:0-3318 GCA_964344495.1 uncultured Methylococcus sp.
CTGTCAGGGCTGTTCTGGATCGTCATCTCCGCCCTGACCTTTGCCGTCATGCGCTATTCGGGCGGCCACTTTTTCCGCGGAGCGATCAAGAGTTGGCAACACCGCCAGGCCAACATGGACACCCTGATCGCGCTCGGCACGGGAGCCGCATGGTTTTACTCCACTGCCGCCATCGTGTTCTCGAGCAGCCTGCCGCCAATGAGCCGTCACGCGTATTTTGAAGCGGCCGTGACCATTTTGGCCTTCATCAATCTGGGCGGCGCCCTGGAAATGCGCGCACGCGGCCGGACATCCTCTGCCATCCGTGCATTGATCGGCCTGCAGCCCCGCACTGCGCGCGTGATTCGCGAGGGTGAGGAGCACGACATTCCGATTGCCGAGGTTGGTCTCGATGAGGTTCTGCGCGTCCGCCCGGGGGAAAAAATCCCGGTGGACGGCGAATTGATCGAGGGCCATTCCACCGTGGATGAGTCGATGCTGACTGGCGAGCCGATGCCGGTTCAAAAACAGGCTGGCGACGAAGTCGTGTGTGGCACGCTCAACCAGACCGGCACCTTCCTGTTCAAGGCCACCCGCATCGGCCGGGACACCGTGCTGGCGCAGATCATAGCCAGCGTCCGCGACGCTCAGGCCAGCAAGCCCGGTATCGCCCGCCTGGTTGACAAGATTGCGGCGGTGTTCGTGCCCGTGGTCGTCGTGATCAGTCTGTTGACCTTTCTGATCTGGTGGAGCGTCGGGCCGGAACCCGCTTTCGGGTATGCCTTCGTGACCGCGATGACCGTACTGGTGATCGCCTGCCCCTGCGCGCTGGGTCTTGCAACCCCCATTTCGGTCATGGTCGCCGTCGGCCGTGCGGCCCAGAGGGGGATTCTGATCCGCAAAGGCGACGCCTTGCAGACGGCCGGCAAGCTGACCACGATCGTACTGGACAAGACCGGTACCATCACGGAAGGCAAACCCCGCTTGGTCGGCATCGAGACCACCGATGACTGGACCGAGGAACGCCTGCTGCAATGGGCTGCCAGTCTGGAGTCAGGTTCCGAACATCCGCTGGCGGCGGCACTGCTGGCTGAAGCCGAAGCCCGACAACAGCCCCTGCTGCCGGTCAGCGGCTTCAGTGCGATCGCTGGTTACGGGGTCAAGGGCCTCATCGAACAACAGACCGTGCTGCTGGGTAACTTGCCTCTGATGGAAAAAAAAGGCATATCTGCGGATGCTTGGATCGGGCGTCTCAACGCCTTGGCTGCCAAGGGGCAGACCCCCGTTATGCTGGCCGTTGACGGCACGATCATCGGTCTGCTCTCCGTCGCCGACCCGATCAAGTCCGATTCACGCGCGGCCATCCAGACCCTGCGCAGCATGGGCATCCGGCTTTTGATGGTCACCGGCGACAACGAGATCACCGCTGCCGCCATTGCCCGTGAAGCGGGCATTGACGAGATCAGGGCACAGGTGTTGCCACAGGACAAGGCAACGGTCGTCACCTCGCTACAGGCCGTAGGCGATACGGTGGGCATGGTCGGCGACGGCATCAACGACGCCCCGGCCCTGGCGCAGTCAAACGTCGGTTTTGCCATCGGCACCGGGACCGACATCGCCATCGAAAGCGGCGATGTGGTTCTCATGAGCGGCTCCTTGACCAAAGTCGTGGACACCATCCGCCTGTCACGGGCCACCGTGCGCAACATCCAGCAGAATCTGCTGGGCGCATTCATCTACAACGTGCTGGCCATTCCAGTTGCAGCCGGTGTCCTGTATCCCCTCTTCGGCATCTTGCTGAACCCGATGATCGCCGGTGCCGCCATGGCCCTGTCCTCAGTCACCGTGGTCACCAACGCCAACCGGCTGCGGTTCATCAACCAGTGACCTGTTGCGCGTCGGGTATGTCGATCCCGTGCTCGCAGGTGGCCCTCAGGCCTTTGAGCGTTGCAATCGGTAGCCGAACTGACTATTAGCGGCCAAGTCGGCAGACCGTGCTCCAGATCGATGATTCAGCCTTCACCGGCCGGCACGATCACGGATACGTATATTTACGCACCCCACAGCAGGCTTTACACTGCGGCGCCTTTCATGCGACATCCCGGGAGTCCGGGGTAAGACACACGTTCCAGGAGAAGCTGATCCCGTGACGAGAAAGAAAAGATCCATCGGCCTGTGCCTGATTGTAAAAAACGAAGCCCACATCATTCGTCGTTGCCTTGAACATGCGCGCCCTCTGATTGACTACGTCCTGGTCGCTGACACTGGCTCCAGCGATGGCACGCAATCCATCATCCGGGATTTTCTGGCACAGCACGGAATCCCCGGACAAGTCATTGATCAACCCTGGCGTGATTTCGCCTATAACCGCACAGGTGTCCTCAAGGCCATGCATGCGGTCAAGGAGGTGGATTATCGTCTGATGATCGACGCTGATAACGTGATTCATTTCGCACCTGACTTTGATCCGGCATCGTTCAAGGCAAACCTGGACAAGGATACGTATGATGTTCTCGTGCAACACGGATCGTCGAGGTTTTATTTGCCATGGTTAACCTCGAATCGACTGGATTGTCACTACCGGGGTGTCTTGCACGAATTCTTGGAGTGCCCGGATGCGCGCAGCCGGGGGACTGCCGATGGATTTTGGTTTGAACAGATTCAGGACAGCGCGAGAAACCAAAACCCACAAAAATATCAGGACGATGCAAAGGTGCTCAACGAAGCCCTGCGCGTGGAAACCGATCCATTCATGGTCTCTCGCTATACCTTTTATCTGGCTCAGAGTTATCGCGATGGCGGCCAATTAGCCGAGAGCCTGAAAGCCTATCAAAAGCGAGCTGGTCAGGGTGGATGGCCGGAGGAGATCTGGTATGCCCTGCAACAAGTCGCCCGGCTTCGTGAAAGACTTGATCATCCGGCAGCAGACGTCATGCACAGTTTTCTCACGGCCTATCAATATCGTCCTCAGCGGGCCGAATCACTGACCGAACTGGCCCGTTATTGCCGCGAGCGGTCCATGTATGCGCTTGCCCGCCTCTTCGCTGAACAGGCTAACAACATCGACAAACCGGGCGATACCCTTTTTCTGGATGCCGATGTGTATGCATGGCGAGCCTTGGATGAATTTGCCGTCGCCAGCTACTGGACCGGGGATTATCAGGATTGCGAGGTGGCTTGCGAAACATTGTTGGCGAGGGAATGCCTGCCAGAATCGCAGCGACCCCGAATCCTCGAGAATCTCAACTTTGCCCGGATGGCTTTGGGGAAAAAGTCTTAGCCCAACCTAACCGGGCTTTCTGGCCCGGAACAGGCAATAGCGCACCAAGCCGCCGTCGA
>CAYFNI010000134.1:0-2484 GCA_964344495.1 uncultured Methylococcus sp.
GTCCATGATCAGTTCGGCGACATTGGAACTCTCGGCGCCCTGCCAATGGACCAGTTTGTCGAAATGTTGCGTGACCAGAGCCTCGACGCGTGCACGTCGTTCTGCGGGCAACGCTGTCTTGAGGTTTTCAGGTCGCAGCCTGATTCTGAAATGATCTTGCTGAAAGGTATTGATCGAACCGCTGGCGTAATCGACCATGAAGCCCGGCAGCACGGCGCCAAACGGGATATTGGCCCAACTCCAGGGATTCAGGATGCGGATCAGCGTGTGCGCATGGGGTCGGAAGCCCGGTTTCCGGATCTGGAGCGTGTCGGCGGTCCGGGGGATGGACGCGGTCAGCGGGGATTGGCCCAGCCATTGTCCGTTCAGGTAGATATCGGCGCCGGCTGGCTCGGTGTCGATCACGACCGTCTCGGTTCGGCCACTCATGACGGTTGCGCAGCCAAAGCCGCCGGCCATCAGCAGCAACAGGGACAGCCAGGCCAGCCGCCGTCGGTTCACCGGTGCAGTACGTGAGGTATTCATGGCGTTTTCAGCCGGTCCTGATAGGGAAACAACCGGTGTTCGGGGGTCAGGTCATAATCGTTCGGGCGCTCCCTGGGTCGCTGGTACAGGTTCATGTCCTCGTTGAAGTCCTTGTACTGAGGGTGCAGGCTACGGCTGGTGATGACCTTGTCGTTTTCCTCGGCGGCCTCCGTGGGCGTGTTCTGGATGAATGGGCGGATCACCATGATAATTTCCGACCGTTTCTTGGTGCGCACCGTTTCCTTGAACAGATTGCCCAGCCAGGGAATGTCCATGAACAGCGGAACTCCGTTGACGGTTTCCTCGCTGGACTCATTGATGAGACCGCCTACCATCACGGGCAGCTTGTCGCGAGAAACAATGGTGCCGGTATAGGTGCTCTCGGTGACGGTATCCACATTGACCGTTTCCACGGCACTACCGACAGCAAGCGGAATCGGTGCGGGCGCTCCGCGCACGGATTGTTCGATCAGCAGGCTGACGTTGACGGTACGGTCTGCATTGACGCTGGGGGTCAGCGTCAGCGTGGTGCCGACATTTCTGACCTCGGTGACCGGTACCAGGACCGGCTGGATGGCAGCTGTGCTGATCGTTGTCTGGTTTCCGCCACCGCCACCGCCGGCATTGTTGTTGGAGGTGGTATAGCCGGTCACAATTGGCACCTGCGTCCCCACGAACACCCGGCTGACCTCCTGATTGGATGTCACCAGAACGGGCGCCGCCAGTTCTGTCAGCCGCCCCTCTTTTTCCAGCAGATCCATGGCTGCCTGAAAGTTCTTGCCGATGTAGGTGGCCTTCAGCCCGGGCATGGCGGCGCCGGCAAAGGTACTCGCAGCACCGACGGCCGGCACCGCCGGAATCATGGAACCCATGAACTGGCCGCCGATTTCATACAGATTCACGGCCGACTTCATGTTGTCCTGCAGATCCACCTTGTAGATCTTCACCTCCATCACCAGGGTTGCAATGCTCAAATCCATCCGCTCGACCAGCCGTCGGATC
The DNA here is from genome assembly GCA_964344495.1 of uncultured Methylococcus sp. Lineage (GTDB taxonomy): Bacteria > Pseudomonadota > Gammaproteobacteria > Methylococcales > Methylococcaceae > UBA6136. The sequence goes on from CAYFNI010000134.1 coordinate 1,528, forward strand.
TGGTCCATCGCCTCGGGATCCTGGGTCTTGACGATGATGCGGTTCTGGGGCCGCACGACCGCGACATAGATGAGGGCCTTTTTCTGCATCCGTTCACTCAAGGCCCCGGTACCCTCATCCTTATTCCCGGAGAGGAGGGATTTCATTTCCATCTGCGGGTCCAGTTGAACGGTGTCATCGGGTTTGGAAACTTCCGATGAATTGGTCTGCGATTGATTTGTTGGCGTGCTGGAATTGACACCGCCAACGGCTGAGCCCTGGCCGCCGCCCATGCTCGCGCGGCGCGAATTCATGACATCAAACCGGTTGAATCGCTGGCGTAATTCCTGCGTCGCATCATTCATCTGCAGGTTGCCTACATCCAGAATGACGCGGGTGGTCCACAGGTTTTTGATGGCATAGGCCACATCAATCGCATTGGGGTAGCGCAAGGTGAAGATGTCGACAAGACCTTCCAGATTTCCGCCGACTTCACCTTGGCGGAACTCGGCCGGGGTATAGATGCGGACCACACCGGTCTTTGGGTCTTGCTGATACCAAAGGTTGTAGGTGTGGGCGATGGTGTCCAGGATTTCCATCGGGCTCATGTCATGCACGAACAGGGAAAGCCGCTTGTTACTGGCCTGTTCAGAGGCGACGAAGTTCATGCGGGTCTGCTCCGACAGCATGCGCATGGCATCGGCCACGGTGATGTTGCGCAGGTCGATCGAGTGAATGGTCCGGCTGTCGGACGGGGTTTTTGCGGCTTCGACAGCGAGTGCCAGGGTAGCGATCAAAAGTGCCGCCAGAAATTGACCGAGGAAGCCGGAGTGTCGAGGGCTGTCGCTCATCGTTACCTCAATACGAAGGTCTTGTTTAAGGCTGGCAGGCTGACCTCGACCTTGTCCTGGGTCACCTCGACCACATCAATCAGAATCCCGTCCTTGCCGTAACTCAGCGAAGTCCCCTTGCGCACCA
>CAYFNI010000134.1:2494-2811 GCA_964344495.1 uncultured Methylococcus sp.
CTCGCAGCTCGGGTACCGCCGATGGCCTGGCCGCCTTGGCGCCGCTGTCGCTACCTTCGGCAGCTCCTTGCAAGCGGATCGCTTCACGAAAGCGCAAGGTCATGACGGTCGGATCGCGCACCACCGCACCATCAAGCAACATGCGAGGTGCATCCTGCAGCTTTTTAGGCCCGGATGTGGATGAGCCCTCGCGGGTCATCGACTCGGGTAGCGGTACGTCCCCTGGGCGGGGTAATGCAGCCGGCGCATCCGGCACCGAAAGTGGGGCAGCCGTCGGGGCCGGTCCTGTGGTCGGCGTTGCGGGTGCAGTCTCCGCG
>CAYFNI010000135.1:0-2650 GCA_964344495.1 uncultured Methylococcus sp.
TGTTCCTCGCGCTCCATGAGCAGCTTGCGCTGGGTGACGGTATCCAGCGGCAGGGCCTTGTAGCCCAGCCGGTCGATGATGTCGTAGACCTCTTCCGGCGGGATGTCGCCGAACACGAGTCCGGTGGCTGACGCCATGTTGACCGTGGCCCGCCGAATGCGCGGATCGCGCCGCAGGACGAGTTCGATCAGCAGGGCGCAGGAGGCGCAGCTGATGCCTTCCACGGCAAACTGGGTTTCGCGGTCCTTGCCGGCGCGGATCAGTTCTGCGGCCGCGGACGTGGGCGCGCGGGTCCGGCCCAGATTGGGGATGACGGCATCCAGCAAGCCCAGCAGGTGCCGCTCAGGCAGTTGGGCCGGGTTGTAATGGATGACCAGTCCGCCGAGCGTGGGAATCGTCCGTATCGACCCGATGGCCGGGCGTTTCCGGAGCAGGATGTCGAGGGCATACAAGCGCTCCGGGTCCTGCCGCAGGCTGGGGGCCGCTATGCGCAGGCGGTATTTCAGCCGATGTTCAACGCGAAAATGCTGTGGCGTGGGCGGAGCGGTCATGCGCGTGCCTCGCGGGTGCGGTGATGCTTCAGCCGTTCTGCGGCAACTTCGACTGAACCGACAGGTGAATCAGATAGATCGTGGCAGCCCACTCGTAACGGTGCGTCCAGGGGCGCGGCAGCCATTCGGTCAGGATGTGGTGCCAGTGAAGCTTGATCAGGTACAGCATCAGCAGGTCGTTGAGGAATTCCTTGATCCATTTGGGGCGTCGGGCCAGTGAGTTCGCGCCCGAACCGAGCGCGCGCCGCACGAGGATGTTGATCGCCATGAGTGTTTCGCGGATTTCCAGCCATTTGACCCGCAACCAGTGTTGCAGGCCGCCGGGCAGGGCAGGTGCCGGGGTCACGGCGCGGCCAGCGCCGCTCATCACCACCGCATGCGCCGGGGCTTCAGTCTGCACCCGACGGGGGAAGCCGGAAATGACGGCCGCCAGCCGGCGGATGATGTCGGCAAAGGTGCACCAGTCCAGATAGCGCAGGGACAGTTTGCGTGCGCCGGGCTTGAGGTCGACCCGGTAGATCCCGGCCTCGGCCCGCAGCCGGCTGACCAGCGCGCTGGCGGTTTCGGCACCACAGAGCCGGTCGGGCAGATCGAACCGGAGGTGGCCCGGCGCCTGATAACGCAGGACGACGTCGCTTAAACTGGACATAGGAAATCCGGTGAGGATGGCGGTGGGTGTGGATCAGCCTTGTTCGGATTCCGGGGCGGCTTCATCCCCGCACTCTTTGCATTCGGCGACCAGGTCTTCCAGGTTTTCACGTTGATGCAGCACGAAATCCTTGCCCTTTTCCGAGAGCCGGGTGGCAGACTCGATGATTTCCTTGCGGTATTTGTGGGCGTAATAGCCGGCTGCGATGCCGAGACCGAAGACGACGAGTGGGTGTCTTGTCAGAATGCTCATGAGACCTCTCCCTGCGGGGCTATTGGCGGCAGCGGCCATGCCTGCGACCGTGCCGGCGTGTTGCGTGATGTGGCCCATGGCGCGGTGTCCGTGGGCGGATAGGGTGCCTGCGGCAGACGCCCCGTGGCTGGTTGCATGCCCCATGGCGGCATGTGGGGGGGACGTGGTGTTGGCGGCGGCACCGTGAATATGTGCCATATGACCTCCGTGTAATGTGGGCCCGGTGGACCGTAGGTGGCGGAAACCGGCTGCGTCGGACGGAGCGGGGCTTCAGGATGATCGTCGCTCAGGCGACGGGGTCATCCAGAATCTCGTCTTCGTGGAGCATCCGATAGATGCCCTGACAGCCTTCGCAGCAGAAACGTTTGCGACCGGTGGCGGTTTGCAGTTCAAATCCTGCCACTTCGACCGGCAATTGGCACATGTCGCAAAGGGGCTTGGGTTCGTTCATGGGAGTGCTCCGAATAAACCGATCGCCGGGTGGCCGTCCGTAGGGGCTGGCTTCAATCTTATACCAGCCCCGGAGTCATTCCAATGTGCCCGTAAACGCTCATACAGGCCTGTCGACTGGATCAGTGACAGCTGAAGCCGGCGGGACTGGTTTCGCCTGCGCCATTGGCACCACTGACAACGCGGCTGGAGGCGCGCATCAGGGCGATGCGCATCGCGCCGGTCAGGGCTGCACCGAGGCCAAGCTGGGTGGCCACGGCCGGCAGCAGGATGAGTGATGCGAATGCCAGACCGGTTCCCAAAAGCATCGCGCCCGGTTGAGGTGCGGCGGGTGTGGCTGAGGTGATGGCTTTGGTAGCGCTCATGGAGTCCCCTTAGGTCTGAAGATGTGGTGGAGTGTGTCAACACAGTGCACCTCTGATGAATCAATCTTTGTGCCATGCCCGGCAAGCCCTGTCGTTACTGGAGACCCGCGCGTCGAGTGGCGAAACCGGCTCAACAGGCTGAGTCATATACCCTAGCTGACTGTGTGATATGCCACAGCCGGCAGGGGCGGCCGGTGTTGTCAGAGCGTTTTGCAGCGATGGCGCATCCGTTTTGATGGGCATGTATTCTGCTTGGCTTCCGGGTAATAGTGTGGCCCCTGCGGTTCCGTGATTCCCTTTACTGATAGTGACAGCCTTGTCCCCATCCTTATGACGTTGAAGCCATCTCAGCCGACGAACTCTCCCCGGTGGGGCCGTGTTTT
>CAYFNI010000136.1:0-2643 GCA_964344495.1 uncultured Methylococcus sp.
TCTCGAAAAGAACGGCGATGATCCTGGTCAGCTTGGCAGTCATGACCGGTGTGCTGGGGTTGCGAGCAGGTGTTTCCATCCCGTTTGACTATGATGTGCTCTCGCTGCTGCCCCGCGACTCCAAAGCGGCGCAGTACCAGCGCCGGATGGCCGACGAAACCGACTATCAGTCGGAGGTCATCATCTTTACCGCCAACGATCTTGACGAATTGCGGCGCATCACATCCGCAGCAAGCCAGCAACCGACCATCGCCCGGGTCCAATCACTGATTCAACTGTTCCCGGAGGATGCTGAAGCCCGCGTCGAACGTGCGCTTCGCATCGCCAAATTCAGCGAGCGTCCGGTATTCAGAGAACAACTTGCACACTGGGCCCGGGAAGGACTCTCGCCGCCGGCGTTCCAGACGGTGCAGGATCACCTTGCCAAGGCCCTGATACGACTGGACGAGGCGCAGGAACAGGCCTTCTCCGCCGGACATGCGGATCTGGTGGCGGAACTTGAGGGGCTTCGGTCCGATGTTGAAGCTTTGAGTGCGCGTCTGAAGGCTCAGCCGGCCCATGCCCGTCAGCGCAGCGAAGCCTTTCTGCGAGCAGGTCTCGCAGCCGCCCAAAACGGGCTTCAACATCTGACTGCCTGGCGTCAGGCTGAAGTACTGACGCCGCAGAGCCTGCCGCCTCGGCTCAGGGATCGCTTCGTTTCAGCCGATGGCACACTCGCTGCCTATGCCTTCCCGGCCAAAAGCGTATACGACGCCGAGAATCTCGATCAACTGATGCGCGAAGTCTATGCCGTCTCGCTCAAGGCCACCGGATTTCCTACGACCCATCAGGCATTTTCCAAAACCGTGGTCGAGAGCTTCAGTCAGGGTACGTTGTTGGCCGTCTGGGTCTGCCTGATCTGGCTGGCGCTGGTTCTGCGCAGTATCAAAGGCTTCATTCTGGCCTCCCTGCCACTCCTGATTGGCGGTGGCTGGATGCTCGGCCTGATGGCTCTGGGCGGATTGTCCTACAATTTCGCCAACATCATTGCCCTGCCCCTGGTGATCGCCCTGGCGGTGGATTATGGCGTCTGGTTCAGCCACCGGTGGCTGGAGATGAAGCACGCCAGCCCGTTCGAGGTGACACTTGATGCCGGCAAGGTCATTGCCCTGGCCGCCGGCACCGAACTGGCCGGGCTTGGCGCCATCACGCTGGCGAGTTACCGCGGCGTGTCAGGGCTGGGCGTGGACATCACGCTCGGCCTGCTGGCCTGCCTTGCGGCCACGTTGCTGGTGGCACCGGCGATCGGTCAATTGCTGGATGGCAGGCGGCAACCGGGTTGAGCCACCCGTGCATCGCTTTGGCGCCACTCAGGGCGCATCCGGATTTATCGGGTCTTTATGCACTGTTGCAGACAGTGGATAATCCCGCTATGTCTGGATGGCGTCACCGCGCCCCCGTGTTTTCAACCGATCCCCCATGATCACTCCCCATCTTCGAGGACTCTTGTGAGAGCATCTGTGCCTGCCTTGTTCCGCGTCATTGGCTTTTTACTGGTTGTTGCCTGTACCCACTCAGCCCACGCCGCCACCATCGTGGTCTGTTATCCCGGTGGTCCAGTCAATGAGGCAGACGCCACTACGGCCATGGCGGCAATGCTGCGGGTAATCGAGCGCGTCGGTCATTGGCCCGCCAATACGTTTGACAGTCGTTTCACCGCACAGGCGGATGACTGCCGGCAACTGCTGGACACCCAGAAACCGGCCTTTGCCATTACATCATTGGGTCTGTTTCTCGATCAGCGCACCGCCCATCATTTGGTTCCGGTCGCCCAACCGCGCATGAAGGGTACATCCGTTGAACGCTACCGCCTGATCGTCAGAAAGGGGACGTTTGCGACGCTCGACCAACTCAAGGGCAAGACGCTGGGTGGTACCGTGTTCGAGGAGCCCGACTTCATTCGCTCTATCGTCTTTGCTGGCAAACTGGATCCGCAGACCTGGTTTCAGCTGAAACCGGCTCGTCAGGCGATTCGCACGCTGCGCGCGCTCGACAAGGGCGAACTGGATGCGGTCCTGCTAAATGGCCAGCAGTATGCCGCTCTGGGTTCCCTGCCCTTGTCGAATCCGACCGAAGCCATTTTTACTTCAGCCGATATCCCCCTGATGGGACTGGTCGCCGACAGCAAGACCAGCACGGCCGATGAGAGAGACCGCTTCGCGCAGGCGATGGCGGCGACGTGCAGTGATGGTGAAGGCAAGAAACTGTGCGATCTGTTTGGTATTGATGCCTTTGTGCCGGCCAATGCGGCCGCGATTGAGCCGATGATCGCGCTCTGGAACAACGGGAAGTAGACGCCGATGCGTATTTGCCCTCTGACCGGGCTGGCGATGGTACTGGCGCTGGCTGGATGCGCCACGTTACCGAGCCAGACTATCCGCTTTGCCGGTCTGTCCGATTGTCCGGATAACTCGGCGAGCGAGTTGCTGCAACAAAGCAGCCAACTTGGCTTCAGCAGTTCCACTCACCGTCTCGAGTGCGCGCTGACCGTCGTCCGTGAAACCTCGGATCCATCACTTGTGCGCTCTGCCCTGCCCAGTCGCCTTGCACTGCATCTGGCCGAGCGAGAAACCGACAAGACCCGCAAGGAGGCGCTGGCCAACG
>CAYFNI010000137.1:0-395 GCA_964344495.1 uncultured Methylococcus sp.
GCCGTCAACAACAGGCAGCCCTTGCGCGATCGATGCGGTGCAACCCGAACCTGCACCGCTAGCGCTCGCCGCCCCCCGCCAGCATATCCAGAAACAGCTGCTCCAGACGGTTGGCGGTGTTGCGTAAGGCCACCACTCGGACACCGGCCGCCGCCAGCGCGTCAAACAAGACGTGAATACCCTGGGCCGTCGGCACCTCGACCGACAGGGTCGTGCCATCCCCCCGCTCCAGATTGAAACCGGCGATCTCCGGCAATCTATCCAGCGGCCGATCAAGATCGAGGATATAGCGGTTCAACTGCATGCTCGCCAACAACTGGTCGACCGTGCTGTGCTCAACGATACGGCCCTGATTGATGATCGCGATGTTACGGCACAGATTTTCCGCTTCTTCC
>CAYFNI010000137.1:405-2623 GCA_964344495.1 uncultured Methylococcus sp.
GCCCGGGCAATCATCAGCCGCCGCTTCATGCCGCCGGACAAGGTGCGTGACACGCTGTGGCGCTTGTCCCACAAGCCCAGTTGCCGAAGGCACTGCTCCGCGCGCGGCAAGGCCTGCTTGCGTGGAATGCCGTGATAACCCGCCTGGTTGACGATCACATTCAGCACTGTCTCGAACTGGTTGAAATTGATTTCCTGCGGTACCAAACCGATCAGCCGCTTCGCCGCCTCCGGCTCGTGCGCCAGATCGTGCCCGAAGATTTCGACCCGACCGGCGCTCTTGTTGATCAGCGAACTGATGATGCCGATGGTGGTCGATTTCCCGGCCCCGTTCGGTCCGAGCAGGGCAAAAAAGTCACCGGCATCGACTTCAAGGTCGATGCCCTTGAGCGCCTCATGGCCGTTTTTGTACGTCTTGCGTAAGCCGCGCAAGGACAAGGCTTTCATCATGGTGGGTGTTTTTTCAGATCGGATTTGTGACAATGGGCCCTCACGGATACGGCATCCATCGATGGCATCGATGTCGCTGATTTTAACGGATTCCCCGCCCTGCCCTGCCCCCTCCCCAAACGCCTGCCAGCATGCCCTTGATTCACAACAGCAAACCCCAGCAGGTCGCGGCAGTTGACCTGGGATCGAACAGCTTCCACATGATCGTGGCGGAACTGCGCGCCAACGAGATCGTCGTCCTGGACCGGCTGCGCGAAATGGTCCGGCTTGGCTCCGGCCTGACATCCGAGGGCGACCTGACGGACGAGATTCAGGAACGGGCGCTGGGCTGTCTTGAGCGCTTCGGCCAGCGTCTGCGCAAATTGCCGCCCGGCAGCGTGCGCGCCGTAGGTACCAACACGCTGCGTGTTGCCCGCAATGCGGGCCCCTGGCTGGCCAAGGCCGAAACAGCCCTCGGCCACCCGATCGAAATCATCGCCGGCATTGAGGAAGCCCGCCTGATCTATCAGGGCGTATCCCAAAGTCTCGCCAGCGACGGCAAGCACCGCCTGGTCATGGACATTGGCGGCGGCAGCACCGAATACATCATCGGCGTCGATCAAACCCCGCTGCAAAAGGAAAGCCTGCGCATGGGTTGCGTGTCGATGAGCATGGCCCAGTTTCCCGATGGCCGTATCACCGCCAAGCGGTTCAAGCGGGCCGTTCTGGTCGCGGAACGCGAACTGGAGCCGTTCCAGCACCTGTTCCATAGCCGCCAGTGGTCACAGGCGGTCGGTGCGTCCGGCACCCTTCGCACCACCCACAAGCTGCTCTTGAGCCGGGGCTGGAGCCGCGGCGGCATCTCGGCCGAGGGCCTTGATCGACTGGTCGATGCCGTCATTGCGGCGGGCCGAATGAACAAGACCGACTTCCCCGACCTCGACCCCGAACGCTATCCCAGTTTCCCGGGCGGGCTCGCTATCATCAAGGGAACGTTCGAAGCGCTCGACATCACGCACATGCAAATCTCGGATGGCGCGCTGCGCGAGGGATTGCTGCATGATCTGCTGGGCCGCATCAATCATGAGGATATCCGTGACCGCACGGTCGTCGCGCTGGCCACCCGTTATCACGTTGAGACCGAGCACGCGCGCCAGATTCAGGTCACCCTGGACGATTTTCTCGACCAGTTCGACTTCCCGGCCGCACTGGACCGCGAAACGGCCAGCCAATGGCTGAAATGGGCGGTGGAACTGCATGACATCGGCCGCGACATCGCGCACAGCGGCTACCACAAGCATGGTGCCTACATCCTCGAAAACGCCGACCTGCCCGGCTTCTCCACACAGGACCAACGCCTGTTGGCCACGCTGGTGCGCAGCCATCGGCGCAAGTTTCCGCTGAAACTGTTCAAGGAGCTTCACAGCCCCTGGGACGAAACCGGCAAGTGGCTGGCAGTGCTGTTGCGACTGGCGATTCTGCTGCATCGCAGCCGGATCCTGAATGCCCTGCCGCCGATACGCCTGCACCTGAGCAAATCGGCCGTCAGGCTGGCTTTCCCCCGCAATTGGCTGGATGAGCACCCGCTGACCGTCGCTGATCTGGAGCAGGAGTCCGCCTACCTGCAGGCCGCCGGCATCGACCTGTCGTTCAGCTGACCCCTGACGGCTTGGGCCGGCGGCTACTCGGCCCGGACCCGTGTTTTTGAATTCACTGCATCACCCGTCAGCTGGATACCTTCGCTGTCCAGCACGTACCCCAGGGCTGCCTCCAGCATGGCACGCGCCTGC
>CAYFNI010000138.1:0-1196 GCA_964344495.1 uncultured Methylococcus sp.
TCCGTGCCGGAACCAGCCTCCGCGAACAGGCCCGCCACCTCGACCAGAATCACGATCTCGCCCGGGGCGCGCTCAGCGTACTGGTCGCCAATATCGTCGGGCCTACCGGTATCGGCATTGAACCGCAACCGCGCCGGACCGATGGCAGCATCCATACCGAACTGGCCGCGCAGATCCTCAGCCTGTGGCGCGACTGGAGCAAACGCCCGGAAGTGACCTGGTGTCATGACTGGGCTGCAACTCAGCGCCTCGCTGCCCGGACGTGGATCCGCGATGGCGAACTGCTGGTGCAGATGGTAGCCGGTCCCAACCCTACCCTGATCGATGGCACCCGCGTGCCGTTCAGTCTGGAGCTGGTCGAATCCGACCTGTTGCCATTCACCCATAACAGCTACGAAAACCCGCTGATTACGGCGGGTGTTGAGCGCAATGGCTGGGGACGGCCCATCGCTTATCACCTGTACAAACAGCATCCGGGTGATCTGTTTCGCCTGCCCGTAATGCTCAGCGATTTACGCCGGGTGAGCGCGGACAACTACCTGCATCTGAAGCTCACCGACCGCATCGGTCAGGCGCGTGGTGTCAGCGTGTTCGCCTCCGTGCTCGGACGGCTCGACGACATCAAGGACTACGAAGAATCCGAACGCATTGCCGCCAAGGTGGCGGCGAGCATGGCCGCCTTCATCCGCAAGGGCAATCCGGACATGTACGAAACCAACCCGGACGGCACGCCCCGCGATCTGCGCTTCCGGCCCGGCATGATCTTCGACGACCTGATGCCGGGTGAAGAAATCGGCACCATCGACAGCAAGCGCCCCAATCCGCAACTGGAACCATTCCGCAATGGCCAGCTTCGCGCTGTCGCTGCCGGTATTGGCTGCACCTATTCCAGCCTGTCGCGCAATTACGACGGCACCTATTCGGCCCAACGGCAGGAACTGGTGGAAGGCTGGGGCATGTATCAGTCAGTCAGCGCCGAATTTACCGCCCAGTTTGTGCGCCCCGTGTACGAACGCTTCCTTGAGGCCGCCCAGATGAGCGGCCAGCTGCTATTGCCTGCCGACATTGATCCGAATTCGCTCGATCACGCCCTCTACATCAGCCCGCAAATGCCGTGGATTGATCCGGTTAAGGAAGCCACGGCCTGGGAAGCGCTGGAGCGCAACGGGCTGGCCTCCGGCCCCGAGATTGTGCGC
>CAYFNI010000138.1:1206-2305 GCA_964344495.1 uncultured Methylococcus sp.
TCGGATTGATGCGGCTGTTTAACATGGAAAATCCGGCCGATCCGGCCAATGGCCTGAATGCCCAAGCCCAATCTGCCAATAACCCGACAGACCCGGCCAGCGCCATGAGCGGATAGCCAACCCCAGATACGCGAAAGCCCCCGAAGTTTGCGGCTCCGGAGGCTTTCTGAACCCACCCCTGAGCAGGCAGGAGAAGATTTAAGTGCAGTTTAACGTAAACGAACACGTGGTCAAGATGCTGGAAATCATCGCCAACCGAAGAGAACTGAGAGCGCTTATTTATACCGCGCTAGCTCTGATGCTGGTTCACGGCATGGTCGATGCGGCTCCCGGAATCCTGAAAGAACTTTATCCCTATATGGCTCTGAACTGACATGCCTAAACACACACCCTCTACCCTCATCGCCCAAGGCGACTGGTGGGAAATCAAGGCCAGCGCCGACGCGGCGGAGATCCTCATCTATGGCGACATTGGCGCCAGCTGGTGGGGCGACTCCGTTACGGCCAAAGACTTTGTTGAAGCCCTCAACGAGGTCAAGGACCAGCCGCTGAATGTCCGCATCAACAGCTACGGCGGCTCGGTCACCGATGGCATCGCCATCTACAACGCCATCAAGCGCCATCCACAGCCGACCCAGTGCCTGATTGATGGTGCGGCGTACAGCGCGGCCAGCCTGATCGCGCTGGCTGCCGACCGTACCAGCATGGCCGAGAACGCCCTGTACATGGTGCATGCCCCCTGGGGCGCCACGGCAGGCAACTCACAGGACATGCGCACCTATGCCGACGTGCTGGACAAGTACGCCGAGGCCATGAGCACCGCCTATGCCAGCAAGACCGGCAAGTCGAAGGACGACATGCTCGCCCTGCTCACTGACGGAGCCGATCACTGGTACACCGCCGAAGAGGCCATGGCCTTCGGCTACATCGACGAGATTACCGGCGCGACGGCCATAGCCGCCCGCTTCGATAAAAACCGGGTGGTTTCTGCACGATCCCTTCGACTGCGCTCAGGACAGGCAGAAACCCTCAACCGGCCATCCGGCCACCTTAACCCCCAAGCAATGGAGAACCCCATGCCAAAGGCAAATCATACTCA
>CAYFNI010000139.1:0-435 GCA_964344495.1 uncultured Methylococcus sp.
CAGACCAGTGCTGGCTCACTGATTTCGGTCACCAATGAACCTGGCGCGTCACCCACGGTGAACGGGAGGCGGGCATAGCCGGAGGTCGGCAGGTCCAGACCGTAGTCGGACAGCGCGGCATCGGCGAGATCGCTGGCCGAAAAAACGGTCCAGCGCAAACTCCAGCCGTCGGAATCGACCCGCTCACGGGCCAGCGAATCCTTGACCAGATGATCCAGTCGACGGGCAGCCGTCCGAATGGTGTCGAGCCATTTGGCGGTGTCGGGGCGTTCCGCATCGTGCCCCATCTCCAGACATTGCAGGCTTGAATCGATGACCGCCAATGGCGTGCCCAGCTCATGCCCGAGCATGCCGATAAACAGACGCAGTTCATCGCTGCGCTTTTGTTCCTCCTGCGTCTCGGTGCGGGCCTTGATCAGGGCCGCTTCCGTCTCC
>CAYFNI010000139.1:445-1631 GCA_964344495.1 uncultured Methylococcus sp.
ATCGTGAATGGCGTGGCGGGCACCAGGCCCAGTGACATCAGCGCAGTGACCGACTGGAACAAGACGAAAATCAGGTAGCCGCAAAAAGCCAACAGGGTCACTGTCGATCGTTCGCGGTGCCATTCGAGCAGACTGAGGATGGTTGAACACAGGCCGTAGATCAGAAACGCCAACAGGGCCAATTCAACCCCTATCCGATTCAGGGGCGTCAGCGCCAGCCCGGATGAGAGAAACAGGACCCAGGCGGCCCAGCGCCAGAGGCGGGAAAAACGCGGATAGTGGGACTCGATCTGCAGCAGCGCGAGTGAAAACAAAATGGCCGCTCCGACCAGCAGCGACACCAGCCCGTTATCCAGTACCGTTACCCAGGCCGGGTGCTCCGGCAGGATAAAACCCGAGGTGTACCCCTGTACCGTCAATGAGGTGAGGCCGGTCAGGGTGGCCAGCAGGACGTAGCGCCCGTAGAGTGGGTCGCGCGTCCACAGCCAGTTGAGCAGACTCATCAGACATACCAGGATCAGAACGCCGTAATAAAAGCCAAACGAGAAATGATAGATCTGGATGTGGCGGCGCAGATCGTGCTCGGACAGCAATGACAGGTGCAAAGCCATCGCGCCGCTATTCTGTACCCGGATAAAGGCCTCGGCGTGATTGCTGTCCAGCTTGAGTGGCAGGACGGGGAACAGATTGGGCAACTTTCGAGCGGAAAAAGGCCAACTCAGGCCGTTGACCAACTCCTGCCCATCAGGCAGATAAAAACGCACATCATCGAGATCCGCCGGCATCATCAATAGATAGATACGTTCGCCAATCAGGGCAGGCGGGACATCCAGCGCGACCCGGAACCACCAGGCGGCATCATCGTGACCGATCCGAAGATCACCCTGCAATGGCTGAAACTGACTCAGGTGTGCCTGATTCGACATATCGGCAAACGAGGCGGTGCTCGATGGGTCTCGCTGCATGGACACGGTTGCCTTGACGCCCTCGAGTCCGAACAGGTTGAGAATGCCCGAGTCGGCCAGAGCGTGGGGGCCAAGTGATAGAAGCAAAAGCAGCAGACAGAATCGTTTCGACATGAAGCTTCCCGAATGGCTATGAATGGCATCGACGCCTCTTGGCCGCGATGCAGAATCCACCCTGTTGCACAGGTGCTACACACGCCATTGCCGGCGCAAACCGGCGA
>CAYFNI010000140.1:0-1576 GCA_964344495.1 uncultured Methylococcus sp.
CGCTGAAGCGGCAGGAGCCTGCCATGAAGTCTCTGTCGAGCATCTCGAGGCTTGAAGCGACGAGTCCGCCGACGTCGATCGTGGCGCTCCTGCCGAAGATGATGCCGGCGGGATTGACCAGGAAGACGCGGCCGTTCGCCGAGAGGCTTCCCAGGATCTGCGTCGGGTCCTGGCTGCTGATCCGGTTCAGGGCTGCGGCCTGGGCGTTGGGCTGGTTGAAGCGCACGGCGGCATCCCGGCCGATGTCGAAGGTGTTCCAGTTGGCGACCATCCTTTCGCTGGTCTGCTCGATGGTCATCCGGTTGCCACTGGCGGAGATCGTGCCGCTGCCTGCGGTGACCTGGCCGCCGGTGGGCAGGGTGCCGGCATCGATGGCCAAAGCCGGGGTTGAGGCAAGGAGCAGGGCGGCGAGCGAAAGTGCGCCGGACATGATTGCCGGGTAGCCTCGGGTGGCAGCCTTTTCCGATACGACGATCCATTTTTCCCTGATCGCAGACCAGATGAGCCGGTGGATCCTGTTCATGGGCAGGAGTTGACGGTGTTAGAAGTAGATCGACGCATTGAGCCAGAAGCGGTTGTCGCCGCCCTTGCCGTCGCTGTTGTTGCCGTTCGTGTCCCTTCCTCCGTTAGAGCCTATGGCGTGCGCCCAGACTGTCTTGAGGCTGAAACTGTTACCGGAGCTGTAGGCCAGGCCTATCCCTGCGCCTTGCAGCCAGTATTCGTTCATGCCGGTCGCGGTGCTGACGGAATTGGTCCATGGCTCTTTGTGGAGCGTGATGCGTCCTGCGTCGTAGAATCCTGAAAGCTGCATGGCTCCGATGGAGGCCGGAATCGGCAGCTCATAGCGGAGATCGAGGTTGAACAGGTGCCCTTCGTCTCCCGCGGCTTCGCCGATCGGGTAGGCCCGGACGCCGTAAGGGCCGCCCAGGTAGAATTTTTCGCTAGAATCGAGGTTGTCGAGGCTGTGCTGGGCGTTCCATGAGAGGGCAAGGGTGAGGCGATCCGCCAACCGCTGGAGCCGGGAAAGCCCGGTATTGACATGCAGGAACGTACCGTCGGTGTTCGGTAGGCTGGCGGCGGCGACCTCCTGATGGAGGCTGCCTGCAGTGATGCTGATGTTCCATGATCCGTAGCCGCCGCCGAGCAGGGTGTCGAACCGGTCGCCGCTGAGCCCGAATGACCCGCTGTGCAGGCGCTTGTTGCTGATGGTCTCGCCGGCGCTGCGGTCCGAGAGCGTTTTGAACTGATAACTGGCCGCCGTGGTGATGTTGGTGGCACGGCTCCTCAGGAGGGGATAGGTGACTCCGGCGTCGATACCGTGGCTCTGCCCATCTGGCTGGAGGCTTACGGCTTCGCCTTCGATGATTTTATACCCCATGCCGGTGTAGGCGAGGTTTCCTTTCAGCCCTTCGCAGGTGATCGGGAAGCGGTATCCGATGCGCCCCTGGGCAATTCCTTCGGCGCCGGTGACCAAGAAGGTGTACTGGTCGCCGCATCCGAAAGGGTCGTTGACGACCAGCCTGGCATTGCCGCGCCAGGTGCCGGTATAACGGTTCCCCTGGTTGTCCGTCCATGC
>CAYFNI010000141.1:0-1507 GCA_964344495.1 uncultured Methylococcus sp.
AAGTCCGGTGCTGGAAACCTTGCGCGGGCCGCTCAGGCCGCGCCTGTAGAGCCTGCTGCCGCCTTCGAGCCGCCTGCGCCCGTGGGCGAGGCCGTCTTGCCCTCCGAAATTCCGGTCGAGCTGCCGGCTGCGAGCCCACCACCCGTACCAGATGGGGATACACCATTGACTGAACAGCACCATGAGCCGCAACCCGTCGTCGAGCCGGCCGTAGAGGTTAGCGCTACCCTGCCGGTTGAGCCGGTTGAGCCGGTTGAGCCGGTTGAGCCGGTTGAGGCTGCTTCCGCCCCGGTGACGCCGCCGGCCAAGAAGAAAAAGCGCGGCGTGGCCTGGATGGGGTACCTGATCCTGCTAGGCGTGTTCGTCCTTGCCGGTGCCGGCTGGTTCCTGTTGCAGGAACTGAGATCCCGGCAGGAAGGCCTTGGCGGGCAGATATCCGACAAGACCCATCAGGTGCAGGAAGTTACCCATCAGCTGACCGCTGTCCAGTCGGAACTGGCGGCCCTGCACTCGCAGCTGGCCACCTTGCAGGGCCAGTATGCCAGTGCGGATGCCAAGCTGGAGCAGCGACTGGGTCAGCATGACGAGCAGTTGGACCTTAAACTGGACGCAACGCGGTCCGATCTGGCCGAGGCCATCCAGCAGATTCAGCGGCAGCTCAACAAGACGCGGGGCGATCTGCTGATTACGGACGCGGAATATCTCCTCAATGTGGCCAACCAGAAATTGAATCTGGTTGGCGACGTCAAGTCGGTGCTGGCGGCCATGGCTGCGGCAGACCAGCGACTGCACGAAAGTGCCGATCCGGCGGTCTACAAGGTCCGCGAAGCTCTGGCGGAAGAGATGGCTGCCCTGCGCAAGGTGCAGGCTCCGGATCTGGTCGGTGTTTCCGCGCGTCTGGTGGCGTTGGAAAAAAAGGTGGGCCACTTGCCCTTGGTGTTGCCCCATGCCGGCACTGTCAAGCAGCAGGAACAGGCCAGAGCCCAGGGTAAGGGCGCTGAACCCGCCGATGAAAATGCCGATGCCCTTGAGCATGCGATCAAGGGCATCAAGGATCTGGTCACCGTGCGGCGTACCGATCAGCCGGTCAGTGCTGTCCTGACCCCCGAACAGGTCGAGGCAGTGCGGCAATTGCTGCTGCTCAAGCTGGAGACCACCCGGGCAGCCCTGCTGCGTAACGATGAACAGCTGTATCGCGACAGTCTTGCCGTGGCCGCGGAATGGATCGAACAACATTTCGACAAAGGCGCCGATGAGACCCGGGCGATGCTGGACGAA
Organism: uncultured Methylococcus sp.; assembly: GCA_964344495.1. GTDB lineage: Bacteria > Pseudomonadota > Gammaproteobacteria > Methylococcales > Methylococcaceae > UBA6136. Next base: position 1,279 of record CAYFNI010000141.1, read on the forward strand.
CTCGCGACTCTGCGTGACCGCTCCTTTAGCGTGATCTATCCGGACATCAGCAAGTCCATGATCATGCTGCAGAATATCGAAAAACTGCGGCTGGAGGCCGAGGATGCCGTGCTGCGCGGCCCGACCCGCGCCAAGCCGGCCGAACCGGTGGCGGCTCCCGCTCCCGTGCCAAAACCCGAGGCGGTGGCAGCGCCCGCCGACGGTGTTGAGCCGGCGGTGGCCAGCCCTG